>NZ_JBJDMY010000031.1:0-27514 GCF_044900305.1 Agrobacterium sp. NPDC089420 | reverse complement strand
CGGGCATTCGTCTGCGCGAAAGCGTGACAGACACGATGGTTGCCGTACCGATCACGCCACCTGTTTGCCTTGCCGTCGTCGCTTCGCCGGCCTACTTCGCGGCCAATCCGGCCCCGAAGCTGTTCGAGGACCTAGCGAAACACAATTGCCTCGGCTTTCGCCAGTCGAGCAGCGGAGCCGTTTTCCGCTGGGAGCTAACGGACCCTCGGTCGGGCGAGGAGCGGCTGTACCAGCCGCTTGGAACATTCGCCACCAACAGCGACGACGTCATGCTGAGTGCCGCGCTCCAAGGACTCGGCCTTGTTATGCATCTGGACTTTGCAGTGCGTCAGCATCTGGCTTCCGGCGCATTGGTGCGCGTGATGGAGGATTGGTGCCTGCCTTTCGAGGGCTTCAATCTCTATGTGCCATCCCGCGACCAGATGCCGGCCAAGCTGCGGGTCTTCGTCGACTTCCTCGTCGAAAAGCGACGGCAGCTAGAACGGTAGGCGCCTTGCGTCAGCCGTGTTCTTCGTAAAAGAGCGGGCTGCCTCGATTTACAATCGTTCGTTTTCCGCCCAATTGACCGACCTCTTCGCCTTGAGCGGGGTCGAACCGCCGACCCTATAATTATGAATCTAAAATAACTCAGTAGCTACGGCGCCGCGGCCGATCAGGCCAGATGCTGCTTTAGGAACGGCACGAGCTTTTCGAGCGCGAGGCCGACCGGCTCCGGCTTGTCGTAGAGATCGTAGTGCGACCAGTCTTCCAGCGAGACGAGCTGGCGATCCTTCGAGGCGACGGCGCGGCCATAGGCCTCCATGCCGTCGCGGAATGCACCGAAAGCGCCGACCTTCTGGCCGATCACCACCATCATCGGCTGGGTCAGCAGCGTCTCGGCGAAGGCGAAGGCATCCCAGGCCAGCGTCTTCTGGGCATGGCTGAACAACATCCGGGTCCAGCCGCCTTCCTGCTGACCGCGCGGCGTCTTGTAATAGTCGGTCGCCTCGAACACGTCGCGTTCGGTAAGGCCGGCTTGCGTGGCGACTTCAGGGCTTGCGGGCAGCAGTTCATTGACCTGAAGCTCGCCGCCGCGTGCTTCCGCGGTGCGCTGCGCCGCCATGGCTTCCAGCGCGCCAAGCGGATTGTAGCCGCTGAAGCCCTCGCGGAAGAGACGGCCGATATTGACCGGGGTGATGCCGACGACGGCCTTGATGCGCTTCTCGGTCAAGGTGGCGTTGAGGACGTAGCCGCCGCCACCGCAAACGCCGATCACGCCGATGCGGTCGGCATCGACATAGGGCAGCGTCACGGCATAGTCGATGACGTGGCTGATGTCCTCGACCCGCTGGGAGGGGCTTTCGATCCAGCGGAGGCTACCGCCGGATGCGCCCTGGAAGCTGGCGTCATAAGCGATAACGACGAAGCCCTGCTCAGCCAGCGCCTTGCCATAGACATTGCCCGAGGTCTGCTCCTTGCAGCTTCCGAACGGGTGGACGCTGACGATGGTGGGATAGGTCTTCGCTTCGTCGAACGCCGGCGGGAACAGGATATTGGCGGCAATATGCCAAGCCATATCGGGGTTCTTGATCTGAACGGTTTTCATGTTGTTTTCCTTGTGAGGGGGTGCGCAATCCGTGTGGACCGACGATGCCGGCCCACATGGCGTTCACCACGCCGCTATGATTCAAACCGAGAGCTTCGTCGTGAAGAACGGCGCGAGCACCGAGACGGCTTCGTCGACATATTTCTCGCCGTCATAGAGTTCCATGTGATTGGCGCCCTCGACGATATGGAACGCCTTGTCCGTGCTGGCGGCACGATCAAAGAGGTCGTCGCTCATCCATTTGCTGCCCGCCACGCTGCCCGCGACGATCTGGATCGGCTGGGTCAGATAGACGTCGGCCATGTGATAAGCGTCGTAGGTGATGATCTGGTTCAAGCTGCGCAAGGTTGCGACGCCAGGTGAGGTTGGGCACTGCGCGCGGGCGGTGTGGTAATATTCCCATGCCTGACGAAGCTCTTCGTTCGGCGCGTCCGCTTCGTTCACCGGAGCCAGCGGCATCGTGGCGGAGCCCGCCTTCGCATCCTCGGTGCGGGCGTTGGAGCCAGCCTCGATATAAGGCAGCGCATCGATGGACTTGACGGTGTTCTCCCAGCCGTTGCGGAACATCGAGCCGATATTGACGGCGCTGACCGTGCCGATGGCCTTGATGCGACGATCCTGGATCGCGGCGTTGGCGGTGTAGCCAGCGCCGGCGCAGATGCCCATGGCGCCGATGCGGCGGTTGTCCACATAAGGCAGGGTGGTCAGGTAGTCGATGACGGCGCTGACGTCCTCGGTGCGGATGTAGGGATTTTCGAGCTGGCGCGGCTCGCCGCCGCTTTCGCCTTGATAGGAGGCGTCATAGGCGATGGTTACAAAACCGAAGTGGGCGAGCTTGGCCGCATAGGTGCCGGCCGTCTGCTCCTTCACGCCGCCGCCGGGATGCGAGACGACAATCGCCGGATAGGTTTTGCTCTCGTCGAAGCCTTCGGGAAAGTTGATCACCGCTGACATGGTGATTGTCGGGTTGTTCGAGTTCTTGAAGCTGATCTTGCCCATGTTTTCGGTTCCTTTTCGATATGGGATCGCATGTCTCTTGCTGATGGAGAGAATCTAAGACAAAACAATTGCCTCGATTAGAGGGATAATTACGCTTGGCCTTATCACTGGAGTGATGAATGAGACGGGATGAGATCGCCGATCTTGCGGCGTTTGTGGTGGTTGCCGAAGAGCGCAGCTTCACCAAGGCGGCCGCACGTCTCGGCATGGCGCAATCTGCGCTCAGCCAGATCGTGCGGCGCAGCGAGGAAAGGCTCGGCCTGCGGCTTCTGTCGCGCACGACGCGCAGCGTCGCGCCAACCGATGCCGGGGAACGTCTGCTCGCGACCCTCGGCCCGATGCTGCACGATCTCGACACGGCCATCGCTTCCCTGGGTGAACTGCGCGACCGGCCCACCGGCATCATCCGCATCACCACCGTAGAGCACGCGGCCAAGACATTGCTGCTTCCCGCCATGAAGCGGCTGCTGCCCGACAATCCGGACATTTCCGTTGAGTTCACCATCGACTATGGCCTGTCCGATGTCGTCGCCGATCGTTTCGACGCCGGTGTGCGGCTCGGCGGGGAGATGTCGAAGGACATGATCGCGGTGCGGATCGGCCCCGACATTCCGATGGCCATCGTCGGCTCGCCGGACTATTTCCGCACGCACCCCATTCCCACTGCGCCCGCGCAACTCATCGATCATCGCGCGATCAATCTGCGGCTCCCGACCTCCGGAACGCTGAACAAGTGGCGGCTGATGCGCGGCGGCCGCGAGACGCGGGTCAGGGTCGACGGTCCGCTCGTCCTGAACACCATCGACTTGATCCTCGACGCCGCGCTCGATGGTCATGGCATCGCCTATCTGCCGCTCGATCAGGTCCAGCCCCACGTCGCGTCTGGACGACTGACGCGGGCGCTCGCCAAGTTCACACCAGATCTGCCGGGCTATCACCTCTACTATCCGCACCGGCGGCATGCTTCCACGGCGTTTACAGCCTTCCTCGAGGCTGTGCGGTTTCGCGGATGAAGGCGTCCTGTTGCAAGATCTGCGCCACCACGGCGATCAAGACCCCGAGAGGCGATGGCCACCAGATCTAGCTAATGACAAAGCTCTTGAACGGAATCGAATTGGCGACCCGTTGATCCCAGACATGAAGTTCGGAGCCTAGCTGGTAGGAATAGTGTCTGGCCATTCCTGTGCGCCATGAAGTACGCGGAGAATGCGAACCGCCGATTGCGTTACAGCATAAGCCGCGACATATGGGGTACCGTTGATCACCAGTTCGCGCGTCCCGGCAATTCTGCCAACACGACCACTCGCCGGAAAATCAATTAAGCGACGAGCAGCCGCGACGATCCGTTCGTCGACCATGATGGCAGCTGAGGGACTATCCGCCTCGATAAAGGTGAAGATGGCGTCTCGATCTGACAACGCAAACGCTGACCAGGTAAGCTTCACGACTTGCGCGCCGCTGCTTTAACGCGCGCTGCCGCTCGCCTTTTTTCGAAATGAGCCTCGACTTCATCATCCGAAACGTCAGGTCGCGTGTCGTTCAGCGCTTCAAGGACCTTGCTGCGAAACCAAGTATCATGAGCTTCGCTGCCTGATATAAGTTCGAGCGGTAGTGCTCCCTCGTTCGCCGTCCGGGTGAGTAAGATACGAACTGCGTCCGACACCGTAAGACCCATGCTCTCAAGCACCGCAGAGGCACGATCTCGAACTTCAGCATCAATGCGAGTTTGAACGAGTGCGTTCGAAGCCATAGTTATCTCCAACTGAAAGATCAATCGTAATGCATATGAATTACAACGTCTATAGAAGATTTCCGTGTGCGCCACACCGCTGCATTCTTCACCTTGATGGGAGCTGAACCAACGCCCCGCCATTTCGAAATCTCAATCGCTTGAAAATATTCTGTAATCCGCATCACCGGCAGCCTCGGTGTCGAATTGGGAACATATCCTCGCCGCGGTGGTGAAGACGGGTGTGATGTAGTCGGCAAAGCCAACGTACTTTCAGAGGCTCGTCGTACCGGTCATGATGAGCATCGACGGCAACAACCCCACAAACCTCGCACGTTTGTTTCTCTAGGTCACCAGCCTTCACCGCCCTCTGGACGGCGAGGTGAGCGTCATATTTTGCTGGATTGGCTCGGCGCCAGTTGGCCTGACGGGTATTGGTTTTCAACATGGGGGTGATCCCAAATAGGTTTAGGTCGCAACGAGTTCGGCGAGTTTGTCTGCTACCATTGCCATCGTATCTTCCCCGGTGCTCAACCCGCTGCGTGAAGCCAAAAGGGGGCTGACATTGCGGAGGGCTTCATACGTCGTATTATGGACAATGGGCACGAGCTGTTCGGTCGCCAAGAGCGCTGAAAGCTCCTTGTCAGCAACGCCTGCTGCTGGAAGACGGCGAAGCAATGCCGGTGTTACCAACACGATCCCTACTCGTGACTTCACCAAGCCCTTGTCGATCTCGCGAAGCAACGAGGTACCAAGGGCGACATCCTTTTCGCTGAACCAGACTGATACGCCACGTGCTTCGAGCAGATCGTGCAAATCCTTGGCGTCCCCCTGCCGATCGTCCCAGGCATGGCACAGAAAAACGTCGCGGAGATCAGGTAATAGCGCTCGGTTCTCGGCGGTTTCCCGGATTGGCGTAAGCGCCCGAACTTCTGTTGGTGTATACAAAATCGTCGAACCAACCTTCGACCACCTTGCTCTTACCCGGCCTGATCCGCCGCTGCTGCGTACCGACGAGGAGCTGGATGAAGGTGAATACGAGGAATACGATCCATGACCGCTACTGTAACTGCTATAGCTGCGATAACCACCGTAACGGCTGCTACCTCGACATGCAGGGCAGTTCGCAGCCGCATTCGCTGAACGATGCCCTTCTCTGGGTGCTGTACATTGAACCATCGGAAAACCCCTTAAAACCTTCTGATCAACTGTCCTTGACGGTCGTGCGCGGATGTGACTTGCCATATCTTGTAGTCACGAACCTGCCAGAAATAGCACTCCTGTACGTGCCTCCGGTGCTCCCGCCATTTTTCGCTTCTCGCACGGTCGTTCTGGGATTCGAACGTCCCTGCTTGGGTGTGACGAACTTTCCAGTGATTGCGCTGCGGAAGTTGCTTCCGCTTCCTTTTCCTTTTGCCATCTGTCTTCTCCTTTACGAAATGCCTGTGAATCGGGCATTAGGATAATAAAGGAGCGTGGGTGTCAAAAACTGTCACCCAATGAAATCACGAGATAGCATCCGCACCGAAACGGCTTATGGCAATGAATCGAAGTCAGTTCTGCGGTGGTTTTCGATCAAGCTACGCAGCCCTTCGGGCGCAACTACTTCGACTGCATCGCCCCATGAATAAAGGTGCCATGCCATTTCAAGCCAGCCTGCCGCATGAAAGCGTACAATTAGGCTTCCATCTTCTTGTGGCTCGACGGTCTGCTTTGGGTGGAAGGAGAACTCAGCCGCCCGCGCTGCGGCATGCGGAGCGAAACGCCAGATGACTTCGTCATATTGCTTCGGATTCTGGTAAACGCCGAACGATCTGGCGGTGTAGTCTTCGAGCGAAAACCCTGGCGCGATATTGAAGCTTTCGTCCAAACTCTGAGCACTCAGTATCCTATCCATGCGGAAGTTCCGCATCTCGTCTCCGCGTTCTGGCTGGCGTGCTACGAGATAGCTCCGATGCCCAAGTAAGAAACCATGAGGCTCGACGACACGTTCCGGCGCATCCATGGTTCCGTACCGCATCCGTAATCTGAATGGTCCCCGCAAGGCTTCAATAACAGCGTCGACAACAGCCGGGACTAAATTGACCCGCGGTCCGGGGCGTGCGACCGATCCCATCCCTAAAAGGACGGCTTCGACATCTGCCTCAGTGCGAAGAGCATCTTTCGGCGTGAGACGCGCAAGCAGTCCGCCGCGAAGGTCATCGAGTGCAGCAGCGTGACGCAAACGCCCCTCGCCGCGCGCTGTTTTGCTCGCGATTTCCAGCGCCTCAATCGCTGTTTCCTGTCTCAATTGCAGTTTTTCCAGAACCGGATCAAGAACGCGCCACCGTCGTCGACGATCCGGGCCGGTAACCGTCTCCACGTTACCGAACACGGCCTCAAGCGCCTCAGTCATACGCTGCGCTGTTCGATGCGAGATGCCGAACTCTTCACGAATTTCATCGAGACTGATTCCGGTTCGCCGAACAGCAGCCAGCCGCGCAAGTCTGATGAGGTCTTGAGACTTGGAGAACGGCAAGACTAATTTCCTTTGAACAAGTATGTCAGATATTGACACCCATACACGTTATGGATGAATTTCGGATCTGTCG
Source organism: Agrobacterium sp. NPDC089420 (assembly GCF_044900305.1). NCBI lineage: Bacteria > Pseudomonadati > Pseudomonadota > Alphaproteobacteria > Hyphomicrobiales > Rhizobiaceae > Agrobacterium > Agrobacterium sp. NPDC089420. The sequence goes on along the minus strand of NZ_JBJDMY010000031.1, from coordinate 20,610 downwards.
ATATGCAATTGCTTTCATCGCGGATTATCACTGCGCCTACTGTTTCGAACGATTTCGCTTCATACAAATAGCTATTCATCGGAGGCTCCTATGCATTATCCCTTTCTCGTCGCCGATGCACGCTCTGGCCTCCAATACCGATTGTCCGACACCGCTTTGGCCGAACTGAGTCTAGCGCCAAAGGTGACCGAATGGGCACCCGGTCGCGCCATCGCAAACTCCTCTGATCCAGTTTGGGCGGATAGTCTCTCGAACGCGCCCATTGAAACGATTTCTGCGGTGACTGCAGCCTTGGAGGACCTGATACTTGCTACACCGGATTTGCAGATACCGACGGTAGGTTCCCTGCCCGACAGCAGGGCGGGACGGCATCTGACGGCGTTGGTCGGACTGTGGCAGGAACTGGGGGATGCGCTGCCCGAAGGTCTGCCGCCAATACGCCATGTCCTGAATTTGTCCCATGGAAGCTTTCTTACTCCGATCTCAGTTGTCGAGGGTTCTCTCGATCCGCTCGCGCCCGCCGCAATGCAGATGCTTTACGCCCGATTAAAGGACGAGTTCGGCTCAGTCCCCGCCTCGCCACGCGATCGCACAGCGGCGATCGGTAGCCGGCTGCACGCCCTCCAAGGCGGGTTGACGGCCCCTCAAATCGAGACGGGCCCCATCGATTTTAGCCTTTCTTTCTACGGCTTAAGAGATCCTGCGGCCTGTGCAGATTTCGCCGCTGCCCGTGCTCGAGCACTGATTGACGAAGGGACGCCGGCTCGCGAGATTGCTGTGCTGACGGCTGGAAGCCCGCAACAGATCGCCCGTGCTTTCTCTGCACAGGGTATTCCGCTGTCTGGCCTACCCGCGGACCTGCCAAAACGCGATGTCGTTGGCGAAACTGCATTACACCTGGCGCTTGCCAAACGCCCGCCAACGCCCGCTATGGTACTGGCAAGCCTCGTGCTGTCTCCACTTATGCCTTGGTGCCCTGTGACGGGCCGAAATCTCGCTGAAAGCCTGATGAGCGGGGACTTCCGCGGTCAAATCCTAACGGCATACCCGGCGCACAAGGCGCTTTGGGATGATATTCGTGCCTCTGCAAGCAGCTTGGCGCAGTTACGTTTCCTTCTCGACCGCATCTGCGATCAGATTACCGAAGGTGACAAAGTTAGAGCCCGCCTATCTGTCCCTCCAGGCGAGGGGTCACCGGATTGGGAAGGGATTCTGCGCGGCATTCAGGTGATGGCGCCTGGAAACGCAGATCCGGTGCGCAATCTGGAAGGCGTTAGCCTGTTGCTCGCGCATGAGAGCCCTTGGCGTCCCTGCCAGCATTTGATCATCTCCGACTTTACTGACGGGCTGTATCCAACACGCCCGCGCGCCAATCCGATTTTCCTGGACAGCGAAGTTACTTCGATCCATGCCGCGACAGGTCTCGCATTGCGGGGGCGCGCCGCGAGCCTGGCACAAGGGCTTGCGCACTTTGATCATCAACTGCAGGCGACCTCCGGAAGTGTCACTTTTCTGATCCCTTGGCGCGATTTGTCGGGCACGAAACTACAGCCATCTGCAGGGCTGTCACTTATTGCGCGCTCGATCCATAACCTCGACGACGCGAGCGATCTCATCACTGATTTGTCGCGGCTCTCGCCTTCAGACTGGCCAATCATGCATCACCATCTCCCGCCATTACCCATGCAACCAGACCTCCCCGAGGCTCTGGACTTTCCTGGGCAAGATCTCCTCTCTCTTCGTCGCACGGATGACGGAACGGCAAAGCCGCAATCGCCTTCGCGGCTGGAGACGCTGCTCGTCAGCCCACTTGCCTGGCTCCTTGCTGAGGTCGGAGCGGAGGATATGTCGTGGTCGGCCGACGAGCTTGATGTTATAGCGAAGGGCAATATCGCCCATGATGTCTTCGAACATATCTTCTTGAAGGATCAGCCGGTCCCGGATACCGAAACACTGACCGCTGCGGTCCCCGAGGCTTATGATCGTGCGTTGATGCGCCATGCTGGCTATCTCCGAAGCCCGTCGTGGGAGATGGAACGCAAGGGACTGGAACGCGAAATCCTGGCTGCCGCGCTACGCTGGCGCGATCATCTGTTGGCGCTGAATGCAAAGATTATTGGCAACGAGATCTGGTTGGCGGGGGAAGCACACGGCATCCAGCTGCATGGCAAAGCAGATGCAATCCTCGAGTTGCCCGATGGTACTTTGTTAGTCGTCGATCACAAGAAGAGCGGAACGTCGGGTCGACGTAAGCGAATGGAGGCGGCTTGGGATCTGCAGGCTGGGCTCTACCGCGACATGATTTCCCGGCCAAACCGACGCGAGAACGACGGGATGGATCCGTTGATTGGACGCAAGGTTGCCGTTGCATATCACCTTATGAACGACGGAGGCTTCCTGACCTCTGGGCTGACGCTTTCCGACGGTTCTCCGGCGCGCGACATGGGACATACCGTGAGTGATAGCGCCGTGGAAAAGCTAACGGCGCGACTGGAGGAACTGGGCGCAGGTAGGGTGGTCCTCAACACGTCCGATGATGAAAAATTCTTTAGGAAAGAGGCAGGCTTTACGCCCTATGCGCTGACCGACGGCTCTCCCCTCGTCAAAGCCTTCATTCGTCAGGTCGAGGAGGGATGACCATGGATCAAGGATTGATAATCGTTCCAGCGGGCGCTGGCGCCGGGAAGACGCACCGAATTAAGACCCAGCTTTCTGACTGGGTCAAACGCGGTGTGGTTAGGCCCGAGCGCATTCTGGCCGTGACTTTCACTGAGACCGCTGCGGCTGAACTTCGTGAACGCATCCGTGCCGGGCTTCTAGCAGATGGTCTCGTTTCGGAGGCTATGGCGGTCGAGCGCGCATATGTATCAACTATCCATGGGCTGGGCCTCAGGCTTTTGACCGAACATGCGCTAGCGGCAGGTGCTTCGCCGCAACCGCGGCATCTGGGTGATGCGGAGCGAGACCTGTTGATCCGTCAGTCACTGGCGCATGCGAAATCGCTTGATCCCATCAAGGCCGAGCCAGAACGTTTTGGCTATGAAGCAAACTGGCAGACAGGCGACACGGTCGAAGATTCTCTACGCGGCCGGGTATTGTCGATGATTGATCTCTTGCGCGGTCTTGGTGACAAAGGGCGTGATCGCGGCCTGCTCCCACCGGCGCTGTCGCGACTGGATACGATCTATGGTAAGGTCCTGTCAGATCCGACAGCTGCTCGTGACGCGTTGGGAGCGGCTATTCAGACAATGGTTGCGAGCTTCCCGGAAGGCGGCATGGCTCACATCACTGCCAAAGGCAATGTCGAAAAGCTTGAGAAGAATCTGGCGCTATTCAAACGGGTTCATCACTCGCCCGATCTTCTCGACCGGGACTGGAAGCTTTGGAACGACTTACGCGGTTTGTTTGTCTCGAACCGAAGCAGCAAGACGCCGGAAGGATACGACGATCTTGCCACCGCTATTATGGCGGCGGCTGACGTTCTTCCCGCCCACCCCGGCCCTCTTGCTGATGCAAAGTTGCACCTCTCCTGCCTGATCGCGTGTGCCCAAGAGGTTATGGAAGCCTATGAGACTCGTAAAAAGGCATTGGGCCTAATCGACTTCGCCGACATGATTACCGGGGCGGAACGACTTTTGCGCACCGACCCTGCCGTGCTCCAAGCTGTGCTCGGCGAGATAGATTGCGTCATCATCGATGAGTTCCAGGATACCAATCCCGTGCAATTCGCCCTTCTTTGGCAGCTTGGCGCACATGCGACGCGCACACTGCTGGTTGGCGACGTTAAACAGTCGATCATGGGGTTTCAGGGCGCCGACCCGCGCTTGTCACAGGCTCTCGCGACGGCGAATCCCGATGCAACACAGCCGCTTGATCGCAACTGGCGATCGACACCGGCTGTGATGCAGTTCGTCAATGCAATGGGTGTGGGCCTGTTCGGCGCGCATTACAACTCACTGACACCAACGCGCGATCCGATCTCAGGTCCGGCGCTCGAGGTGTTGATCGCAACCAAATCGCGTAGCGTTCGCACAGCATCGAAACCACAAGAACACATTGCTGAACGCATCGCTGCCATCCTGACGGATGGTGACACAATAACCGACCGGTTCACCAGGGCATCGCGCCCTGCACGACCATCAGATATTGCGGTGCTAGTTTGCCGGCACACGACAGCCGCCCGCTATGCAGAGGAACTGCGCGCCCGCGGTGTCCCAGCCCGCATCAGCGAGGACGGCTGGGCTACGAGCCCCGTTGTAACCGCCGCCCGTGCCGCACTTGCGTTTGCCGCGAACCCGGCCGATATTCACTCTGGACTACTATTGCGCACGCTGGGCCCCGATCCACTACTTCTGCAGACTGCACTTTCCGCCCAGACTGCCGGGCGGTTGGCCGATGACCCGGTCCTGATTCGCCTTGCAGCCTTGTCCGATCAAATGGCAAGTCTTCCGGTCGGTGCGGCCTTGGATTTGGTGCTGTCGGTCGCAGGCCTACGCCTTTGGGCAGATTGCCAACCTAACGCAGCAGCATCCCGCGCCGATCTCCTTCGACTGGAGGCTGAGGCAAACGAGTTTGAGCGCGCGCACCGCGATCTCAAAGCTGCTTCCGGATTCCATGGCGAAACAGCGAAGGTGTTTCTCGGCTGGCTCGATGCCCGAGCGAATGAACGCGATTTTGATCGCCGGCCCGATCCCGCTGCCAACAACGCCGAGGTGGTCGAGATCGTAACCTGGCATGCCTCGAAGGGCCGCGAATGGCCAATCACTGTCGTGGCCGAGCTCGATAACGGTATTGAGGATTGGCCCGGTTCCACGACAACACGATTCGATGCATTGGACCGGATCGACGATATGGCGGTGGTGCTTGGCTCGGCCGCGCTTGTTCATACACCTGGGTTTGCGGCGCCAGAGGCTACGCGCCGCTTTATCGAAGATCGACGGGAAGATTTCGAGGCCAATGCGAAAAACTTGCTCTATGTCGCTCTCACACGCGCGCGCGACCGGATTGTGCTGGAATGGCCCGGGTTCCTGAAAGACCGAGAGGAAGACGCGCCAGAGGCAACAAACCTGTTCCATGTCTTTACGGACAACTGTGCACCGCAGATCGGGACCAACTGCTTGAAGGTCGGCCGTGTCGATTGCGCCGCGGTCATTAAACAATTGCCAGAGATGGCGGGCTTTACCGAATTTGCAAATAGCGTCTCAAGCATAACGCCCCGGTTCGGGCCCGCGACGCCTTTGGCCGAAATACCACTCTCGCCCTGGCGGCTACAGCCTTCGCAAAGTCGCAGCGCGGGAGAGGTGCCCGGAACCCGTAGCATCGTTCTTGGCGCCCCTTGGCCGACAACGCTCAATGACGCGGCCCGTGGTACTGCCCTACATCTCGCGTTGCGCACTTATCTGACCCGACCCGACCTGGCGCACGGGTTGCCGTCTGCGACGGAACTGGACGCAGCCACACTCGATATGATTTCTGAGCGTGCCACCGCACTGAAAAACTGGCTTGCAGCGGAAGGTTATACAGACCTTGTCGCTGAGATCCCGGTGCTTGGTTTCACTCGAGATGGGGCCGAGATCCCAGGTACTATTGACCTTCTCGCCATCGGATCAAATGGGTGCCTGCTCATCGACCATAAATCTGGCGGCAGTGGTGACGGCCTCGGTCCCTACTGGCCTCAGCTATCAAGCTATGCTGGGTTGGTCCCAGAGCTGTTCCCGCAGCATCCACTAAAAGGGGTGGCAATATTTTGGGTCGATCACGGACGGCTGGAATTGACTGACACCAGCGTGCAGTCCGCAGATCCTGCGAAGATTGGAACGGCTTAATGGTTTGGGGAATGTTAGCGCCCGATACGATAGTTTCGCAAAGACGAATTTGGGCCTCGCGGCTGCGGTGAGCCAGTTCGACGGCTGGGCGGTCCCCCGAATTGGCGGCTTGAAGCAATCTATGGACCTCAAGATCTGAGCGCACGTGGCGCGCGCAAGATGTTTGGCGTGACGGGTGGTAGCTTTAGAGACGCGAAGTAAAAATGCGGTAACGTCAAACAGATGTGTCTTGTAAACACGCTTTGTGCCGTTCCAAACTTATAGAACACTGAGGACAATTTCGTGCAGGCGCATAATAATGACTGGTTGGTTATACAAAAAGAGTTGGCATTGGCTTTTGGAAAACCAGTTGCTTCAGGCTTTCTTGTTCGGGCTGGCTCAACTGCGATGCGCGAAGGGTCTCCGACCGTGAAACGAAATCGCGGGGAACGTGATCGGCTGATTAGGGAGGGTGTTCTCGTTCCCGACGACAATCCAGCCTTATACCGCTTTGAAGAAGACTACGTTTTCACGAGCCCGAGCCTGGCAGCTGGTGTGGTGATAGACGGGAACAGCAACGGCGGTCACTGGCAAGCGAATCCTACCGCGACACGAGAACTCACCGAACACGTTAGCCCTCCAACTCGTTTGCAAGTTGAAATGGCGATGGATGCGTACGACCGCTATCAGCAATCAGGCGAGCATGCGGCCTTCTTCGATGCCTTTGGTGAGCCACGCGACTACTGGGTGCGCTCAACGCGCGATCGGTCAAACCGTGTCTACCCTACGAAACCGATCGTTGGCTTCCTGAGAAACAAGACGCAGCTTAACGGGGGCTGGGGACAGAGGACCGATGCCGCGGCCCAGTTACACGCGGTAGGATACATCATCGTTGAGGCTAATAACGCACCGGTTCCCCCGCCCCAACGTTATGAGCATCTCTCCAATAATGCCGACCGTATCCGACTCTGCGCCCGCAATTACTATGTCGAACCGGCCCGCGAGAACGACGCGACAGAAGTTTCGATACGGGCCAGCGATCTTAGTCGGGATATGGGACTGCACGATGCCTTTCCAGCAATCTGCAGTGCACTCGGTGGGGAGAAATTCCAAAAGCTCGCGCATGTTTTAGCGCCGAAGCACACTCTGCCCAATCCCAGTAGTTCCACAATCTTCACCTATCAGTTCGCTGAACCAGAACGGCAAAAAATTATGACGCCTCAACCTTCCACCGCGATGCCCGCCACGACCAATCTGATTCTTTACGGGCCGCCCGGTACCGGAAAAACCTACGCCACCGCTTGGGAAGCAGTGCGGCTTTGCCTAGGCGATGCTGTAGCCGAATCGATCAGGAACGACCGCCTTGCTCTAATGGCCGAATATCACCGCCTTGTCGGCGAGGGCCGCATCGAATTCGTCACATTCCATCAATCGATGGCCTATGAGGATTTTGTTGAAGGTCGCCAGCCTACTACTGGATCAGATGATGGTGAAGAAGAGACTTCGGCAGGGTTTCGGCTCGAAACCGTACCCGGGATATTTCGGCGCATAGCGAAACGAGCTGAAACCGGGCTCGGCAAGAAAGCGATCAGCAATCGGATCACCACTGAAGGTCGCCAGATTTACAAGATGTCGGTGGGCTTCAGCAGGGATGCTGGCGATCAAGAGCTCTTCGAAGAAGTTATCGAAGGTGGTTATACCGTCCTTGATTGGAACGACATCGACTGGAGCGATCCAAAGTTCGAAAAAGCCGAGGAGATCCTGAAAACGTGCGAAGTCCAAAGCAAGATCGAGGGGCCGGTCTCCATGCACTCTGGGCGGGTCTCGATCACCGATACGTTTCGCAATCGGCTGAAAGTCGGCGATATCATCATTGTTTCTAAAGGGAACCGCTTGATCCGAGCCATAGGCGAGGTAACTGGTTCCTATGTATATAGCCCACGGCCCGAGGGACGGTTCGGACATAGACGTGCCGTCCAATGGCTCTGGCACGATCCAGCGGGCGTTCCGGTCACGGAGATCTATGACGGCAACTTTACGATGCGGTCACTCTATGGGCTGAACAAGGAGCGCCTTAATATTCCGGTCCTTGAGCGTTATATGAACAGCGCGATCACAGAGATCGACGCCGACGTTGAACGTGAGGCCTTCGTCTTGATTATCGATGAGATCAATCGGGCCAACATCTCAAAGGTCTTTGGCGAGCTGATCACGCTCTTGGAACCTGACAAGCGCCTAGGACAGCCTAATGCACTAAAAGTGCATCTTCCGTACTCGCGAGATGAATTCGGCGTGCCGGCGAATTTGCATATCGTTGGCACGATGAACACTGCGGACCGTTCAATTGCACTTCTCGACACAGCCTTACGCCGTCGCTTCACCTTCCGCGAGCTGCTGCCGGATGTTGCAGAACTTCGCCGGGCGCTGGCTGCACGACAGCTCAATGCCGGAAATCTAGATGGGATCGATCTGTGCAAGCTGCTGATCGAACTTAACGAACGGATTGAGTATCTTTTTGATCGCGAACACCAAATCGGCCATGCTTATTTCACCGGCTGCAGTAGCCGAGCCGATGTCGAAGATGTCATGCGCCACAAGGTCATCCCGCTCTTGGCTGAGTATTTCTATGAGGACTGGTCGAAAGTCGCCGCGGTGCTAGGCGATGGCGGTGGCGCCACAGGTTCCCGTTTCCTTGAGGCTAGAAGATTGTCAGCTCCGGCCGGCTTTGCCGATGACGAATTGGCCGGCGAAAAGATGCGTTGGAGCGTGAAGACCAGTTTCGACTTCTCGGACTTTGCAGCCTGATGCCCGCCTATACGGTCCGCGAATGGGACAAGCTCGTCTACGGCGTCGGCGAGAGTCAAATTCCTGACAGCCATGCAAGTCGACTTGCGGCTCTGGCGGAACGCTCGCCATTTGCCGGGCGCGGTGGCGGGGGAGTTCTTGAACATGGCCGGCACGCCCTGCGCGCTCGCGGCGTGGTGGGAATTTTGTCGACGGGCGATCTGAGCTTGGAAATCTTGCCCAAAATCGATGTCGCTCCCGGTGAGACCGTCGATCAACAAAATGCGACGGTCCGCAAACATCTCGTGCATATGCTGGCCGTTGCGCTCGATCTGAAACTTGACCTTGGCGCCATCACTGACCTCGCTTGGCAAAGGGAGACTCTCCTAGAAATCCTGATCCGCATCTTTTGCGCCAAGCTAACTGAGGCCCTGCGTAAGGGCATGCCGCGACGCTATATCAACCGCGATGAGGATTTGCCTGTTTTGCGTGGGCAGCTCGACATTACCCGGCAGTTTGTGCGCCATGCGGCAGATCCTTCGCGACTTGCTTGCCGCTTCGACCTTTTGTCGAACGACACGCCGCTCAATCGGATCATGAAAGCAGCCGTGGTACGCTTGGCGCGAATCTCGAGGCGCCCCACCAACCAGCAACACCTGCGTGAGCTGGCTTTTGTCTATGCTGAGATTACGGAGGAACCGGTTTCTGCTCTGCGATGGGACCAGGTTGTGATCGACCGCACCAATCGGTCATGGCAGGACCTCTACTCGATGGCCCGGCTATTCTTGCAAAATCGCTACCAGACCACCACGAGTGGCAGCGGCGAGGGCACTACCATGATGTTCGAAATGAACTCGCTATTTGAAGAGTTTGTTGGTCGGTCCCTTGTCCGCGCACTGGCGGGTACAGGACTTAGCGTCTCATTACAGGGCGGACGCCTATTCTGTCTAAGCGCGCAGGACAACGGGCGAGCCCTCTTTCAGACCAAGCCAGATATTCTCATTCGGCAGGGAAGCACAGTTACTCATGTCATCGACACGAAATGGAAGAGAATATCTGCAAGGATCGATGATCCCAAGCAGGGGGTCTCGCAGGCCGACGTCTATCAGATGATGGCCTATGCCCAGCTCTATAACGCACCGCGCATGACCTTACTCTATCCTCACCATCCCGGCCTTGGCCACGAGGCTGCGGTTCATGCTCGATACCGCATTACCGGACATGCTACCACTCTCGAGACCGCTAGCGTCGATATATCAAACAATTTGGGGATACTGGCTAAGCTTCGTGCGCTGGTAATAGAAGGAAGTGATTGCTGAAAAGCAGTTGGCATATTTGGATCCTTTAACCCATTGACGTTAATGTTTTGAAAGGAATCGAACCAGAAACCAGCAAACGTCTGAGCACTCAACGCGCTGAACATCCACGATAATTTCCTCTGTCATCTACAATGTTGACGGCTAAGAAATGGATGCCTCATACTGAGCAAGAAGTACGGCCTGCACTTGTGTTTTTGTTGGTACTTGCGTCCGCCCACGCCACGCTTTGTGACCTAACTATAAAGCTGCTTTTCCGAACTCCTAGCCGGCGATAATATAAACAAAGCAGCGAGTCGGAGCGCATTGATGCAAGAGAGCTACGCTCTCGTCCACACAGAAGTCAGCCGAAGAATCGTGGTGATTATGTCACCCGTGCATGGTGCCTTCGTGCTGACGAAAGCCTGCCGTGCTTCGACCGATTGCGGCTGCTTAGCCTGCGCGCTGTTCGATGGAGAGGTGGAGACCTCGGGTGGGTTGTTTCCTGCGCTTGATCTTAAAGACGCTCGAGAAATGCGCCCGGGACTGATGGCCTACACCATCACCCCGCAGGGCAAGGACTTCATCGATACGCTCGATCGGCAGAGCTTTGCGGATTACCGCGGTCCTATTGGCCGGGAGCAGGTCACCAAGCTCTTCGAACGGCCGAGCGCGGTACTGATAATTCGGCAGGAGACCGATGAGACATTTACCCACTCCCTGGTGTCCGCGACCATCAACGGGCGCGTCATTTCTCGCGGGTGCCGAGCCTCGCCGCATTGTCCCTGCGTGGGCTGCCGCATTGTCGACATGTATTATACGGAAAAGCCGGGGCATTTGGCGCGCGTCGCCGATATAACTGCAACGCGGTCCACCAAGGACGGAGCGGCGCTTCTGCCAATCTTCGTCGACGACACCATCATCTCAGCAATGCTGAACCGTGACCCGGCCATCCGGCATGCCTTTAATCCAAACCCCTTTGACTCGCCGCTTGAGCGAATGTTCTTCGAACTCGCCTTCCTCGACCTGCATCTATATCCCCAGCATCAGGTAGGTAAGTATCAGCTGGATTTTGCCATTCCGGACAAACGCTTGGCGATCGAACTGGACGGGCATGAATATCACAAGACCAAATACCAGCGCACGCACGACGCACGGCGGGACCGTTGGCTCTTTGGCCAAGGATGGAGCGTTCTCCGCTTTACTGGCACAGAGCTCAGCGCCGATCTCGATCGGTGCATCGACGAAATCTGCATGCTAGTGGGCACAGAGCGTCTGAGTCCACGTTAGCCGGCCAAAAGGAATGTACGATATGGGGCCGCTAGCTGCCAGACAGCGACTGATTATCCCCGGCAAGAAGCCGACATTAACTTTTCCCAGCGGAACGGGCTTGGTTGAGAGCAAATAGGCGGGCCAGGATCTCGTCGTCGTCCAAACGCTTTCCGCGCCAATCGTCGCCCCAGCCATAGGCATCGGCGACCGCCGCATCCAGCGCGGCGTGCGTGTTCGCCAGCCATTGCGGGCGGGCGTTGTAGAGATTGGTGAGCGTGCGCTTCTTCAGTTCCTTCGCTGCCGCCTCGTTCTTCGGGAGGATGCGATCGGGATAGCCGGGCACCACTTCGGGCTCACGCACGACAAGATCGGCGGGGTTGAGCCAGTTTTCGCGCAGTTCGTTCAGCCGCGCCGCCGCAGTGGCGATCGCCTGCGCCCGCGGGTCGTCGGCATAGGCCGCTGCGGAAATGTCAGGCGTCAGTCCCTCTGGAAAAGGGAAGGTTTCAAAGGTTGAAGTGTGCACATACTCGGGATCGTTGCCGACGCCGTGCTTGCCTCCGAGGCGGAGCGACCAAACTTCGTGAATACGCGAATGAACTATCCCCATGAACGTTTCATCCTCGCGGCGAAAGACAACGAGGCGGGTATCGGGTATGACTTTCGGGTCGAGCCAAACAAAGAACCGATGCTTCGAAACTCGTGGCGTCGCCAAATATCGCTTTTGAACCATTATTTTAGAGAGCAGCTTCGTTCGCCGACGCTGCATAATCCACCACCGCGCAGCAGTTTTAGGTTCACCAGCACGAAGCGCCCTCTCTCCCAAAGCAGCACGTCGCCGCTGCTCAGCGTCCCACGCGGCTTCAAGCAACGCGTATGGCTTTTCGAAGAAAGCGGCTTCTGACTGTTCACGCTCGCCAAAGTCGATGATCCACCAATCAGAGGGTCGATCTGTCAGATCGTCACCGTTCCTCCATGGACGCAGCACTTCTGCGTTCATCTCACCGTTGGGATTTATTGGAGCAGTCAGGAGTTCGCGGGCAACCGCCGGCGCAACTTCGAATGGCCCACCGCTGATCGTACCCTGCCCCGCCACTCCTTTGTTCTCATTCAAAGCGGCAGGCTCTGCTTCAATTAATTTTGGCTTGAGATCGGAACCGATCCCACCCACCTGGATGCCGTCCAATGCTGCATGGTGACGTTTCTGTGGCTCAAAGCAGACGAGGGACACTCTTACATCCGCGCCGTCGACGGTCCATTCCTCATCGCTCCAAGCATTGAATATCCCATCAAGACCAGCTGCCCCGTTCAAGACCTTACGATTTGTTCCTCTTCGAATCGCTTGCGTGGCCACTAGGCCTGCGCGCTCCAGCCGCCCGCGCACCATCATCGCCCAAGCCTTAGCGAACCAGTAGCAAACCAGATCAACACCGCCTGGGACTTCCGCCCAGGCCTTGCGTAGCGCGCGAACATAGTCCTCGCCCAGCTCGCCAATCATCTTCTTGTTGCCAAGGAACGGCGGGTTTCCTACCACTACCTCCGCTGTCGGCCACTCCGCTTGCGTCCCATCCCCATTCAGCACTGCATCGCGGCATTCAATCGTTTCCAATGGCCGTAGGATCGGGTTCTTGGCCGCATCGAAACCGTTGCGTCGCATCCACTGAATTTCACCGATCCATACCGAGACCCGCGCCAATTCGGCAGCGTAGGGATTGAGCTCGATCCCCAGCACATTCTCCGGTCCGGTGCGCGGAAAGCCGCGCAGCAGTCCCAATGCCTCAGCATCCAGGTTGGCGCGATGCTCGATGTCCTTTAGCGCCTTGAGCGAAACATAAAGAAAGTTGCCCGATCCGCAGGCGGGATCGAGTACACGGAAATTGGCCAGCCGCTCGATGAATGCCGCGTGGATTGCCTGTGCTTCCGTCAACGCTCGGGTTCGCTTCCCCAGTTCCGCGCCGCGTAGCAATTTCTCTGCCGTCTGGCGTGGCGCGTTTACCACCAGCGCGGTGATCCGCGCCAGTGCGTCGGCCCATTCGGCTTCCAGCGGTTCAATAATCATCGGTCGGACGATCATCATGATCTTGTCGCGATCGGTGTAGTGCGCGCCGAGTTGGCTCCGCTTAGCGGGATCTAGCCCGCGTTCAAACAGCGTACCCAGAATCGACGGGTCTATCTGAGACCAGTCGCGCCGCGCAGCGCTCAGCAGTTGCGCGATATCTTCGCTGCTCACCGGCAGCACGTTTTTGTCGGCGAACAGCCCGCCATTAAACCAATCGATCGGCGTGAAGTCGATATCGCCGCCTTCGGCCATTGCGCCGAACAGCTTGGCGGCATTGCTCTCGAATCGCTCCGGCCGCGCATGGCTGGCGGTAAGCATTTTTGTGAACAGATAATCGGGCAGTAGCCCGACGTCTTCGGCGAACATGCAAAAGACCAGCTGGTTAACGAAATGAGCGACGCGGTGTGCTTCATGTCCACGCTCACGGAGCCGCTGGGCGATAGCAACGAAGTCGCGTGCGGTCTCCTCGGTCAGTTGCTGGCGCGATTTGGCTGGCTTGAATTGTTCAGGATTTACGAACGCCGCCTTCAGCCGGTCTCGCACCGCGCCGTCGATCAAGTCATCGAGTGCGATCTCGTGCGTTTCCTGGACGCTGTTAGTCCAGTTAGTCCGGATCACGATGCGGTGCATGTCCGACACGATCAGCAGCGGTGGGTTTTCCAACGCCACCGAATATTGCAGCAACTGGGCATAGGCCTTATCGAGATTGGCGTGCCGGCCCTTGTATTCCCAACCGAAGCACTCGCGCCGCCAGACATCGGCCCAGCCGTTGCCACCACCAGTCTTGCTGGCACCCTTCTCGAAAGTGAACCATTCGCCCTTGGTATCGGCGGAGACCGGGTCAGGAAGGCCCAGTAGGGCGCAGAGGTCATTGAAATGACTTTGCGAGGCCGAGCGCTCCTTCAGCTCCACGTTTCGCCATTTCTTAAGGAAGTTATCCGGTGTCATGATGTCCCATCGTTAATCCGGGACTTTGAACCGACCGCAAGGCGTCCCCGCGATCACTAGTAGCCCGTCAGTTCGCAATTGCAATCTTGGTATGACTTTACATCATGTATACTTTTTAGAAGTGTTAATTGCGAACTGGACGACGGGCATGCAGGCTCGTTGGCGGTGTGCGGGATAGTGGTTCAAAGTGGGATCAGCACCCTCCGAGCGCGGCCCGGTGGATGGCCGTGCTTCTGTACTGACAGCAGAAAAGCCACCCCCACCCTGGCTTCATGGTACTCGACGCTCCCCTCCTAGCCTATCGGCCGGCGGAAGAGACCCGCTACGGAAGAATGTCGCTGGAGGAATTGGAGCTCCGCAAAGCAGACCTCGCCGGCCATTTTTACCGCCATCTACCTAGCCTGAGCGGACGAGCGTAGTTTATCGTCATTGAAAACCACAAGTCGGATCAGGATGTGGTCGCGCCATTCCCCAACCACCAATTTCATCCTTAATCCCTCATCAGGGCGCATGGGATTCTTCTAGTAAGCTTAGACAAGAGAATGAAGCGCCTATGGCAATTGCCGGCCTTGGCTCGTCCAACCGCCACCGCCATGGATAGCTCCTTGGGCTCACTGCCCGAAATAGAGGATTGACGCAATAGCAGTCAGCCGCCGTGTACGAGGTCAATTTGGCGTTGCTATCAGATGACGGCACGCATGACCTTTTGCATAGCCCAGATCTTCGCTGGACGACTTTCCGAAGCAATGGACAGAAGGCCGGAATTCAGTAATGGCGATGGCAGCAAGACGATGACAAATCAACTAATTGATGACTATTATGCAATCCAGAATGGCATTGATGCTGGATTGTTTGATGCATATTGAAACTCTTCGTATCCGTAACTTCCGACGCTTGAAAGACGCCCGTATCGATTTGGCCTCGGATATCTCGATCTTCGTCGGGGCGAACAACAGTGGAAAGACGTCTGCGACGCACGCGCTTCAACTCTTCACTGCGGCGTCGCGAGAGCGGTTTTCGATCCATGACTTCAGCTCGGACTGCTGGGATTCCATCGACGGCTTCGGAGCCAGCCTGCCAGGCGCCGTGCTTCCGACGATATCCATGGACATCTGGTTTGGGGTCGAACCTGGGAATCTTCATCGGGTAGCAGATCTCCTACCGAACCTATCTTTTACCGGCAGCACGGTCGGCATCCGCGTGGAGTTCGCGGCGATTGACGCCGCCACGCTGCGCCAGGAATATCAGGCTGCTCATGCTGCCGCTGCAGCAAACGCACGCCCCGCAGCCGATGGAGTGCCGGCCTACCATCCCTCGCCACGAACACTCTGCGACTACCTTCGCGACGAGGGAGGCGCGCGACTGCGGAAAGGATTCGACCTTCGTTACTATGTTTTGGACAAGGCGCGCTTCGACGGCGAGTTCCGCGAACTGCCAGGATACGTCCCACGTCTCATCTCCTCGGAAAACGGACGCGGCGGAAGGGAGATTCTGGCTGGCCTCGTAAAGGTCGACTTCCTGCAGGCGCAGCGGCATCTCTCTGACTCGTCGGGCGGGACCCGTTCCGAGGAACTGTCGAGAGTTCTTGGACGCTTCTACCAGCGAAACTTGGAGCAGCGTGCCGAGGACTTCGACGCCCAGCGGGCCCTGGCAGATTCCGAGACGATGCTCAACGATCACCTCGGGAGGGTGTTCGGACCTACTCTCGATCGTCTGTCCCAGCTTGGATACCCAGGTCTGGGCAACCCACGCCTGCTTATCAAGACTGCATTGAACCCTGCCGCGATCATGAGCTCGCAGGACGGAACAAGGGTGCACTACGCTCTAGGAGAAGCCGACCAGCACGGCGTCCTTCCAACGCTGCCCGACCGATACAATGGGCTTGGCTTCAAGAACCTGATCTACATGGTCGTGGAACTGCTGGACCTTCATGCAAGGTGGATGGAGGTGGAGGAAAGCAGGCCGCCTGTCCATCTCGTCTTCATCGAGGAACCCGAGGCCCATCTGCATGTCCAGCTCCAGCAGGTGTTCGTGCGGAAGGTGCTCGACATCTTGAAGATCGAGGGCCCCGAGGCAGCCCACTACACTAGCCAGCTGGTGGTCTCCACGCATTCGTCCCATATCCTGTACGAGCGCGGATTCCGACCGATCCGTTATTTTCGGCGCATGCCGGGTGGGTCGCAGACGTCGCTGGTCCTTAACCTGTCGGTGTTCTACCGGGACACAAAGCCGAAGACCCGGCTCTTCCTGGAGCGCTACCTCAAGCTCACGCATTGCGATCTCTTCTTCGCCGACGCTGCCGTTCTTGTCGAAGGCAACGTCGAGCGCCTCCTGCTACCCGCAATGATCGCCAAGGCGGCTCCAGGGTTGCAAGCCGCGTATCTCAGTGTACTTGAGATCGGTGGGGCCTTCGGCCATCGCTTTCGGAAACTGGTGGAATTCCTTGGCATCACCACGCTTATCATAACCGACATTGATAGTGTGCTGCCGGGCGCGGAGCCGGAGCCGGAAGTCGAAGTCGACATCGCACCGGTCGCGGGTGGAATGTTCGACGACCTGATCGGCGATGTAGAAGCCGCAGAAGAGGTAGTCCCAGAGGCTGCGGAGGAGGAGCCGGAAGACGACGATGACGAGCCCGGACCTGGGACTGCCTGCATCGTTGGTCATCCGGGAGCGGTGACGTCGAACCAAACGCTCATTAAATGGCTACCCGGCAAGACGCTCATCGCCGACCTACTCGCTGCCGATGCTGATGAGTGCGTGCAGGCAAGGGTCGCGCCGCACGACGCGCTAATACGTGTCTCGTACCAGACCATTGTAGAAGTCTCATGGAAGGGAGAAGTCGCACTCATCGCCGGACGCACCCTGGAAGAGGCCTTCGCCCTTGAGAATCTCGTCTGGACTCAGGACAAGGCTCGCAAGGCGCTTAGGCTGAAGATGAACGGCGCTACGAACCTTGATCTGGCTGCCATTTCGGAAAGGCTCAACAAGAAGATTACGGCATCAGGGTTCCGCAAGACCGACTTTGCCTTGTCGCTTCTGGAGCAGGATCCGAAGGGATGGAAGGTCCCCACCTACATCGCCGAAGGTCTGCGGTGGCTTGAGAGCGAGGTCACGCCGGCTCCTCCTGCCGTTGACAACTTCGGGAGCGCAGGTCCGGAACCGGATGCGGAAGATCTAGGAATATTGGTATGACGAGCAGGAGCGGCAAGCCTGACACGCAGGCCGACGTCGAACTTCGCGACGCGTTGAGCGCCCAGCCTCCGAAGCACTTCGTGATGGTCGCAGGCGCAGGGTCGGGAAAGACCACGTCGCTGATCAAGGCGCTGGAGTATGTTTCCAAGACGCGGGGCGATCAACTCCGGATGCGGGGGCAGCAAATCGCCTGCATCACCTACACCGAAGTGGCGGTGAACGAAATTCGAAGCGACGTCGGCAACGACCCCCTCTGCCGCATATCGACGATCCATAGCTTCCTGTGGTCGCTGATCCAGCCTTTCCAGTGGGACATCCGTGACTGGGTCATCGTTCGAATCGACGAGAAGATCGCCGAGGAGGAAGCGCGCCAAGCGAATCCTAAAACTCGGCCCGCCTCTCGGCCTAAGATAGAAGCTACTCTAACGAGATTACGCCAGCAGAAGGAGGCGGTTTCCTCCAGGGAGAGGTTCACCTACGGTACCGGCAGCGACTACGGGCACGGCATCCTTGGGCACGCGGACATCCTCAAGCTCGTGCCCGCCTTGCTTGAGCAGAAGCAGCTTCTTCGAGATCTCCTCGCCGCGAAGTACCCAGTCCTGTTCGTCGACGAGAGCCAGGATACCATGCCCGCGTTTATCGCTGCGCTTCGAACGGTGACTCTTACCGTGAAGCATGAGTTCTGCCTTGGTTTCTTCGGCGACCCAATGCAGAAGATCTTCTCAACGGGATCCGGCGCTGTTTCGCTCGAAGAGGGCTGGATCGAGATCAGGAAGCCGGAGAATTTCCGGTGTCCCCAGGCCGTACTGAAGGTCATCAACGCCATACGAGCCGAAGACGACCGGCTCGTGCAGACAGGCGGCAGGACCGAGCGGTCGGGCGATGCCGACATACCCGTGGCTGGGACAGCGAGAATCTTTATCCTTCCCGCCGATGAGCACCGTACGGCGCGCATAGGACACGTCCGCGAATACCTCAGTTGTAAAAATGCAGATCCGCATTGGAAAAGCGATGAAAAGGACGCGGACGTTCGGATGCTTGTTCTGCTGCATCGTGCTGCCGCAAGCCGGTTGGGCTTCCCGAGCCTCTATGCGGCGTTGAACGACAGGTCGACCGAAAGCCTTAAGGAAGGCCTGGCGGACGGCACGGCCTGGCCGCTCCGGCCGTTCCTGAACTATCTTCTGCCTCTAGCAAATGCACTACGACACGGCGACGAATTTGAGATCGTATCGATTCTGAAGGGCGGGAACGCACTCCCAGGGCAGCGTGACGGCGAGAGCTTTGTAGACAGCCTGAAGCGCCTGCACGCGGCGACGACCGAACTGGAGCGCCTGTTCACGGATACTAATGTGACGGTCCGGCAGGTGCTTCAACACGCCGTCGCAACGTCGCTGATGACCGTCGATGAACGATTGGCGAAACATCTGGCGTTGCCAGTTGCCCCCGACGTCGAGCACGATCCCGAGTATCCGCCTCTGCTCGCCTTCCTGGCTTGTCCGGCAAAGGAATTCTTTGGCTACCGGAAGTACCTCGACGACCTCTCCCCTTTCTCCACCCAGCAAGGTGTGAAGGGCGCCCAGTTCAACAGGGTCATGGTCCTCCTCGACGACGAGGAGGGCGAGGCGATGAGGTCGTTCTCCTACGGAAAGTACTTCGGCATCACCGACTTGTCGCCTACAGACATTGAGAACATTGCTATAGGCAAGGATTCTGCAATCGAGCGCACGCGGCGCCTGTTCTATGTCTGCTGCTCACGAGCCGTTCTGGATCTCGCCGTCGTATGGTTCGCTCCCGACGTCGATGTCGCGAGGGCGGCCGTCTTGGAAAAAGGCTTCTTTCGCCCGGAGGACGTCCTATCCGAAGATATGCTCGCATGACCCCTAACCACGCTCTGATCCTGCTTTCTTAAATCATGCGTACTGAACCTGTCTGCCGGCCTGCATGCAGCTTTTCTCAAGCGGCGGGATTGGCAACAGCGCAAGGAGCGCTTGCCCCTTTAATCCAGTAAACCTTCTATAATCCGACCGTTTCAGACCCTCAGCACGGCACCTTGAGCGATCGCCGACAGGCTAGCTAAATCACACCCCACGCTCGAAACCTCCCCCTCCCGGTCATCTCCCGCAAGCCCAGCTCCAAAACGATCCGCCTCGCCGCCTGCGGCGTCACATCCAGCGTCTTCGCCACCATTCCGGCCGACACCAGGGGCTTTGCCATCACCAGATCGACAAGCTCCGGCAGTTTTGACGACGTCCGCCGTCCTTCCAGTTTTCGGTCCATCATCGTTTTCGCCAGTGTCAGCCGGTCATGCTCTTTCATGCCGTTCTCGGCGGCGGCCAAAAGACCGTGGGCGATGGCCAGCAGCCGCGTTCCCCGGTCGCGATGCCGGCGTCGATCGACGGGAATGGTTTTGAGGCCGAGATTGATGGCGGCCAGGTGGGCACCTGACGTGATGCTGGCCTGCCGCAGGATGGAAGCGGCAAACAGCCGGCCGAGCCAGGGCGCATGCTGAAGCACCGACAATTCGTTCCAGGCATCGAGGGCAACGATCGCCCGCAGCACCGCCGGCAGATTTTCGACTTGGCGCAACACAGCACGCCATTCGTCCAGCCGTGCGTCTTCGTCCCAGTCAAGATCGTAAATCATCGGATCTTTGTCTTGGCCACCCCCGCGGCCGGGCCGGCTTGCGTTTTCGATCGCGGCCTCCGATCGTGCAAGCACCGCATCGATGGCGGCATAGTCGAGACCGGGCAGATTTTCGACGTCGTCCCCATCCCCCTCCCCTTCCGGATCTTCAGCGACCGAGCGTCGGTTGGCATTGACGGTCTTCGCCGCGTCCCCGTCGCCTGACCCGATCTCCGAGGTTTTCCGCAGCGAGCGGATGCCGTCGGCGGACAGCGCCCAGCCGGGTGGTTGGGCGGCGATGCGCCGGCGGGTGCGCAAGACGTCGCGGGCAATTGTCAGTTCGTGGGTGGGAGTGCGAATATCCCGCGTGGCATCATGGAGCACGAGGTCCTCGAGATGGACGAGTTCACCGTCGATCCACAGCGAGGCGCAGGCGTCGGCAAAGTTTTGGCGTTCGATCCAGCCCGCGCCGACCGGCGAGCGGGCGATGCGCTCGTCGAGACGGGTCAATGCGACGCCGGCGTCGAACGCCGGCCGCATCAGTACCTGGAGCAGATCCGGTGGCAGGAGGGATTCCTGTTTTCTGCAAATCATGATTCACTCCATTTATGACGAAGCGCCGCCTGCCCATGTC
>NZ_JBJDMY010000030.1:0-28335 GCF_044900305.1 Agrobacterium sp. NPDC089420 | reverse complement strand
CGCCCATATCCACCACCGCACCTTCATCAACGGCAACCGCACCGTCGTCTTCCCGCCAAGCCCGGGAAGTTATGCTTCGGAACGGATGGGGTGAGAGAGGGCAACCAACGATTGCGGATGACCGCAGAATGGCTAAAGCCCGGCTGCCGCGCTGCCTACTTACCGCAGTTCCCGGCTGATGGCGGCATCATCGCTTCCCACGCGGCGGATATTCAGGGATGGATACAGGGCGCTCACCGCCTCGACATCCGCCTGCAATTCACTGATCATCCACTCCTTGACGTGGGCGACAATCGGCCGGACAGGTTTGGCGCGAAGCCGGATGAGATGGCAGCGCCGGCCCGTGATCATCAATTGGTCATTCGCCGGGACCAGCGCCCGTTTCCTTAGCCAATGGGCGATGACGTTCAGCCAGCCAAGCGCGACACCCTGGCCCAACAGGGCGGCCTGCACGACAATGGCATAGTCGGAAAAGATCATCGAATTCTGCGGATCGCTGCCGCTGGCCGGGGTGAACAGCTTCGACCAGTCGGGTTGCGCATCGCTCAGATTGATCGTCGTATCGGGCACGCGATCAATGTCGTTACCGGAAATCGCGTGGCTTTCACTATAGCCCGGACTGCAGATCGGCAGGAGGATTTCGGGCATGACGAAAGCCGCCTCGTGGTGCTTGTCAGGTCCATCAACGAAGCGCATGCCGAGATCGACGTCGTTGACCGGTCCGGAGAGGGCGCCCATCACGAGCTGGAAGCGCAGGTCGACGTTGGGAAATTCCTTTTTGAACTCCGCCATTTTCGGCATCATCCAATGGGTGGTGAAGCCGGTCGAGACGGAAAGAGAGACGGTCTCGATACCGGTCCGGCGATCTTCGATTTCCCGCAGGGCGCTTTCTATTCCCGCAAAACCCCGGGCAATCGCATCGAACAGAAGTTGCCCTGGCTCCGTCAGTGTTACGCCGCCGGGCTGCCGCAGAAACAGCGTGGTATCAAGATGTTCCTCAAGCCGCGACATCATGCGGCTCACCGCCGCAGGCGTCACGTTCAGCTCGTCTGCGGCCCTGGAGAAACTGCCGCAGCGCGCAGCCGCCTCGAAAGTAAAGAGGCCATTCATGGACGGCAGGGAACGGCGAAGGAATGTCATTACATTTTGTAACATCGACTAGATTTTTTTTCAATTGCGCATCCTCGTTTTGTTTGGTCTCTTTGCTGTCAACGAAGGCGAGAGACCTTCCATGCATTCAGGGGAACGTGACAGATTGGTTGCAGGCCGGCGCTCGGTGCTCTTGGCTGTAAATCTGCTCTTCGTTCTACAAAAACGTGCGGCCGCATTTCGGACTAACGCCGAAGATGCTGGTATTTTGTAGTGGAATCATATGGTTGAGCAGCAAAATAGGGAGCGTGTCGGCGTTTCCATCAAAGAGGCGATCAAGTGCTACGGAACGTTTCGCGCGCTGGACAATATCAGCCTGGACGTTGCTCCCGGGGAATTCATGTCCATTCTCGGGCCTTCCGGTTCGGGCAAGACCACGCTGCTGGGCATCTTGGGCGGCTTTGTGCAGCCGACATCCGGTTCAATCTGGCTGGGCCGTCGGGATATTACATTTGAACCGCCCCATAAGCGGGATATCGGTATCGTGTTCCAGAACTACGCGCTGTTTCCGCATATGAGTGTCGGCGAAAACATCACGTTTCCGTTAAGAGCGCGGCGGCTGCCGAAATCGAGCTGGCCGGAAAAACTCCGGTCTGCGCTCGAGATGGTCGAACTCACGGGTTACGAGAACCGGCGTATCCATGAATTGTCGGGCGGCCAGCGCCAACGGGTGGCGCTGGCCCGCGCGATGATCTTCGAGCCGGGCCTGATCCTGATGGATGAGCCGCTTT
This sequence comes from Agrobacterium sp. NPDC089420, assembly GCF_044900305.1. Lineage (NCBI taxonomy): Bacteria > Pseudomonadati > Pseudomonadota > Alphaproteobacteria > Hyphomicrobiales > Rhizobiaceae > Agrobacterium > Agrobacterium sp. NPDC089420. Next base: position 26,455 of record NZ_JBJDMY010000030.1, on the reverse strand, counting down.
CCGCTCTCGACAAGCAGCTGCGGGAAACGATGCAGATTGAACTGAAGCGTCTGCACGGACGGCTCGGCGCAACAATCGTTTATGTCACGCATGATCAACGCGAAGCGCTGACGATGAGCGACCGCGTGGCGGTCATGCACAGCGGGCGCCTGGTGCAGGTCGATACGCCTGAGCGCCTGCATGACCGGCCGGCCAACGCCTTTGTCGCCCGTTTCATCGGTGAGGCGACGCTGCTTGCGGTTCAGCGCCATGGCGATAATGCGGTGCTGCTGGGCAACCGGCTGCTGAAGACGGCGCATCGCGTGCCGGAGGGCGACAAGCTGCATCTCGTGGTTCATGCCGAGAAGCTGGTAGTGGCGGATGGCAGCGACGCCGACGGCTGCAACAGGCTGATGGGCACCGTGACCGATACGCTCTATCAGGGCGAAAGCATAAGGGTTTTCGTCCGGCTGGAGAGCGGTGACGATCTGAGCTTCCGGCTTCCCAGCAATCATGCCGGCCGCGCGCTGATGAAATCGCCGGGTGAGGCCATCACGCTTTCCCTCCACCCCGAAGATACGGTGATCGTCCCCGAAGCGGGCTGACGCATGCCATTGAATGAATATTGTCAACAAGGATAAAGACGATGCAGCTTACGCAATTCAAGGTCATGACCTTCGACGTGGTCGGCACTTTGATCGATTTCGAAACGGGTGTGCTCAATGCGGTGCGCGCGCTTGGCGGTGAAAAGGCGGTCAGAGCGAGCGACGACGAAATCTTCGAGCCCTATAAGCGTGGCCGTGACAAATTTTATGGCCGTTCCTCCTTCGCCATGAAGGACGTTTACCTGTCGCTCGCCGGCGAACTCGGATTCAACAATGACGACGCTACGGCCGAAGCCTTTCAGCTTGCCGTGCTGCGCTGGCCTGCATTTGCGGATTCCGTCGAAGCGCTTGCCCGGCTGCGCAAGAATTTCCGTCTCGTGGCCATGACGAATGCCGACCGCACGGCTTTTTCCGCCTATTCCGATACGCTCGGCAATCCGTTTCATGACAGCGTCACCTGTGACGAGGCCGGTTGCGCCAAGCCCAATCCGCAGTTTTTCGCCTTCAACAAGGGCCGTCAGTCCGCCTTTGGTTTCAAGCAGTCGGAAATCCTGCACGTCGCCCAGAGCCAGCACCACGATATCGGCGTCGCCCGCGAACTCGGCTACACGACCTGCTGGATCGAACGTCGCCAGGGCCAGCATGGTTTCGGCGGCACTCCGGCTCCGAAAGTGGTGACCCGGCCCGATTTCCACTTCTCCTCGCTCAAGCAGCTGGCCGATGCGGTGGATGCGGAACTCGCAGCCGGCATCAAGACGGCGACGGCGGCCTGACAGAGAGAGCCGGACCGATGGCTGCACATCCTCCCTTTCCCGATATCCATTCCCTCTGGCAGGAGACGGCTTCAAGCCGTCCTGCCTTCGATCGGCTCTCGGGCGATCAGCGGTTCGATGTCGCAATCATCGGCGGTGGCTATACGGGCCTTTCCACGGCGCGTTACCTCGCCCGCCGCGGCCTTTCTCCGGTGGTGCTGGAAGCGAGCCAGATCGGCTGGGGCGCAAGCGGGCGCAATGGCGGTGTCGTGTCGGGCAAGTTCAGGCTGTCCTTCTCGGACATCGCCACCCGTTACGGGCTGGAGACGGCGCGACGCATGCATGATCTCGGTATCGAGGCCATCGATCATGTCGGCGAACTGGTGGAAGACTACGCGATTGCCGCCGCCGACTATCGCCCCACCGGTTCGCTGCGCTGTGCCCATAACCAGCTGTCGCTCGATGGTCTGGTGAAAGAAGTCGAGTGGTTGCGCGGATCGCTCGGCGATGACGCATGCACCATTCTCTCGGCTGAAGAAATGCAGGCGGAGACGGGCTCACGCGATTTCGTCGGCGGCATGCTCAATAGCCATGGCGGCGTCATTCATCCGCTGAATTTCGTTCTGGGGATGGCGGCGGGGCTGAGCGCCGCAGGTATTGCGATCCACGAGAGGACGCCGGTAACGGCGCTCAGGCGTGATCATGCCGGCATCCTTCTCGAAACGCCTGGCGGTGTCGTCTCGGCTGGCCAGGTCGTGATCGCGACCAATTCCTATTCCGACCTGACGGCCGCTACCTCGGCAGTCCGGAAATCCATTATTCCCTTCCGCTCGGCGATGATCGCGACCGAACCGCTGGCCGGCAAACCCGGCGAAGCCCTTCTGTCGCAAGGGCGCAGTTATACCGAGACGCGACGCATGATGCGCTGGTTCCGCAAGGCCGGTGACCGCCTGATGTATGGCGGGCGCGGCGCCTTCGGCAAGGCGGATTCGGAGAGCGCTTTCGCGGCGCTCCACAAGGCCATGGTGCGGCAGTTTCCGGAGCTTGCATCGGTATCGGTCACCCATCGCTGGTCCGGTCTCGTTGCGATGACGATGGACAGCATTCCCCATCTTGGCCGATTGGACGACCGGGTCGTTTATGCCGTCGGTTATAATGGCACCGGTGTGGCGATGGCTTCCAATATGGGCCGTTACGTTGCCGCCATGATCGCGGGGGAAAGACCCGATCTTGGGTTATTGACCGCCGAGCCGCTCAAACCCGTGCCCTTTTATCCCATCAGGGAGCCAGCCGTCCGGCTCGTCGCCGGCTGGTATCAGTTCCTCGATGCAATCGGGCGTTAAGACCCGACAGTCGCATGCCAACAGGGGCGACAGCGCCTCGCCATAAAAGAGGAGAACGACGAATGAAATACAGATTTTCCATGCTCGTGCTTTCCGCATCCGCCGCCGTCTTTTCGGCCGGCATGGCTTCGGCGGAACAGGTCACCTTCGTGTCGCAGGGCGGCGCCTATCAGGAGGCGCAGACCAAGGCGATCCTCGATCCGGTCGCCAAACTGCTCGGTATCACCGTCAATCAGGACAGCGCCCCCGATGCCTGGCCGGTCATCAAGACCCAGTCCGCATCCGGAAAGATCGTCTGGGACGTCATTGATACGCCGGCTAAGGATTGCATACGCGGCGGCGAACAGGGCATGATCGAAAAACTCGACTTTTCCAAGATACCCAATGCCGAAAAGATGCCGGCCGAATATAAGAGCCCCTATTCGGTCGCTTATGAATTCTATTCGAGCGTGCTTGCCTACAACAAGGACAAGTTCGGCAGCAATCCTCCCAAAAGCTGGGCGGATTTCTGGGATGTGAAGAAATTTCCGGGCACACGGGCGCTGCGCAATCATCCGCTCGCGACACTGGAGGCGGCGCTGCTCGCCGATGGCGTCCCGGCGGACAAGCTCTACCCGCTCGATGTCGACCGGGCCTTCAAGAAACTTGAGGAGATCAAGCCTTATGTGACGGTGTGGTGGACCTCGGGTGCGCAGTCGGCGCAACTGCTGGCCGACGGTGAAGTCGACATGGAAATGGCCTGGAACGGCCGCGTTGCTGCGGTGGTGAAGGAAGGCGCGCCGATCGGCTATTCGTTCAACGAAGGTTTCCTTCAATATACGTCGCTGTGCATTCTCAAGGGCGCACCCAACCTTGAAACGGCGGTCAAGTTCGTCAATGCGGCGCTGACCCCTGAAATCCAGGCGAATTTCCCGGCTTATATCGATTACGGTCCGGGCAATCCGGAAGCTTACAAGACCGGCAAGATATCGCCGGAACGCGCCGCCGAAATGCCGAGTTCGCCGAACAATGCGGCCCTTCAGGTGCTGGTATCGGATGAGTGGTGGAGTTCGCCAGCTGGCGAGGAGGCGCAAAAGCGCTGGGCGCAATTCATCCAGCAATAATCATCGGCCTGTGGAGGGTCACTGATGGCACGGTCAAAACGAAATCCTTCGGAACTGCATGAGCGGCGCGAACAAAGGCTTATGCTGATGCTGCTGGCGCCGGCTCTCATTGTCGTCGTCGTTTTGCTGGTTCTGCCGCTGCTGTGGCTGGGCTGGCAGTCGATCCGGCAGGATGGCGGCTTCACGCTCGCTCACTATCAGCGGTTCCTGACGGATTCCGTTTACTGGATGACCTTCCTTCAGACCTTCCGCATCGCGGCGGCCGTCACGCTGATGACTGTCCTCCTCGGTTATCCCGTCGCCTATGTGGCGGCGGGCCTGCCGCAGCGCTGGAGCGTGCTGGTTCTGGCCATGGTTCTCCTGCCTTTCTGGACGTCCGTTCTGGTGCGGGCCTATGCCTGGCTTATCCTGCTCCAGCGCAACGGCATCATCAATTCGGCGCTGACGGGCTCGGGCCTGATCGACGCACCGCTTCGGCTGGTCAACAATGAATTCGGCACGGTCATGGCGACGATCCACATCCTGCTGCCCTTCATGGTGCTACCGCTTTATGCGACCATGAAGAAAATTCCCGCGGAGCTGACCATGGCGGGCGCCAGCCTCGGCGGGTCTCCCATGCATGTCTTCTGGCGCGTTTTCCTGCCGCTGTCGTTGCCGGGCATGATCGCCGGCATGGTGCTGGTCTTCGTGCTGACGCTTGGTTTTTATATCACGCCGGAATTGCTGGGCGGCGGGCGCACCTACATGGTGTCCATGCTCGTTTCGCGCAATATCGAAGTTTATAACGAATGGGGCGCGGCCTCGTCGATCAGCGTCGTCCTGATGGTCTGCGTTTTTATCGTCTTCCGGCTGGCAAGCCTGATCATTCCGTTCGAACGCATCATGGGAACGAGGTGACGCATGAGCCTGCCGAAAATCCTTCTCTACGGTTTTGTCGCCCTTGTTCTGGCCTGGCTGATGATCCCGATCCTGATCATTCTGCCGATGTCCTTTTCCGGCGCGCGTTTCCTCGCTTTCCCGCCGCCATCCTGGTCGCTGCGCTGGTACGAGGCCTATCTCGGCAGCGCCGCCTGGATGCAGGCGACCCGGGTGAGCCTGATTGTCGCCGTCTCCAGCGCCATCGTTGCCACCATTCTCGGGACGGCGGCGGCCTATGCGCTCAACCTCACGCAGTCGCGGCTGGTGCGCAGCCTGCAGGCGCTGCTGCTTCTGCCGCTGATCGTGCCGATCGTCATCACCGCCGTCGGTGTCTTCCTGGTTTACGCGCAGGTCGGGCTTCTTGCTTCGCTCACCGGGTTGATCCTGGCCAATGTGATGCTGGGGCTGCCCTATGTCGTCACATCCGTCCTTGTCGGGCTGCGCAAATTCGATCACACGCAGGAGATGGTGTCGCGAAGTCTCGGCATGAACCGCTGGCGCACCTTCTTCATCGTCACCCTGCCGCAAATCCGGCCGAGCGTCATTTCCGGCCTGCTCTTCGCCTTCATCTCCGCCATTGATGAAACCGTGGTCTCGCTTTTCATTTCCGGCGGTGAATACCAGACGCTCACCAAGCGCATGTTTACCGCGCTGCGCGACGAGATCGACCCGACCATCGCCTCGATCAGCTCCCTGCTGACGGCGATTTCGTTCATCCTGCTGATGCTGGCGGCGATCAACGCCCGCAACACCGAACATTCGCAGGGTCGGGCGACATGATTGTCGATCACCTGATCCTCGGCGGCGGATCGGCGGGTTGCGTGCTGGCCGCCCGCCTCTCCGCAGATCCCCTGCGCAAGGTCGTCCTGGTCGAGGCCGGGCGTAATATTTCGGCTGACGATATTCCCGATGAGGTGCGCAGCCGCTATCCCGGTCGCGCCTATCTCGATACGCGCAACATATGGTCGCAATTGACCGCGCTGATGGGCGATAGTCGTTCCAATGCCGTGCTCCGCTCCTCGCGTCGTTACGAGCAGGCGCGGCTCCTGGGCGGCGGCTCGGCAATCAATGCGCTGATGGCCAATCGTGGTGCTCCCGCCGATTATGCCGAGTGGCAGGCGCTGGGTGCGGAAGGCTGGGGCTGGGACGATTGCCTGCCGTATTTCCGGAAGATCGAAGCCGACAGGGATTTTGACGGCCCCCTGCACGGCGCAGACGGGCCGCTGACGGTCCGGAGAATATCCGACGAGCGGATTTCACCTTTCGTGGACCGTGTCATGAAGACGCTCGACCGGCGCGGCCATCGAATAAGGCCCGATCAGAACGGGCCTTGGGAAAATGGTGTCTTTCGCGGCGCCATCGCCGTCAGCGACGGCGGCGAGCGACTGCCGACCTCGCTCGCCTATCTCACGCCGCAGGTGCGCAAACGCCCCAACCTCAGGATTATCACCGAAAGCGTGGTGGACCGCGTCCTGTTCGACGGCCGCCGCGCCGCAGGGGCAAGATTGGCGGGTGCGACTGGGGAGACGATCCATGCGGCGGAAGTGATCGTCTGCGCCGGCGCCATACACACGCCCGCTTTGCTGATGCGTTCCGGCATCGGCTCCGCCCGTGATCTTGCCGCCATGGGAGGGGAGGTCGTGTCCGCCCTTGGCGGCGTCGGCGGCAATCTCATGGAGCATCCGTCCATCGCCGTTGCCGCTTATCTGCCGCCGCGGATGCGGGTGCGCGACCGGGCTGAACATCACGAACAGGCGATCTGGCGTTTCTCCTCCGGTCTTGCCGGTGCTCCGCCGGGCGACATGCATGCGGCCATCCTGTCGCGATCCGGCTGGCATTCCATCGGTCTGCGTCTCGGCAGCCTGTTCTTCTGGGTCAACAAGTCCTATTCCCGCGGTTTCGTAAAGCTCGCCTCGCTCGATCCCCATATCGAACCGGACGTCGATTTCAGGATGTTGAGCGACGAACGTGATCTTGCGCGGCTCAAACAGGCGTTGCGCATGGGCGCGGAGGCCCTCTCCGATCCGTTCATGGCGGGACATTGTGGCACGCCCTTTCCGTCGAGCTATTCGCCGCGTGTGGCGAAAGTGGCGGTCCCCGGAACCCGCAACGCGTTGCAGCGCGGTGTCCTATCGGGTCTGCTGGATATGGCAGGACCGTTGCGCCCGGCGCTGGTGCATACGGCGATAACGCTTGGCACGACCATGCGGGGGTTGCTCGAAGACGATGACGCATTGACGGAATTCGTCCGCCGGCATGTGGGCGGCACTTGGCATCCCTCCGGAACATGCCGCATGGGATCGGCGGACGATCCCATGGCGGTGGCATCACCGACAGGCCGCGTTTACGGTGTCGAAGGATTGAGGATCTGCGATGCATCGCTGATGCCGTCGATCCCCTGCGCCAACACCAACATTCCCACGATCATGATCGCCGAGCGGATCGCTGATTTCATTCTGCGCGGACGCTGAAGCCGCTGGAGGCGGAGATGGACAAATATCACAAATTCTATGTCGATGGCGCGTGGGTGGAACCGATTGGCAATCAACGGCTCGCAGTTGTGGACCCCGCCACCGAACAGCCTTTCGCCGAGATCGCCATGGGATCGACGGCGGATGCCGAGCGCGCCATTGCCGCCGCCCGCCACGCCTTTACCGCCTTCTCCCTGACGACGCTTCAGGAGCGTCTTGGCCTGCTGGAGCGTATCCTCACCATATTGAAGCGCCGCAACGACGAGATCGGTGATGTAATCTCGCGCGAGATGGGTGCGCCACGCCGGATGGCGCGGGAGGAGCAGGCCGGTATCGGTGTGGCGCATTTCGAGCAGACGATCCGCGCCATGCGCGCATTCGACTTCGAATACATGCAGGGTACGACCCGCATCGTCCACGAGCCGATCGGGGTCGTCGGCATGATCACGCCATGGAACTGGCCGATCAACCAGATCGCCTGCAAGGTGGCCCCGGCGCTCGCCACCGGCTGCACCATGGTGTTGAAACCCTCGGAAATCGCGCCGCTCAATGCCCTGCTTTTCGCCGAAGTCCTGCACGAGGCCGGTGTTCCCAAGGGTGTATTCAACCTTGTCAACGGCGATGGCCCAAGTGTGGGTACGGTGCTGGCAAGCCATCCGGATATCGACATGGTGTCCTTCACCGGGTCGACGCGCGCCGGCATATCGGTGGCGCAGGCCGCAGCCCCCACCGTAAAGCGCGTGCATCAGGAACTGGGCGGAAAATCGCCCAATATCGTGCTTCGAAGCGCTGATCTCGCTGCCGCCGTGCGCAGCGCCGTCAGCAAGTGCTTCGCCAACTCCGGCCAGTCCTGCAATGCGCCGACCCGCCTTCTGGTGCCGGCGGAGCAAATGGACCGGGCGATCGGCATTGCCCGGGCGGCGGCGGAATCGATCCGAGTCGGCACACCCGGCGATCCCGAGACGGACATCGGGCCGGTGGCCAGCAAAATGCAGTTCGACAAGATCCAGAGCCTCATCCGCATTGGAATGGAAGAGGGGGCCGAACTGGTTGCCGGCGGACCTGACCGGCCGGCGCATCTCAACACCGGCTATTATGTGCGGCCGACGGTGTTTGCACGGGTTACGAATGACATGACGATAGCCCGTGAAGAGATTTTCGGGCCGGTTCTCGCCATTCTCGGTTATGGCGGCGAGGCCGAGGCGGCGGATATCGCCAATGATACGCCCTACGGGCTGGCGTCCTACGTCCAGGGCGCACCCGAGGAGGCGCGTGTCTTCGCAAGGCGGTTGAGAGCCGGTATCGTCAGGCTTAACAATTCCGCCTGGGACGGTGCTGCGCCGTTCGGTGGCTACAAGCAGTCGGGCAACGGCCGGGAATATGGCAAATTCGGCCTGCACGAGTTCACCGAGATCAAGGGCATCGTCGGTTTCGGCGACTGACCATGTTTGTCTAAGGCGATCGTCGCCCTTGCCCTCCCTTGCCATCCACTACCTTCCGTTGTGAACCGTTGGCGGCATCGAACCCGCCCACACTCCCCGGGGCTGCCTGGAGCTTAAGGGGATGATTTTGCTTGTATTTATCGTTTTCCGCCGGCTGAGCGCTGAGGCGTCATGATCACCCGGGGCGCTCACTCTTGACATCCTCGCGCAAATCCCGTTTATACGTATAAGCAGCTAATACGCATTAGCAGCATGGGCGCGGGAGGAGGTTCATATGGTCAGGCGACTGACGCAACGGGACATCGCGGTCTTCGCGGGGGTCAGTCAGGCGACGGTTTCGCTCGTGCTCAACGAGGCGAAGTCGGCAGAAGGCCGTATTCCGCCCGAAACGCGAGAGCGCGTGCTGAAGGCCATCCGCGATACCGGTTATGTGGCGGATCCCATAGCGCGCAGCATGGTCAAGGGCGCCAACCGAATCCTGGGCGTCTTCACCTATCAGCCGGCTTTTCCAATCGCGCAGGCGGATTTCTATACGCCATTTCTGATGGGAATAGAGGAGGCGGCCGAGACGCTGGGTTACGACCTTCTGCTGATGACGGCTGCAACGCGTGACGGTGACGGGCGCAAGCGAATTTTTGGCGAAACGGGCCGGCTTCGACTTGCGGATGGATGCCTGATTCTGGGCAGCCAGTTCGATCGCGACGAATTGGCGCAACTGGTCGCCGGTGATTATCCCTATGTGGCGGTGGGCCGCCGTGACGATGCCGGCGGGGCGGTGCGCTACGTCGGGGCGGATTACGTCACGGCCACGCATGCCCTTGTGCGGCAGGCGCTCACGGTCGGACATCGCCGCTTCGCCTTTATCGGCGCGACGGGTCCGGCGGAATCCATCAGCGACCGCTGGCGGGGTTTCATGGCTGCAATCGAGGGTGCGGCCGAGTTGGTCTATTCCCATGAAAGCGAAAATGGCGATCCGGCCGAGCAGCTTGCCGCCGTTGGCGCCAGCGGCGCGAGTGTCGTTTTTTTTGCCGAGGTGGCCGAAGCGGTCGCCTTCGACAATTACGCCCGCACGCAGGGAGTAAGCGTTCCCGGCGATCTTTCCATCATCGTGCTGGGCAGCGGCACACGGACACATACGCTTCGGCTGCAACGCGTCTTCACCTCCTATGCCATTCCCCGCGAGGAGATGGGCAGGCAGGCGACATCCATGCTGGTCGAAACTCTCATCAATCCCCCCGGTCCCGTGCAGCAGATACTGCTCCCCTGCGAAATAGTGGCGGGCGAAACGCTTGCTTCCCCAACCCAAGGAAAGAGAAACTGACGTGAGAGAATACAATGCAGATATTCTTGTGGTCGGCGGCGGACTTGGCGGCGTGGCAGCGGCGCTCGGGGCCTTGCGCAACGGCCGCAGCGTTGTCCTGACCGAGGCGTTCGAATGGATCGGCGGCCAGTTGACCAGCCAGGCCGTGCCGCCCGATGAGCACAGCTGGGTCGAGCAGTTCGGGATCACCGCCAGCTATCGTGCCCTGCGCACGGGTGTGCGGCAATATTACCGCGACCACTATCCGCTGACGGACGCCGCCAGGGCGGACCCGACACTCAATCCCGGTGACGGCAACGTATCTCGCCTGTGCCATGAACCGCGCGTTTCGCTGGCGGTGATGGAGGCGATGCTTGCCCCTTACGCAGCCGGCGGCAAACTGACCATCCTCAAGCCCTATGAGCCGGTCGCGGCCGACATCGACGGCGACACGGTGCGGGCCGTAACGCTGCGGCATTGCAACACGGGCGATGTCATCTCCTGCTCGGCCCGCTACATCATCGACGCCACCGAATTGGGCGATCTGTTGCCGCTGACCGCGACCGACTACGTCACGGGTTTCGAAGCTCAGTCCGAAACCGGCGAGCCGAGCGCGCCGGCGCAGGCGCAACCGCACAACCAGCAGGCCGTTTCGATCTGTTTCGCCGTCGATCAGGTGGACGGCAATCATGTCATCGACAAGCCCGCGCGGTACGACCATTGGCGTCAGGTTGCCCCCGAATTCTGGGGCGGTCCGTTGCTGAGCTGGGACTCGCCCAATCCGCGGACATTGGAGCGCAGCCGCCGGTTCTTCGATCCCAACCCGGTCGACAATGCGACACGCGATGTTGCCGACCAGCGCCATAGTGCGGGCGATATGAGTCTCTGGATATTCCGACGTATCGCCGCCCGCCACACGTTTCGGCCCGGCGCCTATGCCAGCGACATCTGCCTCGTGAACTGGCCGATGATCGATTATTTCGAGGCGCCGATCATCGACGTTACCCCCGAACAATATGCCGAGCGGCTGGCCGATGCGGCGAGCCTGTCCTATTCCATGTTCTACTGGATGCAGACCGAGGCGCCCCGCCCGGATGGCGGCCAGGGTTTTCCGGGCCTGCGCCTGCGCGGCGACATTACCGGCACCGAGCATGGCCTGGCGATGGCGCCCTATATTCGCGAAAGTCGCCGCATTCGTGCCTTGACCACGGTGGTGGAGCAGGATTTGTCGCTTGCGGTGCGCGGCGATCGCGGCGCGGTGCACTACCCGGACAGCATCGGTGTCGGCATGTATCGCATCGACCTTCACCCCTCGACCGGCGGCGATAACTATATCGATGTCGGCGCCTGCCCTTTCGAAATTCCGCTGGGTGCTCTTATTCCCCGCCATAAGACAAACCTGCTGGCCGCGGCCAAGAATATCGGCACCACGCATATCACCAATGGCTGCTACAGGCTGCATCCGGTCGAATGGAACATCGGCGAAGTGGCCGGCATGCTGGCCGCCTATTGCCTCGACAAGGGCGAGACCCCGCATGGCGTGCACGCCGATGAAAAGCGTCTGGCGGAGTTCCACACCCATATCGAACGCCAAGGGGTGGAGCGCCATTGGCCTGACATTCGCGGCTACTAGCCAATACGTATAATCTGGGAGGATTATTCATGCGCAGGACTATAGTCAAAATTGCACTGACCGGTTTTCTGGCCACATCCGGGCTGGTTTCGCCCGCTTTGTCGCAGGAATTGCGGATGGCCATCTGGAGCGCCAACGAAGCCCATCTGGCCCTGTTCAACGAGATCGCCGATGAATTCGAGGCCAGCCACCCCGGCGTCAAGATCACCTACGATTCGCTTGCCTATGAAGGTTATGTCACCACCTTGACCACCCAGATCGCCGGCGGCAATCCTCCCGATCTGGCCTGGCTGTTCGACACGACCGCGCCCGACTTCATGGCGGCCGGAGCGCTTTATCCCCTTACCGAAACCTTTGCCAATACCGAAGGTTACGACATGGGCGACTTCCCGCCGGCAACGCTGACCGCCTGGTCGTATGACGGGGTACAATATCTTTATCCCTTCTCGACATCCCCCTTCGGCGTTTTCGTCAACAACGACATGATCCGGGCGGCAGGCGCAAAGACGCCCGCCGAGATGATCGCTGCTGGCGAATGGAACTGGGACAATGCCATTGCGACGGCCGCGAAAGTCGCGGCCACCGGCAAGCAGGGATTGATCATTCGTGATTTTGAATACAAGGCGTGGGAGAACCTTGCCGAAGTCTATACCGGCTGGAATGCCTATCCCTGGTCGAAAGATACCAAGTCCTGTGCTTTTGCCAGCCCGGAGATGGTTGATGCCATGCGCTTCATCCACGACGCGATCTTCGTGAAAAAAGCCATGCCGGGGCCGGGTGTTTCGGCCGATTTCTTCGCCGGAGATGCGGCGATGACAACCACCCAGATCAGCCGCGCAGCGCTGCTGCCGAAAGGCGACAAGGCTTTCGACTGGGATCTTGTGCCGTTGCCCACAGGACCTGCGGGTGACTATGCCGTTACAGGTCGGGCAGGCATCGGCGTCATGGCCAGCGGCAAAAATCCCAAGCTCGCGGCGGAATTCCTGGCGTTTTTCTCCTCCAAGCCGAATGTGGCCAAGCTCGCCCGGTTTTTCCCGCCGGCACGGCAGAGCCTGCTCACTGCCGATGTGCTCGCGGCCGCCAATCCATCGCTGTCGCGTGAGCAGATAGAGGCCGTGGTCATTCGCGGCGTCGCGACCGGTCAGTCGACGCAGCAGGTCCGCAATTTCGCCCGGCTGCAACAGACCGTTCGCGCCGGTCTCGACGGTCTCTGGCGTCCCGATGCCGACGTCGCGGGTGTCCTGCAAGCGCTTTGTGGCCGTCTCGATCCGTTGCTGGCGGCCAATTGACGCTTCGTCGTCATCCGATTTTCCGTTGATGCGAAAGGCAGAAGGAACAAAGGCCATGGTGCCTGCCCTCCAAACACCGCAAACACAGGTCCGGCGCGGCTTCTGGACCATGGCGCGCCGTGATGCCGCCATCGGATATATGTTCGTCGCGCCGCAACTCGTCGGCATCGTCGTCTTCGTGCTCGTGCCGCTGGTGCTGGTCTTCTGGTATTCGCTGCACGAGTGGAACGTGCTGGCGGGATCGTTCCGGTTCACCGGCGCCGCCAACTACCAGAAGCTGTTCAGCGATCCGGCCATAGGGGAGGTGATGGCGGTGACTGCCGTGTTCTCCGCCGGGCTTGCACTCCTCAACATGAGCCTGGCGCTGGGGCTGGCATTGCTGCTGAACCAGAAGCTGGCCTTCATGACCGTGTTTCGCACGCTGTTCTTTTCCCCTGTGGTGGTGTCGCTGGTCGCCTGGACAATCGTCTGGAGCTTTCTGTTGCAGAACAATGGCGGCATCAACGGCCTCCTGCAGATGATCGGCGTCGAAGGCCCTAACTGGCTGCGCCATCCCACGACGGCAATGATCTCGGTCATCGTCGTGCAGGCGCTCAAGAACCTCGGTCTCAACATGATCCTGTTTCTTGCCGCACTTCAGGGTGTGCCGCGGGAATTGTTCGAAGCCGCGCGCGTCGACGGCGTGCCGCGCTTCAAGCAGTTCTATCGCATCACCCTGCCGATGATCAGCCCGACGATCCTGCTCGCTTCCATCGTCACCATCGTCGGGGCGCTGCAGGTCTTTGCGCAGATCATGATCCTGACCCAGGGCGGGCCGGGTTTCTCCACGACGGTTCTTGTTTACTACCTCTATCAGCAGGCCTTCCAGTTCTACCTCTTCGGTTATGGCTCGACGCTCTCCATCGTTTTGCTGGTCATTGTCGGCGTGCTCACCTTCATCCAATGGCACCTGCGCAGAAAGTTCGTATTCTATGAAAACTGAACTCAGCCCACGCGCGCAGGCGCTGATTTATTTCCTACTCTGCGTGCTGCTCATCCCCTTCGTCTTTCCGACCTGGTGGATGGTCACGTCGTCGGTCAAACCGGTCAGCCAGATATTTGCCTTTCCGCCGGACATCTGGCCGCGCGCCTTTGATTTCTCATCCTATTCCGACGTCTTCAGAATACAGCCCTTTGCGCTGCAATACTGGAACTCCGCCTATATCGCCGCCATCGTCACCATCGGCACCATGGCCGTGGCATCGATGGCCGGATATGCCTTCGCACGCATCAGGTTCCCTTTCGCCAACGCCATCTTCATGGTGGTGCTGGTGGGGTTGCTGATCCCGTCCGAAGTGACGCTGGTTCCGCTGTTCCGGATGTTTCTCAAATGGGGCATGATCAACACACACTGGCCGCTGATCCTGGTGCCGATCTTCGGCGCGCCGGCGGTCTTCGCCACCTTCATCATGCGCCAGTTTTTCATCTCCCTGCCGGTGGAGCTGGAAGAGGCCGCACGGGTGGATGGCCTCGGCCGGTTCAAGATATTCTGGACCATCGCCCTGCCGCTCTCCCGCCCGGCACTGGCTGCCGTTGCGATCTTCACCTTTCTCGGCAGCTGGAACCTCTATCTCGAACCCATCGTCTTTCTCTCCAGTCCCGACAAATTCACCCTGCCTCAGGCATTGACTCAATTTACCGACGCCTATGGCGGACCGATGTGGAACATCCAGCTTGCCGCGGCAACGATGACCGCCATCCCCGTTCTCGTCGTCTTCATCGTTGCGCAGAAACAATTTGTCGAAGGCCTCGCCCATACCGGGCTCAAAGGCTAATCGAAAGGCTATCCATGGCACCCGTTACCCTTAAATCCATCAAGAAAAGCTATGGCGAACTCGCCACCATCCATGGCGTCGATATCGATATCGCCGATGGCGAATTTGTCGTGCTGGTCGGCCCTTCGGGCTGCGGCAAATCCACCCTGCTGCGGATGATCGCAGGCCTGGAGACCGTGACCAGCGGCGATATCTCGATCAGCGGCCGTGTCGTCAACGAAATCGAACCCAAAGACCGGGACATCGCCATGGTCTTTCAAAACTACGCGCTTTATCCGCATATGACCGTCGCCCGAAACATGGCCTTCTCGCTTGAGCATCGTGGTGGCAGCAAAGCCGAGGTTGCCGAGCGGGTGAAATGGGCAGCGGAGATATTGGGGCTGACGCCATTGCTTGAACGATTCCCCCGCCAGCTTTCCGGCGGTCAGCGGCAGCGTGTCGCCATGGGCCGCGCGATCGTCCGCAATCCGCAGGTTTTTCTGTTCGACGAACCGCTCAGCAATCTCGATGCCAAGCTGCGGGTGGTGATGCGGGGCGAAATCAAGGGTTTGCACCAGCGTCTGGGCGTCACGACCATCTACGTCACCCATGATCAGGTCGAGGCCATGACCATGGCCGACAAGATCGTGGTGATGAATGCCGGCCGGGTCGAGCAATGCGGAGCGCCGCTAGACCTTTATGACCGGCCGGCCAATCCATTCGTTGCCGGCTTCATCGGTTCGCCGGCGATGAATTTCATCAGGGGACGACTGACCGCCGACGGCTTCGAGGCTGACGGCGTCGTCTTGCCCCTCCCGTCCTGCCCCGCTGCGGGCGAAGCAATATACGGCATCCGCCCGGAACATTTCGAACTGGTCGACCATGGCCTCAGCGCGACCGTTTTGCTGGTGGAGCCAATGGGGTCGGAAACGCAGGTCACGATGATGCTCGGCGATCATCAGGTCATCGGTGTTTTCCGCGAGCGCGTACAGGCGCAGCCGGGCGCGACGATCAAGGTTCAACCCGATCTGGCGTCGATCCATTTGTTCGATGCCAGAACCAATCAACGCCTCAACTAGGATCGATGAAACCGGAACGCGAGACAGCCGAATACGGATGCAGAACAGCAAAAACGCCACCGCCAGACAGGAAATTCGCGGCATGCCCGTCCAGGCCGAGTGTCCTGTCGCAAGGAGATGTCGACGATGCGGGTGACGTCACCGATGATGCTATATTCGGCTAAGCCATTGCGATAACTTGTGAACGGACCCCAACTGGAAAGGCTCGCCATGACTTACATTTCCACCACGATGCGCGGCCAGCTGTCCGGCCCGCACGCGATTTATCATTCTGTCGTCAAGCTCACCCTCCTGAGCGTCCTTCTGCTGGGAACGTCCGCGGTCGCCCTTTATTTCGCCTATCGGATTTTCAGCAAGGCGCCGGTCGACAGGCCGGTGTGGCTGCTTCTCATCGTGGCGGGAGCCGGCTTGCTGTTCTTCTGCCTGCGTGCGCTGCCGAAATGGCTCACGCTTGGTGCGCCCGTTCTGATCATTTCACAAGAGGGGCTGACGTTTCGCGGTAAACCGCTGATGCGCTGGCAGGACATCATCGAAAACGAATGGGTGAGCCTTGGCGGCTTCGGCATCACCACCGGGGCAGCGCTGCATGTCCAAACCCTGGACAGGAAGATCAAGCGTGAGGCGATCACCTTCAATTGCTCCGCAAGGGAATATATGCGCCTTTGCGAGCTTTATGAGCACAGCAGCGGACAACACGCCGATGATGCCCCGGCCGCTCATGCCAGTGTTCCGCAGTCATGACATCTATCCTCGGTGAACGTTCCATCGGCATAAAGAGAGGCTACGACGTCGCTGACCTCGACGCTATTGACGAGATGCGTGTGGCTCGCCGGTTTCCAGTCGGCGCTTTCTTGTGGAGCGTCGGTGGCCTTCTGGTCGCCGGCTTTTTGGCGGCGGTTGTCGTGAACGCCAAACTGAATTCTCCGTCTCGCAACTTCCCGAACATGGGATATGCCTATTTCTTCGCCTTCGCAGCCCTAGCCGGCACCGTCTATTATCTGCCGACAGTCCTGGCTTTTCTTTTGGCGCCGCGCCCCTTCGTCATTGGCCGCGATGGTTTCCATTACGGCCGTCGGCAGCTGAGGTTCGAGCAGATTCGCGGCCTGCAGAACGATGTCGGCAGATCCTCGACCCGCCTGTTGCTGGATAAAGGCCCCTCGATCAGGCTCCGATGGCCGATCTGGCGTGACAGCGGATTATTTGTGAACCTGCTCGAACATCGCTGCCAGCCGCATCTGTTATCGGCAGCAATCGCGCAGCTGCAGGCGGGCAAACGTGTCTGGTTCGGCTCAAAGCTGGCGCTCGACCGAAAGACCGTGCAGATCAAGGGCAAGGTTCTACCCTTGGAGGCGGTCACGGATTTTCATTTTACCAGTCAATCCGAACGCGGTGACGAGACCTCGATGCTGAGGCTGCGAACCCTTAAGAGGGAATATCTGCTGGACGAGCGGCATATTACCAACGCCAAGGTGTTTGTGGGCGCATTCAAGCATCTCTCGGAATTACGAGATGATGATGGCATATCGCACGGGTGTCCGGGTGAAAATCGGCCAAGAACGGGCATACGCAACGCCATTGACAACATAACGGGCCGTTCGCCATGACGCGCCATCGCAAACCGGGTCTGAAGACGCACCGCTCCGACACGCCCTCTCTCGGCATATTTTCACCATCCGAAATTGCATCGGACCCTTCATGGGTTCCGGATATGGTTGCTTTGGGCGAGCCGGCGATGACCGCAGAAACCTATATTGCCGCCTATCTTTCTGACGTCGACGCCTGGTGGTGGTCGACGAACCTGCATCACGAGCCAAGAGGTCTGGCGTTAAAACGCACCATCGCCATTATCGCGATGGCAAGGATGCCCGATCACGAAAAAGCGCTCGGCCAATTGGGTGTCGATCCCCTGGAAAATATGATGTCTGATGAACTGCTCGATCTTTTGAGAGCCTGGATGCCGTTCACTCCCGCGATGTGTTACGCCCTTGGCTGCATAAGGATGGAATTCGAGCCGCCCGGATTGCAACGCCGCCTGAGTGCAATGATCGCCGAATCGCAGCGCAAGACAGAATTCAATGATTAAAAATCACCGCTTATGGGCGCTGTGTGGCGTTGAACTTGGGATAGACAGTATGAAATCGACGTGTCAGGTGTTGGAAAACCATAATCGGAGGGACACGCAAATTCGCACGAATGTGACGCGCCGCAATATCGGTCCGATCCCTTCCTTCTTGCTCGCTGCCGGGCTGATATTCCAGGCAACGATGGCAGTCAGCCGAGCCGAAGCGGCGGAGAGCGTGACCGTTCCGCCTTATGAGCCTGCCGTTGGGGCTGAGCTTCATTATCGTGTGCAAAAGACGACCGAGAGCGACATGTCGCTTTGGTTCGACAGGCCGGAAGCATCGTCCGCCGTCATGCGGGGCGATTTCCGCCAATCGGCAACGGTCCTGTCGCGGGACGAAGAGGGCATGCGGATGAAATGGAGGCTTTCAGCCGACGTTCCACCGGATGCGACCGGCGCTGCGGATTCCTATGCGATGAACGCCATGTTTCGCAATTCGCTCGCCGCCTATGGTGTTGCGGAGCTGGAATTCGATGCTGATCCGAGCGGGGCTCCGACGGCGCTTGTCGGCGCCGATCGGATCATTGCCAATATGGAAATGCTTCTGTCCGCATCCGCGTCAGATAACACGGCCGCTCGCATGCTCCAGACCGTTAAAGGCAATCCTCTTGTCGTTATCGACGTGCTTGCGCCGGAAAGCATGATCCTTGCGCTTGGGCAATCTTCCGAAGCTTTCACGACAGATATAGGGCAGGAATGGACGGTTGCGGGAAATGAAGAGCTGAAGGGAACGCTCGTTCCGACAAGCACCGTCTGGAAACTCGAAGCCGCCGACAAGGCCCGGCAAACAGCCACGTTCAGCGCGACGGTAACTTACGATCCGGCTGCCCTGCTGCAATCCCAACAATCCTCCATCGACAGCATGATCGCAAGCTTCTCGGACCGGGCAAAGCAACTGACCGACGCGCAGCTGGCGCAGGTCAGAAGCGCCGGCAAGTCGCGGACCGTGACCTATGTGAATTCAACACGCGACGGTTCGACAATCGAAGTGCTGGAAAACACGGTCGCAAGTGTTGGCGGCATGAAGGTCACGGTGGCGACGCATATCTGGCGAGAGGATCAGCCACCGGTCCTGCCTGCACCGCATGCATGGACTGCCGAGACCCTGTCCAGCCAGCGCGTGGAGCCGTTACCCGAAAACAATACGCAAGCTTCGATCGATCTGGATCAGTACCGGGCAAAGGCCGATGCCGATACCGTTTCCTCTCCCAGCCAGAATGATGGCGGCAAAACCGCTGCCGACGGTGTCGGGGACATTGCACCGATTTCGCTCAAGGTCGCAAAGGTGAAAACCTTGGTCGACCCCTCTGCCGGGCCTGCGGTGGAAATTGTGCTGACCCCGGAAAGCGCCAAGTCCTTCGAGGATTTCACACGCGCAGCTCTCGGGCAAAAGACCCAGTTGCTGGTCGATGGAGACGTGGTCTTCGAGCCGGTGGTGAGAGAGCCCATTGTGGACGGCAACGTCACCATCAATGGTCTTGATTCAGCGCAGGCTCTGGCCATCGATCAGAAATTGTCGTCTTCCGAGGCCACGATCATCGTGCGGTTGGTGCCGTAATCGTGCAAAGAGGATTTCGTCTGGCATGCGGGCACACCTTGTGCTCTCTGGTACCGGACAGACCGGGAGTTTTCCTATTGCAGGCTGACGGTCCGTACCGCGCTCCAGGCAGCAATGCGGGAGCAACATCAAGAGCGCCAGGCGGCGGTGCAGCCGGAACCCTCGATGCCGGATGCACGATCAAAATCCGGGCTGGTCGTTTTTGAGGAAATCCGCTAATCCGTTGACGATGATCGACGCTGCTCAACTCGAGGCTATCGGCCTTACGCCTGAACAAGCGCGGCGTGCTGCTCAGGCCGTCGAAGCGGGAAACCTGCGCGACTTTGTCCACGAATTGCTGCTGCACGGCATGTGGAACGACGTGGTGGACGAGACATCGCCACAGCCAGTCTGGATCGACCGATGGCGCGATCTTGCCGCGACCGGATTTCCGATCATAAACGCCGCCGCGCTCGATCGTTTGACGGCTGCCGGTGTCGACGCTCAGGACCTGACCGACGTTGTCCGCTCCGCGCAGATTCTCACGATCTACAATATGGCGCAGTTGCTCGACTATCCCGCACTGGGACTGGGGTGGGACCTGCCCGAGGCGGCCACGCCGCACCTTGCCTGTGCAAGCGAAGCGGCAGGGGCTGGTGATGCACGGCGACTGCTCCCAGTTCACCCGGAACTGCTTGCGCGCGATCCAAGTGGACGTTTCGGCGAACCCCGTCCGCTGGCTCTTCGCCAATGGCAGTCGCTTCCTGAAGACGACCGGCAGGAAATTCGGACGCTCGTCCGCAACGGCCAGCGTTCCAAGGCCGCGGCGCTTTGGAAGCAAAAGATCGGCGGTGACCTGCGCGCCTGCCTCGATGCAATCGAAGCCCTGCGGGTACTATGGCGAGGGGCTGGGGAGGAAACAACGTGACGATCAAGTTGGATCAAGGCTAGTCGGCGCCATTAACGGCGCGGAGCGATTTTGACATTACCGCCCCCGTCTTTGCACTGTCCGCGGCGGGAGGCAATCGTGCTCGAAGGCTCTCTCATTTGGACGCCTGTCCGAGACATGGTGAGAGCGCCATCGCCCAAACGGTGCAAACCCGAAAATTGCAAGCGCAATTGGAGACGCATTTTAAATGTCGAAATTTCCCGCCACGGCGATCAAGACGACGGAAGCATCTTATTCCACTCAAGGCGGCCCGTCCGGGCTGTCCTCGATTTCCGTCGGTCTGGCAACATTCGAGTTTGATGCCGAGATACATGATACCGCATTGCGATGTGACCAGATCGATCTCGATCTGACTGATCTTTCCGCTTTGTCCGGCAAAAGCTTCACATTCCCTGTCAACCCTGAACCTGGCTACATCGACGGCAGCATCTATCTGTTCGGTGTGCATGTCTTCTTCCTCACGCAACGCCTGTCTTTTGGCTCGGCGGGGGATGAAACAATCTCTCTGAGGATTGAAGGCATTCTCGAATTCAGCAGCAGCGGACTTGTTCAATACGAAGACGTGCTGCTTTCTTTCGATACCGTCCTCTTTTTCCCGCTAAGGCATGACCAGCTCGTTTCGATGGCGCAGGCTGCGATCCAGCGAGCAGAAGCGCAGTCGCAACGGGACATCGGCAAGGTCATGGCTCTCCTTGCGAAAAATAGCCGGGCAAAGGATCGACTGGCTGAATTGAATGCGGAGGTGCGCCGCGTGCTTCGTGAACGCGACGCTTCGATTGAGATCGAGCAAGGCCCGTTCTGAGTGCGAAGTGTCTCTGATGCTGAAGAAGACGTTGTGCTGCCCCGCTCATCCGCATCTGCTTCTCTTGGCGGGGTTGGCATCTCGCTTTTCAGATCCCGGAATGTCTCTTTCACATTTCTTTCAAGGCTTGCCGGCGATCGGCTTCACCGCAAGGCCGGCTTGCGCGATCAGACTGTCGGGCGTGCAATGGACGGGAATTTGCCCTGACGGTCCGATAAATTCGACCTCGGGGTCAATATGTAGCCGCGGCGACAGACGCTCAATCAACCGTTTACAGGCGGAAGCACTGTAGTCTTCCTCGCCGGTCAGGCGGCCGATCAAGCGCATGAACCAGCCATCATAGGCCTCTATATAGAGAAACCAGCGGGTCGGGGTCGGGCCATGCGGCGGCGTATCGCAGCAAAGCCAAATCGCCCGCGCATGGGCAAAGACCGGCTGCAAGGCGCCTTGCAGCAATGCGAGTTCCGAAGCCTGCATCCCATGCGCAAACCTGTCGATGGAGAGGGGCTGCGCAGCATCCTCGTTCGCCCACAAATCATCGGCGCTGCGCCTGTGCCGCTCCGCCTCCTGCCTGTCGCCGGACCGTAGATAAAGCTCGCAGAGATGGCGGTGAACCGTATAGGGTGAAGCCGACGGGTCCCGGCCGATGCGCAGCCACAGGGCGATTGCACCAGCCACGTCGCCGCATTTGTCGAGATCGCCGGCCTCGAGTTCAAGAAGCGTCGGATCGTCCGGTGACTGTTGTAATCCCTGTTCGATTGCCTCGTGACGAAGGGAACCGGAGGCATCGAATTTTTCCGCAAGCCGCGCCAGGAGCCACCAGTCCTGCGCGTCGAATGCCTGTTGCCTGCGACGGTGCAGGAGGTTCGAGAACTGGCCGTATTGGCGAAAGCGCCGGTTGCTGGCATCGTCCCAGCTTTGCCGGGCTTTTTCACGCCAGTTGGCGTCAAGCTGCGCCGCAATGCCGGGTGCGTGTTCCCCCAGCCAGGCTGCGGCCGCCGACATGTCGTCAAGACGCCAGGGCAGATGATCGGGAAGCGGACCGGAGGGATCAAAACCGGTCGTTTCGACACGCTCGAACAGTGATGGATGCGTATCCTGGGCGTCCGGCTTTTCGCACAGGCTTTCATGCAGCCAGACGGCGGCTTGCGCGCTGTCGCGCGGGCGGCATGCGGCCGGTTCGGCGAGCAATTGGGTGAAAGGGCTGGCCACGGTAATCTCGTCTTCTCCGGCACGCGAAAATACGTCCGGCCAGAACCCGGTGGCCATCGCTCTTTGCCGCAGCGCCAGCGCGAATTCCGCCTCAAGCGCAATAGCGGCACCGCAGGCTTCGACAGCCTGCGCGTCGGCCAGCCTCTCGCAACGCCGCGAGAATTCCAGCGTTTCGCGTAACAGGCGCGGCACGTACCAGGATAAAAACAAACGCAGCGGTGCTGTAATCAGCCGGTGGTTTCGCTCATGCAGATCGCCGAGCGCCGCCCAGCGCTGTCGCGCCCTATAGGCCCATCGGGCAAAATGGCCGTGTGATCGGGAAATATGCGCATATTCATGGGCAATGACCGCCTCCGCCTGGGCTTGCGTCAGCAGCGCCAGAAGCGGCAGGCCAAGCACCAGAATATGCTGCGGAGAGCCGGACCGGGAGCCATTCTGATAAATGGACGCATTGAGTTCGCGGTTGATATAGACTGCCTCAAAGGCCGGTGCGTCACAGGCCAGCCGCAACCGCTCAAGATCAGCGGCAAGTGCCGGAACATCATCCGGGTTCAGCAACACGGTGTCCGATAGCAGCGGCGGCGGCGGCACCGCGCGGGCGCGCAGCACCATCAATCCATAAAAAAACCACGTCGCGGACGGCAGGGCGAAAATCACGAGAAGGAGCGGCGAGCGGAGAAAAACGCCCAGCAAAAGCGGAGACAGAACGAGGGTGACACCGGATATCAACAGGACGGCATCGCCGAAAGCGAGCCATAACAAGGCTCGCCATCTGCTGTCATGTGGCTGCAGGCGCTTCGTCATTGGCTCTTGGGCGGCAGATGGTCGCTGGAAAGCTTGTTGCCGAAGAAAGCCCGCATCGCCCGTCCGGCCATTTGCCAGCCACTCGAACCATAAACCTGGGTTTCCATCCAATCGAGCGACGAATGCTCGGGGAAAAGTTCCTTGTAGCGATCAAACCATTGCATGGCGACGAATTCGCTCTTCGGAACGCCGTCGCCATATTTATAGGCCAGGACAACCTCGCCATAGGCTTCGCCGGCAAGATGATCGTCGTCGTGGCCGATAAGGGACTTCATGTTGGCGACAGCCTGCTGCTTTTCCTCCGCAGTCCCATGCCGCCGGTCAATGCTTGCCACCTTGATCACGGACAGCGCTACGCCGCCATGCATCGCCCCAACATAAAGATTACGGACCCGCTCGAAGTTTTCGCGGATTGTCAGGTCGGTTTTATGAATATTTTCCAGGCTCCAGGCGTAGTTGTAAAACGCAATCGGGTCCCCTTCCTCGACCGCTCGCTCAAGCCAGTGATCCATTTGTTCATCGTCAAGAAGGTGCGGTTTGGTATCGTCACGGAAGCCCCTGACGATATCATACATGCTGGCCGCAGCCGCATAGACACGTCTCTCGGCGAAGGCGCGCGTGAGATAGGCTGACTCGTCCTGGAAGCCGCCGTCCCATATCATCCGGCAGGCATGCATCGGCGTGAACTCGTCCGGTTCATAAAGCGGCGCAAGCTCCGCCGCCCGGTCGATCAACCGTGTGGCGATGATGGGGTCCGCCTCTATGCCCCACATGCCGAACTGCCAGGCGAAGGCTGCCATGGTCAGCATCGTCGGCTCATCGAAACGGCGTATGGCGGTTTGCAGAACGCGCGCATAGGCGCCCTCCACATCCTCGAAATGCTGGATCAGCATCAGGTTGGTAAAGTCGCGGAACGGGCCATCCACCCCGGGATAGGTCGCCGGCTCCTTGCAATAGCGCATGGATTCGACATGGCGTTGATGTGCCAGCGCCGTGTCCTGCAACGAATAGTGGCTGAAATTGGCGTATTTGCTGAGAGCAATGAACCTTATCCTGTCGGGAAGGTCTCGCGACAGCCATTGATCGAACCTCTTTTGCCGCGCGGCAACGGCCCGCATGTCGCCGGGCTCGGGATAGTCGGGGATCGTCAGCGTATCGTGAATACCCGGCCAGCGAACGGCGTTGCGCTCCCTTTCGCTCAGTTGCGAACATAGCGGGCCGGACGCGAATTTTTCGACTTCACTTTCCGAGCCGCCCCATCGCTCGCTCAGATATTGCGCATAGTCTGCCAGCACATCCACCCAGCGGGGCCTGATCGACAGGCAATAACGCAGCCAGTAATAGCCGGGATTTTGAACGTCTCCCTCCTGCACGGCCGGTGCGGAAGGGGGCAGCGCGGCCTTGACGATGCCGGGCGGCTTCAATCCGTGCCTTGCAAGCTGGGCGCAAGCGGCCTGGTAAAGGTCGGGCTCGAATTCATCGGGCTGCATGGTGTTTTCAACCGGCCCACCGTCAAACAGCGCATCGACGAAATCCGGCTGGCCGAGATATTGGCAGATCTGCACCATGATTTCGCAGGCGAGCGCCGGCCTTTGCGACAGCGCCATGGCCTTCAGCAGATGTTCGGCGGCGTTGACGCAGGCCATATGGGCGGCGACCCACTGATCCTCCCCCACTTCGGACGCCCACGACGCCGTGCGAATATCGCAGGCCCGGCGAAAATAATAATGACCGAGAACCAGCTGCGCATGGTAAGAGGCCGGCTTGGACCGAACCCAGTCATTCAACAGCTCAAGCCTCAGAGAGGCATCGACAGTGGCGTTGTCGAGAAGGGCGGAACTGGTGGCCAAAAATACGTAACGGTCATCCGGAGCGGCGGCCGGTTGCCACCATGCCCGCTCCAATTCCGCCAAAAGCTGCTCGATCTCGTCGAAACGCCGTTCAAGCATCGCCTGTCGCAGATCTTCCTGCTGGCGTAGACGGATCCACAATGGCCCATCCAGCGACAGGGGAGGCGAGCTTTTGGCGATCTGCATGGTCGTTTCCTTAAAACGGTTTAAGTAAAGTCGATTTTCAGGTAATTCGTTTCATGGCGTGGTTGCAAGGGTTTTGCAACTGTTTGAAATAACCGACAAAATAGCGGCTCTTATTCGTCGTCGAGCTGCGATTGCCAAGGAAAGCACCAAAGATGCAGCCCCTTGCCCAGACTGATGGAATGCGGCTGATGTTTGAAGCCGCAATCAGAAGCCGTGACGACCTTTTTCTTGCGGCTTCCAATCAGTATGAGCGTTTTGACGGCTTCGCCCGTATGTGCCTGTTTCGCGCCGAAAAGAGCCCGTCCTGGCGCTATTTTGATCTGCCGGTCACGATTTCGGATGCGACTCTGTTCGTGTCGGAGGCAGACCCGGCGGCAGGGACCGCATCGACAGGCTATTTTTTTCTGATCGAGGACGGGGATGTTTTCCATCCGCCGATCGGGTGAAAGCTGTGCGTGATCGGCGCGGTGCGGACAATATCGTGGTGCAGAAGGCGGTGAAGCCTGATCAGTGGTTCTCCGCCATGGCCTCATTTGCGGCTTGGCGTTGGCGAAAAGATCAGGTCCTGGCAGTCACAGGCTCTGGATTGGATTGAATATGCTGGACATCTATTATGCAGATCCCCTTACCGTAATCCTGCCCCGGAACCCCGAGCGCCTGGAATTCGCGGCCTCGATCGACCTCGATACGCACCAATCGCTCGCTGTCCTGTTTGACAAGGGCCGGCGGGCCGGCGCCGGTCTCGCGTATTTCGAGGACTCGTTGCTAAAGCCCACACAGATATTGATATTGCTGGAGGTTTTCGCGGCAAATACACGCGAATTGGCAGGGAACCGGCAGGCGCTCGCTGCAGTCGACATGATGCGCGAAATTTTTGAAAGAGCCGTGAGCCGGGGTGTGGGCCTGGTCGCCTTTGCTGATTGAGCTCCAGCGGCGGCCGCTCTGGAATCCGGTGCGGGCTTGCCGATGAGCCAGATATATGTCTGGCTCTGCTGGAGGCAAAGAATGTTCACCCATGATCATGTCGGCCTCGTGCGCCGCGGATATCATGACCGCATTGCCGCTGTTCAACTGCAATCGCGTTGGTTGCCTTTGGCGGTGTCGGCTCGGCCTCTAAAGGCGGCCCCATCTATGCCGTGACGCTGCAGCCTGGCGTAGAGGCTTCGCCGCGGCAGATCGAGAGCTTCCGCGGCGTCTCCCACATCGCCCCGCGCGCGACGTAGCGCCGCCTCGATGACACCGATTTCGAAGCGATCCATCTGCTCCGAAAGGGAGGGCTGCTGGTG
>NZ_JBJDMY010000029.1:0-30456 GCF_044900305.1 Agrobacterium sp. NPDC089420 | reverse complement strand
ATTCCGCACTGGCAAGCCTGAAGCCGGACTATGACGGCGTTGTCGTCACAGACATCCGCATGCCCCGTGTCGATGGACATTCCGTGCTCAACTCTATTCTCGCCCGCGATCCGGAACTTCCAGTCATCCTCATGACGGGCCAGGGCGATATTGCCATGGCCGTGTCAGCGCTGAAACAAGGCGCCTTCGATTTCATTGCCAAACCTTTCGCCACGGACCATATGATGGCCGCGATCCACCGCGCCCTTGAGACGCGCCGCCTGGGGCTTGAAAGCCGCCGCCTGCGGAAAATGGCGACACGGGCAGAGGAGAATCTGCCGTTACTCGGCGAGACGCCCGCCATGGTTCGTCTACGCGAGACCATTCGCCAACTTGCGAGCGTGAATGTCGACGTGCTGGTCGAGGGCGAGACGGGGACAGGAAAAGAGCTTGTCGCCCGATTGCTTCATCGCTGGAGCACCCGCCGCGCCCGAAACTTCGTCGCGATCGACTGCGCCGCCTTGCCGGACGCGATTGCCGCCGACACCCTGTTCGGTGATCGCTTTCAGCGCGGAAGAATCATGGAAGCGGATCGCGGCACCCTCTTTCTGGACGAAATAGACAGCATGTCGCCTGCACTGCAAGGTAAGCTTCTGCGGGTCGTCGAAGAGCGGGAATTGCCTACGACGTCCGGCGAGCCACGGGCCGTTGACCTGCGCATTGTTGCGGCAGCCAAGGATCACCTGACCGGCGCGGTTGAGAGCGGCCGCTTTCGCGCCGATCTTCTCTACAGGCTGGATGCAGTCCGAATACGCATTCCACCGTTGCGAGAGCGACGGGCGGATATAGGCCTTCTTTTTTCTCATTTTGTGGGAGAGGCCGCCAGACAGTTCGGACGAACGCGTCCCGCATTCACCGCCGCTATCGAGGCTCGGCTGATTTCCGACGACTGGAGCGGCAATGTTCGCGAATTGCGAAACTTTGCAATGCAGGTCACGCTTGGTCTTGGGCCTTCTGGCAATGTTGAGCACCAGCAGCCCTCCCTTTCGGAGCAGATGGATCGCTTCGAAATCGGTGTCATCGAGGCGGCGCTACGTCGCGCGCGGGGCGATGTGGGAGACGCGGCAGAAGCTCTCGATCTGCCGCGGCGCAGTCTTTATGCACGGTTGCAGCGTTATGGCATTGACGGGGCCGATTTTAGAAACCGTTCATCTACGGCGAAAGGCAATCGCCGCGATTTTACCTGAATAATGACAATTTGACCGCGGGATTTGCAGCGCTTCAGACGTGTGTGCGCCTTCGTGGTTAAGATTGCTGTAGACGATATCAATATGAAAGGCTCGGCATAATCCACGGTCGACGGTGTTCGATCAGCGTGCTCGCTATGAGGCGCTTGCGCCCTATCTGCGTCCACTCAAGAGGGCTCCTCCGGTAGTTCTTTTTGTTTTCAAGGGTGTCAACGAAAGTAAAAGCCTTCACGCTTTTGAATGAATAGTCTATGGTTTCGGAAGACATGATCACAGGTGAAGTGCATCCGGACGGCGAAGGTCGCCAAGGCATTGTCCGGCCACAACCACATTCTATCGGCCGGGCTCTCAACGGAGAGTCGTCATGTCGGAAAAACCTTCTGTAAATCCATCCTTGTCGTTCGTGCCTGTTGAAGCCTGTGATGGTGTATCTGCAGCCACTGCTTTTGAGGTGATGCGCGATCTCTATGGGCTTCATGCAGCCACCGCTGCGGCCTGGAGCGCCATAGAAGCACGCCGCGACGGTGATGATGATCGCTACCGCTTCTGGTTTGGCCTTTTTTGCAATCTTCGCAAGGCTTCCCCAGTCTTTTCGCTTCTGCCTTTTGCAACGCCAGGTGACACTTTTCATATCGCCGCAAACAGTACCGGACGGCTCGAAGCTCTCCTTAGATCACGGGACGTAGGTAACGTTATTATTCATCAAATACGATCAATAGTTAAAAATTAATATTAGATAATGCGAGGGATTGCCTCGCATTATCCGTCGGACATCCTGAAAAGTCATCCAAATCACGAGGGCGGACGATGAAACGTAAAATCATGCTTGTTACATTTATTGTGGGGACCGGGGTGGCGGGAACCGCAGCCGCCGAACGGTTGATCGTCAACAGCTACGGCGGGCCATACGAAGACATTATTCGAAGCCGGATAATCGAGCCGTTCGAGAAGGAATTCGGCGTCAAGGTCGTTTACGACGCGGTAGGATCCGCATCGCAGGACTATGCAAAGATAAAAGCGACGCGTGGCCGACCGGGTTTCGATGTTGTCGTCATGACTGCCTCGCAGTCCCTGGATGGTTGCCGGGATGGCCTGCTTGAACGGTTTTCGCCTGAGATCGTACCGAATATCGCAAAACTCAATCCCGAAATCAGTGCGATTGCGGGCACCTGCGGAGCCGTACACGAGGTTCAGTATCTTTCTCTTCTGTGGCGCAAGGACAAACTCGCAACGGCGCCGGTTTCCTGGTCCGCGTTGTTTGACGAGGAACTGAAGGGCAAGGTGATCCTTCCGACTTTCCAGAATATCATGGCGGCATATCTCATGCAGATTATGTCCGTCACGAATGGCGGCGATCTCATGGACAACGTTGACCCAGGTTTCGAAGCCATGGGCAGGCTCGCCAGACAATCGATGGGCTTCGAGCAATCCTCTTCGATCATGGAAAACTATTTGAAGGAGGGCGAGGTCTGGGCGATGCCGTTCTGGAACGGACGTGCACAACTCCTCGTCGATAGCGGTCTGCCGGTTGACTACGTGAGACCGAAGGAAGGCACCATCCCGCTCGTTGCGACCTTGAATGTGCCGATTGGCGCTCGCAACAAGGACATGGCGTACAGGTTCGTCAATTTCTTTCTCGAAAAATCCAGCCAGGAAGCATGGGTCACCGGCTATAACGTCGGCACCGCCCGCACCGATATTGAAGTCCCCGATGCCGTCCGCGCACGTCAAATCACCACCGAAGCCGATCTGAAGACACTTCTTCTTCCCGACCTTTCAGGTCTCGCAGCCAAGTTGCCCGAATGGGGTGCGCGGTGGGAGCGTGAAGTGATCGCGGCAGCGCGATAAGGAGGCGACCATGACAACAATCGAACTCCAGTCGCCATTTGAACCCAAACGCCATCGGAGATTTACACTCAGGCCCTATGCATCGCTGGTACCGCCTTCAACGGTCCTTTTGCTCTTCTTCGCTCTGCCAATGGGCATGATGATTGGAATGAGTTTCCACGGAAGCGACGACCAGGCGTGGACCATCGCCAATTATCAGCGGTTCTTTGCTGATGATCTGATGATGGCGGGTCTGGGGCGCACGATGCTGATGTCGGGCCTCGTCGCCATTTGCGTGACCGTCATGGCGTATCCGCTTGCTTATTATCTGGCTCGTTCAACGTCACGATGGCGCGTGGTTGTGTTCGCACTTGCAATCGCACCGGAACTCGCCGGTGTGGTCCTGCGCACCTATGGCTGGCTCGTGATCCTCGAGGACCGGGGTTTTGTAAACTCGATGCTGCTGTGGGCGGGATTGATCTCCGAACCGCTGCCATTGTCGAGAAGCATGTTCGGCGTCGTCGCTGGCCTGACGCATGTCGTTCTACCTTTCGGGGTTCTTTCCCTGATGACGAGCCTGCAAGGCATCAATCCCAATCTTGAAAAGGCCGCGCAGGTCCTGGGGGCTTCCCGGCCAGCCGTGCTGCGCCACATTGTTCTGCCGCTTTCCGTTCCCGGGATCGTCAGTTCCCTGCTCATCGCTTTCACAATGGCTGCCAGCGCCTATGCGACACCGGCGCTGCTTGGCGGTGCCGGCTTCAAGGTGCTGGCAACGATGGTCTACGAGCAGGTGCTTTTTTACATCGACTGGCCGTTTGCCGCCGTGATGGCGAATGTGTTGCTCGTGGCAATGCTCATTGCCGTCTTCATCGGCTCGCGCATTGAGGCGCGCCTCCACAACAAACTGCATCTGTAGGAGACAGTCATGAACAGTTTTTTATCGGTGACGTTCAGGACCTCGCTTGGACTTATCCTCGCATTCATCACGCTCCCGCTGTTGGTCGTGCTTGTGGCCTCCGTCAGTCCGACGGCGAGGATTGTTTTTACGCCATCGCTCTGGACGACAAAATGGTACGGCGCCCTCATGTCCAGTCGCTGGATTGACCCGTTTTTGCTGAGTGTCGAACTCGCATTGATTGTCACGGTTCTCAGCGGACTGTTCGGGCTGCTCGCCGCTTTTGCCGTCGCCTACGAGAAGTGCCCGGGCCATGCCGCAATCATGTCCTTCCTGTTATCCCCCCTCTCCGTTCCGCAAATCGTCAAAGGGGTGGCGATCGTTCTGTTCCTCTCGTCGACCGGGTTTTACGCCTTCCTTGGCACGCCGGGCCTGATCATGGCTCACGTCATCCTCACCCTGCCATTCGTCGTGAGGATGATCGCAGGAGCAATGTTCAATGTCGACAAACGGCTTGATCTTGCCGCGCGTGTCCTGGGCGCAAACAGGTTGCAAAGGATCCGCTACATCCTCCTGCCGCTGATCAAACCCGGCTTGTTTTCAGGAATGACCTTCGCCTTCATTCTCTCCTTCAACAACATCCCCTTGTCGGTTTTCCTTGTCCGGCCTGGCGAAACGACACTTCCCATCACCGTCATCAATCACCTTGAATACAGCCTCGACCCGGTGTTGGCGGCGGTCAACGTCGCCTCCCTCCTATTCATTCTCGCAGCCGTCTTCCTGTTCGAGCGGATCGGCGGTTTTTCGACACAGATACATGGTGGAAGCAAATGAGCATAATGGACATAGAACTGATCGCGGTTTCCAAGAGCTATGGAGCCAATCGGGTCGTCGACAATATCGATCTTTCCGTTCCGGCAGGAGAATTCGTGAGCATTCTGGGCCCGTCAGGGTGCGGCAAGACAACCACGCTGAACATGATCGCCGGCTTTTCCGATCCTTCCGATGGAGACATCAGAATCAGGGGACGGAGCCAGTTGGGCGTTCCCCCGGAGAAACGCGGGATCGGCCTGGTCTTCCAGAATTATGCGCTGTTCCCTCACATGACGGTCGCTGAAAATGTCGCCTTCGGCCTCAAGATGAAGGGAGTTTCGCGCACGAAAACCGAGACCGAGGTGCAATCAGCACTCAGACGGGTGCATCTTGAGGGTTTTGAAGAGCGGTATCCGAAAGAACTGTCCGGCGGCCAACAGCAACGGACGGCGCTTGCCCGGGCGATCGCGCCAAAGCCGTCCCTGCTTCTTCTCGATGAACCTCTGTCCAACCTCGACCTCAAACTGCGGGAGGCGATGCGTATCGAGCTTAAGGAGATACAGGAAGAACTCGACATGACCTTCATCTATGTCACCCACGACCAGGACGAAGCGATGGCCATGTCCGACCGCATCGTGGTCATGCATGGAGGTCTTGTGGCCCAGGAAGGCAAGCCCGATGATATCTATGATAATCCCCGATCGCGTTT
Source organism: Agrobacterium sp. NPDC089420 (assembly GCF_044900305.1). Taxonomy (NCBI): domain Bacteria; kingdom Pseudomonadati; phylum Pseudomonadota; class Alphaproteobacteria; order Hyphomicrobiales; family Rhizobiaceae; genus Agrobacterium; species Agrobacterium sp. NPDC089420. Next base: position 24,986 of record NZ_JBJDMY010000029.1, on the reverse strand, counting down.
CGTTGCGGATTTTATCGGAAAGTCGAATCTTCTGCCGGTTGCGTCCCTGAGACCGGAAGGGAAATCGACGATTGTCGTTCTCGAAGACGGTCTTGCACTGACGGCCGCCTCGCCGGAAAATCCAGGCTCCATCCGCTACTGTTGCATGCGCCCAGAGGCCGTCCGTCTCGTGCCAGCGGAAGAGGACCTGCCCTCCCCGGTCAACAGGACAGACGGAACCCTGACACGGATCGTCAATCTCGGCGCCTACCGGGAATGCTTTGTCACCCTGTCAAACAGGACTGTGCTCAAGTCGCTTGTGCGCTCGACACGATTGCCTGACTTGCGCGTCGGGCAACCCGTCGTTCTCTCCATCGATCCCAACGCCGTGCAGCTTCTCGAAGGCTAGAATTGATCGCATTTCCATATCAATGAACTCAAATTGATATTGGAGATAGGAAGATCGGTCACGCTACTCTTCCCTTGCAGAGACGAAATATCCAAGGAAGGAACAGACATATGCTCAATACTCGAAAAATCTCGGCAGTCCAGGACGGAAGCAACGTTTGCGCTGATATCGTTGGCTTCGACTTCAACGACTATGATGAACAGGACATTGCAGAGGTTCGCAAATACTGGCTCCACTATGGCGTGCTTCGCTTCCGAAGTGCCAATATCACGGACCAGCAGCAGGTCGACTTTTCTCGTCATTTCGGGGAGTTCGTGATCCACCCCAAGCAATTGCAGGAAGGAGGACACCCCACGCACAAGGAAATCCTGGTGATCGCCAACACCATGAAGGACGGCAAACCGTCCGGCGCCATGGGCAACAGCGAGGCGACCTGGCACACGGACACCTGGTTCTACGAGCGCCCGCCAGCCGGCGCCATTTTGCGGGCGGTGGAGGTGCCGGCTGAAGGCGGAGACACCTATTTTCTCTCCACCTATCAGGCCTACGACACGTTGCCGGACGACGTGCGAAAGGAAATCGACGGTCGGCAGATTTTCTTCCAGAATGTCTACGACAAGACCGGCAAGCTGCGGCTTGGCAAGCGCGAGCCGAGGACCAGCGATGTCCGTGAGTGGAGCGGTATCGTGCACCCGCTGGTACGAACCCATGCCGAAACCGGGCGCAAGGCGCTTTATCTTGGAGGAACGGCCGAGGGTGCCTGGATTGTCGGCATGCCGCTTGATGAAAGCGACGATCTGCTGACGCGCCTGTGGCGCCATACGACGGATACGAAGGAGGTTTTTGTTCAGAAATGGACGAAAGGCGACATCATGATGTGGGATAATCGCTGCACCATGCATCGTCGGGATTCCTTCGACCCCAACACGATCCGGATCATGCACCGGACCACGACCGCCGGCGAACGCCCGGTCTGATCATTTCAGACGCCAGCAAAGCGACCTCATTCCATGGAACAGTATCGGACAAAAACGGGAGGGCCTCCTCTCCCCGCGGACCTCTGCGCCCTCCTGCAGGATGTTGAGACCGCAACCATCGGACATACCGAACATCTCGGCTTTCTCAGCACGAGTCTCCGCCCGGTCTGCTCCGCAAAGGTCATCGGACAAGCCCTCACCGTCGCGGCTCCAGGCCGCGACGGCGTTGTGATCTACAAGGCGATCGACCTTCTCCAGCCGGGAGACGTTCTCGTCATCGCGAGGATCGACGGGGACGACATCGCCTGTGTCGGCGGCGGTGTCGCGACAGCGGCAAAGGCGCGCGGTGCCGCTGCCATTATCGTGGACGGCCCGTGCACTGACGTTGAGGAAATTGTCACATCGGGCCTGCCGGTCTGGTGCCGCGGAGTCTCGGCAAAAACTACGAACCGGACATTCCGGATTGGTGGATCCATCAATGTTCCCGTCGCCTGCGCAGGTACGGCGGTCCTGCCCGGTTTCGCGGTCCTCGCCGACAACTCCGGGATCTTTGTCGCAGACCGTTCACGGATGCGCAGCCTGGGTGAGGCTGCGCTGAAACGTCAAGAACGGTCCTTTCGGCTACGTGCCCATCTTGCGGCGGGCCATTCAATCTTCGCGTATGATGAGAGACACTCCCAATGAAAATATCACTCATTCAAATGAACTCGCAGCCCGACCGCCGGGCAAATCTGCGTCAGGCACAGGCGCTGATGCTCAAGGCCGTCAAGGAGGAGGTGCCGGATCTGATCGTCCTGCCGGAACATTTCGACTGGTCGGGCGGTACTGCCGCGGAAAAGCTTGCGGCAGCAGACTACATGCCTGGTGGTGCGGCTTACAGGATGGCACAGGAATTTGCTTGCCGGCACGGATTATGGCTCCACGCCGGCAGCATGCTCGAGCGCGTCCCCGGGGAAGAGCGAATATACAACACCACCGTTGTGTTCGACCCCGACGGCAGGGAGGTCGGCCGCTACCGCAAAATTCATCTTTTCGACATCGTGGCTCCGGACGGCAAAGCCTATCGGGAGTCCGCCACAGTCGCGTCGGGGCACGACCTGCTCGTCTACGAGGCTGGCGGCTTCCGGATCGGAGCCGCTATCTGCTACGATCTCCGGTTCTCCCGCCTCTTTGATCAACTTGCGGAGAACAGGGTCGATCTTGTCATTCTGCCGGCTGCCTTCACGATGCAGACCGGAAAGGATCATTGGGAGGTCTTGTGCAGGGCCCGCGCCATCGAGTTCCAGGTCTATTTCGCCGCGTGCGGCCAGTGGGGCAGTTACCTTGCCGCCGGTGGCGAGACCCGACAGTGTTTCGGCAACTCATTGGTTTGCGATCCCTGGGGGCAAGTCATCGCCCGCGCTTCGGACGGAACGGGCATTGCAGCAGCACGGCTGGACAGCCAGCGAATACATGATGTGCGCCGGCTTATTCCGATGGCGCACCATCGTCAGCAGTTTCCGAACGCAGCATCCCGGGTAGGTCTCGCTGAAACGCCGGGGCCAACAGCTCAACATTTGGCAGTCGAACATGTTGCCTGCGATGGGCTATGTTCGACTTGCTGCAACAAAACAGATCTCCCTGCCTCCTTTTGATAGTCGAGAGCGCCCTATGACCACCCCCGCAACGCAGACCCTCGCCGGGTACATCGTGAATGCGAGTTTTGAGAACCTTCCGTCGGACGTGGTAGACAAAGCAAAGCTCTGCCTGATGGACTCCATTGGATGCTTTTTCGGCGGTCATCAATCCCCGGTCACTCCGGGCCTGGAACGGCTGCCGGCGGATATCGCCGGAGGGTCCACCGAAGCGCCCTGTCAGGATCCTGCCTGGCAGGCATTTCATTACGCGACTTTGGCCAACGCCCTTGATCTCGATGACATCTACTGGAAGGGGCATCCCGGGGCGACAGTGGTTGCTGCCGCACTCGCGCTTGCCCACCGGTCGCGCTCCACAGGGCGTGACCTAATTGCCGCAATCGTCGCCGGATATGAGGTGGGATGCCGCATCGGCATGTCGCTCGTCCACAACACGCCGCGCAAGATAGTCCATGGACACGGCACCTGGCAAATATTCGGCGCAGCCGCCGCATCGGCGAAACTGCTGAAACTCGATCATCAGCAAGCGGCCCATGCCCTGGCAATCGCGGCTGTCAATGCCCCTGTTGCGTCGGTCATGAAGACCGTTTACGGGACCACACCGACAATGGCGAAGAACAATTTTGCGACCGCAGCAATGGGCGGTGTCAACGCAGCGTTTCTTGCTCGTGCAGGATTTGAGGGGCCGCTTGACGTTTTCGAAGGGGAAACCGGTTTCTGGCGCATGGCGGGGGCGGACGACGTCGACCCGTCGCGGCTGAAAATCGGTCCCAATATTCGCTACGAAATACGACACGCCGGCTTTAAGGCGTTCAGTTGCTGCAGGATCATCCAAAGCAGCGTCGAAGCTGCTGTTGAGGCGTTCGCCATCGGGGCTGTTGACGGGACCGGTCATGACGTCAGGCGGGTCGAGGTCTTCACGCCCGAGATCGTGTGCCGCCCTCCATTCAATGATCCCGAACCTCGTGATATCTGGGCGGCCCAGTTCAGCGCACCTTTTGCAATCGCCATGGGCGTGCTCGGACACGCCGCTGGTCCGGAATGGTTTGCGCCTTCGCGTTTCCTGGATCAAACAGTGCGCAAGCTGACGGCAAAAATCCGGCTCTTTCCTCTGAGGTCCACGGATCGATCGAGCCACCACCACACGGCAAGGGTTCGTCTTCACTTGCTCGACGGCCGCGTCGTGGAGGCCACTGTCGAGGTTGCAAAGGGCGATGCTGCCAATCCGCTTGCGCCTTCGTTTCTGGAGGAGAAGTTTTTGCGCCTGTCGGCGGGGCGTTTGCACGGAAACGGAAGACTGGAAATGCTGCAGTTCCTCAAGCAGCTTGAGTTAAAAGACGACTTGCTGTTTCTGCTGGATACGATCCGCGTATCAGGAGGCGCGCCTCAATCTGGGGACAGTCCTATATAACCGGAATGAATAATGTTGCATAAAAGATAGCTAATCTTGGCTTTATTTCCCGCCAATTCCTGCTGAAATCGTCTCGCTCGATGTTCGAGGAGGGGCACGCATGAGTAGAGGAATTATCAGTCCAAGCCTGTCAGACATACCGTGTTACTCCGCGACAGAGATCGCCAGGGACGGGGCTCTGCTTGATGGAAAGATCGTCCATGAGGTCGCCGGCAAAGCATGGGACGACATTGCCCGCGGTTCCGCTTACGGCACGAAATCGGTGCTTTCCATCACGCCCGGGGAGATCGACAGGCATCCCTTGATCAAGGATGCAGATTCGCTGGAGGAGCGCCTTGGATGGAAGTTATCCTGCCTTTCAAGCGTCAACAGCCGCTACGGGGCAGTGAAAATCGTCGGTGCAAACGCCCTTAATCGCCAGCTCGGTCTTCCACGGTCACGGTCCACGATTGTCCTCATGGACAAATTCACCCTTCTTCCTCTTTGCCTGCTCGATGGAACCGACATATCCGCCGCCCGGACGGCGAGTTATGCGACGCTTGTTCTTGAGCGATTGCTTGCTCCCCGTCGAGACTTGTCTGTCTTCCTGTTCGGCGCCGGACCAATTGCCGAAAAAATCGTTCTGGCGCTCGATAGATGCTCCGGGGAGAAGATCCGCGAGGTCTTTGTCCGTAGCCGAACAGTTGACTCAGCCATACGGCTGGCAAGATCGTTGGGAGAAACGGTAACCTTCGACATCGTACCCGTGCAGGACAACCGCGATCTCGGTCGATGCGGCTTTGTGATTACTGCATCAAACGCGAAGGCTCCCGTTTTCGACGCCAGTGAGATAAGCGACGCTCCCGTGCTTCATTTGGGTGGCGATGAAACACCCCCGGCACATCTGGAACGGGCGCTGCGGTGCGGTAGCGTTCTTTGCGACGATGTGGCGATGGTGTCGCGTCGTGGTTCGCAAAGCCTTGCGCTTCACTTCTCACGAAAGGGGACGACGCTGGAGCAATTGGGATCCCTGCTCGGCATCCGGTCAATCACGGCGATTGCGGATCCTTCGGAAGTCGAACAGGAAAAACCTGTCCACATCACCTGTGTCGGTATGCCCATGCTGGACCTTTATGTGGCCGCACACGTCTATGAGGCTTTGTCAGGCGTCACAGATAACAACGCCGGCGGAGCGACGGTTTCAGAAGCGACCAACTGAGAGATGCTCCCGTGCATATGACGAAGCTTCTCGCCGAATGCATTGCTGACCGTGTTTTCGATGCCGTGCCTCCGGAGGTTAGGAACAAGGCGCTCTGCTGTCTCTTCGACGCCGCGACCTGCGCCCTCGCCGGTAAGTTTGTCACTGGGTCGACCAGCGCCAGACTGGTTGCAACCCGAATTTTTGGTCCTGGAAACGCACCTCTCTGGTTTTCGGGCCGTCGGTTATCGACCACCGGCGCCGCCTTTGCCAATTCTGCTTCTGTCAGCGCCCTTGATTTCGATGATGGTCATCGTGCCGCGCGCGGACATCCAGGTGCTGCGGTGATCCCCGCTGTTTTGGCCGCCTGCGCGGACCGTGCAATCGACCCGGACGAACTCGTCGCTGCGATCATCGCCGGTTACGAGATCGCCGTCCGGATCGCCGCCGCACAAAATCCCGAAAACATAAAAAGTCGCCAAAGCGGTCTCTGGGCCGGCTACGGCGCGGTCGCTGCAGCCGGCAGTATCCATCGCACAGGCCGGGATCATCTCGCCCATGCGTTGGCGATCAATGGTGTATGGGCCCCCAATCAAGCCGCAAATGGAAGTTCCGGCTATTCGAAGCTTACCGGAAATCATGCGAAAGAAGGAATCCCGTGGAGCGTTGTCACTGGCCTCACCGCACTCGAATTGGCCGAAAAGGGGTTTACAGGTCCAGAAGACATTCTCGATCACGCATCCTATTTCAACAGGGATCGTATCGAGAACGGGCTTGGTCTGACCTGGGAAATCCTGGGAACCTATTTCAAGCCGTATTCCTGTTGCCGCTATATCCATCCCGCCATAGATGCAACGCTGGACCTCATGCAAAGCCGGAGGCTCCAGCCGAAAGACGTGCTGTCGGTCGAGGCCCACACGTTTCAATGGGCTCAGCGGTTGCAAAACAAAGTCAACCCGAAAACCCTTGTGGAGGCTCAATACAGTTTGCCTTTTTGTCTGGCCGCGGCCATCCGTCACGGCGCCACTGCACTCGCGCCCATTGATGAGCAGCTTCTCGATGATCGGGAAATCTGTTCCCTTGCCGGTGCTGTTACCTTGACGGTTGACGATCAGATCGACCCAAAATTTCCGGCGGAAACGTTGGCGCGGGTGACATTGACCACTCCTTGGGGCGATATAGCGTCCACCACCACGATGCCGCTTGGTGATGCGGGCCGACCGATGCTTTGGGACGAACTCGAGAAGAAGTTTCGTCAGGTTTGCAGAGGAAAAATGAACGCATCGCGTGAGGACGTTTTCGACAGGGCAATTAACCAGCTCAAATCCGGTGATCCTCTGCCGTTCCTGCGAGAGATATCGGCCGATCTGTGATCAGTGACCACGTCACGTGGTCGTAGATGCGCCCTAACCATTGCCATTGATCGTTCCATTCCAGACCACCACCTTGCCATTGATGATAATGTGGCGAACGCGACCCAGATTGACGCGATCGACAATCACGAGATCCGCGCGCCTCCCCTTCTCGATCAAACCACGATCGCTTGCCAATTGAGGAAAGGCGCGTGCGACGTTGCCGGTCGCCAAAGCGACAGCTGCAGCCGGAGACATCTGCTTTTTGTGAACAATGCGCTGGATTGCCACGAGGATGCTGTCCCAATGTCCGCCGGCATAGTCAGTCGAGATCGTATCGACGCATCCGGCCTCGATGAGGGCGTCGAAATTCGCCGGGTTATTCCGCCAACGAGTCTGAATGCTGTCGAGCGTTGACACATCGATGGTCACCCCACGTCTTCGCAGCTCGTGCGCGAACGATACGGATTCATCCGGGAGGAACATCGGATGGTTCGAATGACCCGCGACAATGTTCGCGTTTGGGTATTTCTCGGCGACTTCGATCAGGCGTTCAACCGACGGCGCAGAATTGTGAAAAATTGCCGGGAAGCCTACACGCGCGGCTTCTCGCGCCATTTCTTCAAAGCCTCTAAGCGCAAGATCGACCGGTGGCATCACGGAAGCGAGAATGACCTGACGCACGGATCGCGCGCTGCTGACATCGGACAGACCGCATTCGTCGAGTATCGACTGCAATTCGTCATCGGAAACCCCATCCTCGACTTTAAGGTATCTGCCGACCACGGCATTTCGCAACTGACGTGAAACCAGAGGCGACACTTCCCGTCCCGTCACCCGTTTCATTGCTTCGGGAATGAAACGGTATTCCTGCGCACCTCCGCCAAGTGTCTGCCCCCCGCCAACCTCGCCAAGCGCTTTTGCTCCTTGCGACAAAGCTTCGTCGATGGATGCATGTTGATGCCGTTCGGATAGACCGGCGCCATCGATCGCCAGGGCCGCCTCTATATTGGAAGGGGTGTGAGCGGTGGAGATATGGACATCAAGTAGATGTGCATCGCCCGCAAACGCCTCATCAGACAACGCCAAACCGCATACATTCAATAACGTGGTCGTCCCCTCGAGGAGGTGCCTGTTCCTGTTCCAGACAATCACTTGCCCGTCGACAGGGGACGACCCGCTCGGCATGGATGGGCCGCTGACGCAGGCATGGGCATGCGCGTTGATAACGCCCGGGATAACCGTGTGGCCGTGAGCGTCGATGACATCGACCTCGTCAGGATTGACGGATATGTTTCCTGGCTGGACGAACGCAATTCTGCCCTCTCCGATACCGATGGAGGCGTTTTCATGAAATGTGGCGCCATCTCCCGTTATCACGCAAGCGCCGCGTATGATCCTGTCGAGCCGATTAGACATTGCGATCGTCTCCAAAAGCGGCAGGAGCTTCAGGCGAAGGGGATTCCAGAATGTAGCCGACTCCCCGGACGGTGCGGATAAGATCGGGTTGGCCGTTCCGGTTCAGTCTCTTTCGCAATCGGCCTATATGGACGTTCAGAGTGCGCTCTTCGACATGATGCAGGCCGGGCCACACTGCAGTCATCAGTTCTGCGCGCCGGCAAATCTCGGTCGGTCGCTCCATCAAGCAGGACAAGACAGAAAATTCCAGTGGTCCCAGGTGAATGTTCAGATCATTTCTTGAAACGCGATGATGCTCGAAATCAATCTCGATGCCGCCGTAGGATAGCTGACCTGATCGCGCTCGAGGCAGGGTCCGGCTGGGCGCAGTCTTGCGCAGGTATTCAAGCAGCTTGATCGGCGCAAAGGGCCGAACGAAACACTCTTCTGCGCCGGCCCGCTGCATGTCGACATATTGCCCCTCGCCGCCCGCACCAATGATTGCGAGGACGGGAACGCTCGCCGTGCGATGATTCCCCTTGATCCTGGCACACACCTCAACCGCCGGAAAGGGATCAGGCCGGCAGTCAAGCAGTACAGCCCTGACCTGGTGATCGTCGGCAAGATGGGACATCTCCTCGACGCCTCTGGCCATCCGGACCTGATAACCCTCAACTTCCAGAATGTGTGAAAGGAGGAGAAAGAAGTCAGCATCAACCGAACCGATCAGGATCAATTTTTTCATGAAATGCCCTTTGCGTCGGCAGCAGCCCCTGAACGCAAGGCGGTTGTTCCCTGCGTTGAGCCATTTTCTCTACCATCGATATATCAATTTCCGTCAATTTGGCTGCAAAATCGACTACTAGAAGTAGTAGTCGCCAAATATGACGTAATGTGACATGTTTTAAATTTGGCTTTGCCAACGGGGAGACGATGGCTACCAACACAGGTTGCCTGTGCCTGTTGCGCACAAGGCGATCATAGCAAGGATGGACATTTGAACAGATTGAAGAGGAAAGATGCCAGGAAGGACGTCGGAATGGCTTCATACGCCACGCTTGGCGCCGATATCGCAAGCGTGGCGTTATCATTGAATAATCATCGCATCACCCAAACTACGATAGACGCCTGTACGGAACGGCGATTTGTGCTGCCCAACCGGATTTCACCACCAACGCGCAATGGGTATCTCAATTGCCACGCCATAGCTGCTACGTGGTTAGAGGTTCCATCGCCGCATCGGAACGATGCTGGTGCCGGACCACGACGGTCTATCGCAACGACTCTCAACGCACCACATATGGCGACCGAGCGGCAGGCGCTGACCAAAGCCGGAAAAATGTTGGTACGGTGCCTGTTTCGAACCGGTCATTCCGCCAAAGTTGCGCGGACAGCCGAACAATAAGTCGAGACGCGCTAACAGCCTGCCACGGCTTCGACCGAAAGATGAGCGGCAAGAACATGAGACGCGGGGTGGTCGAAAAACGCCGGCACGTTGTCTGCTGAGCGCCTGTGGGGAGCGAGATGCTTCTCGTTCTGCGCCGTGACACCTCCCCCTCACATCGGAAAGGATTCCCACATGAAAACAGTATCTGCGAATCTCGCTGAAGCCATCGAGGCAATCACAGATGCCCCCACAGTCTATGAGGCCCTTTTTTCTGTTCAGGAAATTTACGACGTAGATTTCGTCACCTACCATTTGACCGCAACCGTGATCAGCGACCTTGATGCACCCTTTGTTCAGTCAACCTACAGTCCGGAATGGATCGCACAGTATTTCCTGAAGCGATATGTCCAGGTGGATCCTGTTGTGCAACAGGGCTTTTTGCGGCAGCTTCCATTCGACTGGCGTGAATTCGAAATGACACCCGAAATTGGAGCGTTCTTTGATGACGCTTGGCAACACGGCGTCGGAAAATCCGGTTATTCGATCCCCATTACTGACCGGGCCGGCCGGCGCGCAATTTTCTCCGTCAATGCGGCACACGACCCGAAAAGCTGGGACAAACTCGTTGCAGGTAATCGGTCGGACTGGATCGAAATCGCATATCAGATTCATATGAAGGCGATCACGGAGATTCATGGAGGAGAAGACCCTGTTCCGGGCCTCAGCGCACGTGAGCGGGAGTGCCTGTCGTGGGTGGCACGCGGAAAAGACCATAAGGATATTGCACTCATTCTCGGTATTTCCGAGCATACGGCAAGGAGCTACCTCAAGTCTGGCCGGTTGAAGCTCGGATGCGCAACTATTTCATCGGCCGCCGTCCAGGCGATGAAGTTCAGGCTGATCAACATGTGATTCAGCAACTCGAACCTGGCCTTGAACCCCGCGGCACAACAGCCATAGACCTTTAACTTTCGGCGCAATACCTCAATTGTTTGTGCCCATCCGTAGCAATGGGCAACCCGGGATTTACGTGCATTCTGTCCGACACATGATCGGAGATTTGCTCGTGTTCCTTCTTATCCAACCCTATCAATATCACCGGTACGAAGGCCTGCTGGAGCAATCGTTCCGATTGCGGAAAAAGGTTTTTCACGATTGTCTTGGCTGGCAGGTCGATGTCCATCGCGGCCTTGAACGGGACACTTACGACGCTCTAGGAGCCGTTTACCTGGTCTGGTGTGACAAGGACGCACGACATCTCTATGGCACAGTGCGGCTCATGCCGACGACAGGGCCGACATTGCTGCGTGATGTTTTCAGTCGAACGTTGCCGGGAATGGATTTGGTGTCTCCCAGCACATGGGAAGGCACGCGAATGTGCCTTGATGTTGACGTCCTCAGAGAGTCTCAACCGGCGCTCAGCCCATCACGAGCGTTTGGGTTCCTTTTGCTGGCCTTGTTCGAATGCTCCTTCGCGCATGGCATCAAAACACTTGTGTCGAACTACGAGCCGCCAATGGAAAGAGTATACCGGCGAGCGGGATTGATAGTGGAGGAGATTGGCCGCGCTGACGGTTACGGTCGTCTCCCGGTGTGTTGCGGAGTGTTCGTCGTTTCAGACGAAACTCTTCAAAAAATGCGAGCAGTGCTCCAAGTCGCGCAACCCCTGTATACGCTCTTTTTGCCCGAGCCTTTGCAAGCGGCCGTAGTGCAAGCGCCCCGATGCTCGCACCGCATCAAAACGCTCAGAAAAAAGGAGCACTTCAGAACCTGCAATGCAGTCGGCAGGCAGACGTGTTGCTCAAGGGTGGAGGGATAAGACGTGGGATGAAAAACTGGCTACGCAGATTAATCGATACGACGTCCATGATGAAAACTAGCCGAGCCACGGCCGAACTGCTTGATCACCTGACCCGGGAACTGGGGTTTGACTTTTATCATGTGGTGACCGTCCGTCACCCCGGGTTGGGAAACTCCATCTTGTCCAGTGCCCCAAAGGAGTGGTTGGACATATATCGGGAGAAGTATTTCGACAGGATCGATCCAGTCCTGACCCAGGCCCGTGAAATAATGGCACCGTTTGTCTTTAACCTTGAGCATAAGGGGAAAGTCGCACACGGCCCCCCCCAGACATTCTATTCGAGTGCCGACGAGGCGGGCATCAGGGCCGGCATATGCATGCCCGTAATGGCGCCATTCAGCGATTTCTTCACCCTCTCACTTTTCTCCGGTGATGTGGCTTTGCCCCAAAAATACCAACTGCATCCTGTTTTGAGTGCAAACGCTGTGGGGTTACTCCACATGTGCGTGGAGGCAACCGAGGCGGCATCGATCAGAGCACCGGCCATCGAGCTGACGGCGCGGCAGTCAATGGTGCTCAAGTGGGCCGCTGAAGGGAAAACGACCCAAGAGATCGCCCTCCTTGAGAACATGACACATCATACCGTCAATTTTCATATGAAGAACATTCGACAGAAACTTAAGACCGTCACCCTTCCCCAGACGACTGCATTGGCCACAAAGCTGAAACTGATCTAAGGTTCGTTGTGTTACTGTATCGGTCGTCGTCATCCGCAAGAGAAGTGTTCGTTATCCCGGATCGCTGATAGTTAGGTTTGCTCCCCGGCAGAACATACAGATAAAGGGCTAGAACTCGATCGGCAAGAAGACCGGCAAATGCATTGCCAAAATACTGCCCTATCGCTATGTTCTAAAACAGAATTATAGCGGCATAGAAAGCGGCAAAAATGGTTACGCTCGCAAGCATAGAGCCCCTGCTTCCGGACAGCAGCCGGGAACTTGAAGATCTGGCGATCGAACTGACGTCAGTTGCCAGTCGGTTCGCAGCGCGACTTCATCCCATCATGCGTGCTTCCGTCGGTGATCTCGTGCGCTCGATGAACTGCTATTACTCAAATCTCATCGAGGGACACAACACGCTACCAATCGATATCGATCGGGCCATGGCGGGCGATTTCGCTCGAGAACCGGAGAAGCGCAACCTTCAGCTCGAGGCCCGGGCCCATATCGAAGTGCAGCAGCTTATCGACAGGGGCGAAATGCCCTTCCCTGTGCTGTCGCTCGACGGCATCTGCTGGTTGCACGGCGAGTTCTGCCGCCGGCTGCCAGATGACCTGCTTCTTGTTCGCAATCCCGATACCGGCGAAGAAATCATTATGGTCCCGGGGCAGCTGAGAACGCGGCACGTCAAAGTCGGCGAACACATCGCTCCCGAACCGGAGATGATTGAACCGCTGCTCGCAAGGTTCGTTGAAGCCTACTCGTTCAAGATGTTGTCTAAACTCCAGAAGATCGTTGGGGTTGGGGCATCTCATCATCGTCTTGCATGGATCCATCCATTTTTCGATGGCAACGGACGTGTCTCTCGCCTGTTCTCCCACGCGTTGCTGCGCGACCTTGGGATTGGCTCGGAGCTCTGGTCTGTATCTCGCGGTCTTGCCAGAAATGTCTCCGACTATAAGCGTCTGCTCTCCCAAGCTGATCAGCCAAGACGCGGCGATCTGGATGGACGTGGCAACCTCACTGAGGCGGGCCTTGCCGAGTTCACGGCCTTCTTCCTCTCGTGCTGTCTCGATCAAGTCACGTTCATGGAAGAACTTCTCAAACCTGAGGAGCTCTTGAACCGCGTCGAGGTGTGGTGCAATGAGGAGGTGCAGATGCAGCGCCTTCCCAAGGGCAGTTGGCCTCTGTTGCGCGAGGCCATACTGACGGGAGAGTTCGCACGCTCGCAGGCACAGGCTTTGACCGGATATCAAGAGCGCCAGGCCCGAACCGTGTTGTCCAGTTTGTTGGACTGCGGCGTGCTCACGTCTCCGAGTTCAAAGGGCAAGGTGCGTCTCGGTTTCCCGGTCGATATCATCGAGCGGTGGCTTCCGCGCCTGTATCCGGCCGTTCGCTAGCGTTGGCCACTGTGTGCCACCGACACGATCGATGTCATCCACGGCCTTGCCAAACTCGCGAGAGATCATGGGATTGCTCACGCTTCCCACGACGACGACTCGATTGAAAAAGGTGAACTTCCTGAAAGACCTCGGTGCTGCCATCTGTGAGTTCCCGATCACCCTGGAAGTTGCAACCGGAGCACGACGTCTCGGCATGGCTACGGCCCTGGGTGCCCCGAATGCATTGCGTGGGCGCTTCTACAACGTCGTCGATCTCGTCAATCGGCTTGAGACGGAAGCACGCAATGGAAAACAGGGCCGGCTCGCCGACTTCATCACGGGGCTCGACTTCGTCATAATAGACGAGCTTGGCTATCTCCCGTTCGCGCAGGCCAGCGGCCAGCTTCTCTTCCATTTGATCAGCAGGCTTTACGAGCGGACCTCGATCATCGTCACGACGAACCTGGCCTTCGGCGAGTGGCCGGCCGTATTCGGTGATGCCAAAATTACCGCTCTCAAAGCTAAAGCCGAAAAGACAAACAACCCGCGCCCGCAGGCCACTGCGCTAAATTGAAAGCTCCGGGCCTACGCGCGCTGACCCTATGCAACCAGAGGCAGGGGTCCCTTTTGGGGTCTGACGCAATCTCGATGATGTTTGAGATTCTCCTTCGGAAACCAGGCCAGTAGAATCCCAAACATCATCGAGATTGCGTCAGACCCCCGTTTGGACGCCGATCACCCCATGTGCGGGGTCCTTATTCCATGCCTAATCACATCGATGACCTGCCAACCGAAAACACCAGCCTTGAGAGTCTCCAATACCGTCTCCTCTATTGCACGGTAGAAGCTAATCGGCATCTGCCCGACATCGGCCTCCACCGTATATGCGTTTCCTGAGCCAGATGGTCGAGGTTCGACCCTCAGGCCGATTGTTGCAAGAAACGGATTGGAGTCTCTGAATATTGTTTCGTGTCAATGCCGCGTGAATTTTCCCCATAAGTGCCGAAGTAAAATTCCCCACTTATGCCGACGTGGACGCCAGGGAGATTTGGGGATTTTTCGGTGGACGTCCGCGTGGCTTTTGAGGTGGCGCGAATGCCGGGGGTGCGATCAAGGCTTTGGATCGGACATGCTCCGGCATCAGCTCGGCATGCTGCCGCAGCCGATAGCTTGATCCTTCGATCTGCACGACGACGGCATGGTGAACCGCGATCGGCCGCCTATGAACAGGGCGGATGAGCTTTCATACCTGAAGCGGCCCTCAGTTGTCGTGAACCGATGCCGCGGCAGACTGGGCGTCTGCCGCGGCTGATGCGGAGATTGTGTGACCTTGCTACATTCCCAGTAATCTTGGCAGGAAGAGCGTGATTTCCGGGATATACGTAATCAGCATCAGGAACACGAGGGCTGTCAGCAGCCAGGGAATGACGGATTTGGACACCTCTGTCAGGCCCAGTCGTGAGATCGCGGAACCGACGTAGAGATTAAGCCCTACAGGAGGCGTCGCGAGGCCGATTTCCATGTTTACGATCAATATGATGCCGAAATGGACGGGATCTACCCCCAACTTGACGGCAATCGGATAAAGGATCGGTGCCATGATGAGAATGATGGCCGATGGTTCCATGACCATGCCGATGACGAGGAGCATGATGTTGACGACCAGCAGGAAGCCGATCTTGCCGAAGCCGAGGGATACGATCCAATCCGACATAAGCTGGGGAATTTGCTCCGAAGTCAGAATGAAGGCGAACATGACAGCGTTTGTGATGATGTAGAGCAGCATGGCTGACATGGCGGCCGACCCGAGCAGAATGCGCGGGACATCTCTCATCCGTATGTCCCTGTAGACAAAGACGGCAATCACGAAGGCATATACCGCCGAGACTGCGGCCGCCTCTGTGGGGGTGAACAGACCGCCATAAATGCCGCCCATGATGATGACGATCAGAAGGAGGCCCCAGACGGACTTCCGGAAGGCAACCAGCCGATCCCGCCAGCCTGCCCGCGGAAGGCGGGGATAGCCGTTTTTCCATGCGCGCCACACCGTCGTGATCGCATACATCGCGGCAAGGATCAGGCCGGGCACAACACCCGCGATGAAGATTTGCCCGATCGAAGGCGAGAAAATGGTTTCTCCATCCGGTCCGGTCGCGAGCATTCCTGACGTCGCAACGGCATACATGACCATGACGATGGAAGGTGGAATGAGAATGCCCAGTCCGCCCGCCGCCGCCACCGGCCCGACGGCAAACTGTGGCGGATACCCCATCTTGACCATGGCGGGAATCATGATGGATCCGACCGCCATTACGGTTGCGGGGCTCGATCCCGAGATTGCGGCAAAGAGCGCGCAGGCCACTACCGCTGCAAGTCCCATTCCGCCGTGCCAATGTCCGACCATCGATGTGGCGAAGGCGATCATGCGTTTGGCGACGCCACCATGTGTCAGGAAGTTGCCCGCCAGAATGAAAAACGGGATCGCCATGATCTCGAATTTCTCGATGCCGGTGAAAAGTTTCAACGCGATGGAATCCATCGGGATTTTGGTGAACGCGAACAGGAAGCTGAATACGGTCAAGCCGAGCGCGATCGAGACAGGCATGCCTGTCGCCAGCAGAATTGTGAGGATGGCAAAAATGATGAGGGCGGTCATTATTTCTGTCCTCCGTTCTGAGCGGCGGACTCGTCATCAACGCCATCCACATGGCCAATCTCGTGGTGAATGATGATGCCTGTGGTGAGGTACAGCCAAAGCGCCTGAATGAAGCGGAAACACATCAGGGCCGAACCCAATGGAACTGCGAGATAGACAATCCACATCGGGATTTCGAGATCGGCGGAGATTTGCCCCCCGACGCCGACGTGGTAAACGAAAGTGGAGCCAATCCACACAAGGATTGCGGTAAAGATCACGCCACCCGACATCGCGATTATCGTCAATATCCGGCGCCGTTTTTCCTCCAGCATGTTTACAAGCATGTCGACTCCGACATGGATGCCGATACGCACGCCATAGGCCGCGCCAAATTTCGCCATCCATACGAAGAGGTAAATGCAGGCTTCCTGCGCCCAGGTCAGTTTGATGGCATTGATGGTGGAGAAGATCGAACGCGCCCAGGCCTGGAGTTCCGGCATGTTGTTGGCACGGGCAAAACGAACGAGATCGGCGGCATAACCAATCGAAAATCGATGAAGAACGGCGACGAAGATCAATGTCACGGCAGCAGCCATCAGCGCCGCGATCAGGATTTCTTCGAAACGGTCGAGCATGCGCAGCATAATCAAACCTCACGAACAAGAGAGGGGGTGCGGGACGCACCCCCTTGAAGAAAATGGAAAGAGGTTTCGACGGTGTTACTGGATACCCAGAACGCCATGTGCCTGTTTGACCAGGTCTTCGCCGATGCGAGACGCCATCTGCTCGTGGAGCGGGCGCAAACGCTCGATCCACGAAGCCCGTTCGTCGTCGCTCAGTTCATGAAACTTCGTCGATCCGGCCTTGACCATCTCGGCCATCGCCCATTCATTTTCTTCGCGCGCGATTGAATTCGCGTAGGTGGTCGACTCATCCATGGCGCGGTCGATCTGTTCGCGAATACCCGGGTTCAGGCCATCCCAGAATGCCTTGTTGACGATAACCGCATAGCCAAGATAGCCGTGGTTGGTCAGCGTCGCGTGCTTCTGCACCTCATGCATCTTTTGGGTGAACATGTTTGACGGCGGATTTTCCGTACCGTCGACAACGCCCGTTTGCAGTGCCTGGTAAACTTCGGAGAAAGGCAGGACCTGCGGCACGGCGTCCAGAGCCAGCATCTGTGCCTCGATGATTTTCGAGGACTGGATACGCATCTTCAATCCCAGGAGGTCATCCGGGCTTGCGATTGGTGAATTTGCCGACATCACCTTGAAGCCATTGTCCCAATAGGCCAGGCCCTTGATCCCTTTGCTGTCGAGCAGGCCGAGGAGATGTTGCCCGACTTCGCCGTCGGTTATCTTGCGAAGGTCTTCGTAGTTGGACATCAGATAAGGCAGATCGAAAAGCTCGAACTGCTGCACACCCAACGGGCCGAATTTCGCAAGGGAGGGAGCCAGCATCTGAACGGCACCAAGCTGGAGCGCTTCGAGCTCTTCCTTGTCCTTATAGAGCTGGCTGTTGGGGTAGACTTCGACCAGTACCGCACCATTGGTGTATTTCTCGGCAAGCTCCTTGAACTTCAGGGCACCCTTGCCTTTTGGAGTGTCGGGGGCGACGACATGGCTGAATTTGATGGTAACCGGATTGGCAAGGACCGGGAAAGCCGCGGCCAAGGCAATGGTGGCGGCACCGGCGAATACCGCGAATGAACGACGAGTGAACATTGTTTTCCTCCTAAAATTCCGCAACCCTCCAGTTGCGACGCTATCGGAAGCTTCCTTGCCACCATGTTTGCGATCCCGCTATTGTGGATTCCCGCAATAGTGACGTGATGGGCATGAAGATATATTGCGAGGACAGGCATGGGAGGCTTGCCGACGTTTGGGGGGACGAAGCCGGCAATGAAAAATGCGAAATTTTTGATACCGGGCGGTTCCCTGCGAAAAGAGGCCAAGGCTCCTTCAAACTCGGCGTGGTATCCTTGGCCGGGTGATAGTCCCGGACCTCTGGCGGCCCGGATCGATCTGTTGTCGCTCATTCCATTGATTGCAATCATTGCGCTGGCGGCGCTGGTCTGGGCATTCGTCTGGGCTGTTGCGCGCGATGACAGTGAAAGTGCGCGCATCAAGCTGGCGACCGATGCCCTGTGGGTGGAGCAGACGTTACGGTTCCAGCTCGGTGTCGATGAAGACATGCTTGTCCGGCTTGCCATGGACCACGCGGGAGGAACAGAGGACTCGGTGATTGCGGCCAGGGCACGCAGCCACATTTCGACAAATCCGGAGGTAGTCTCCATTCTCTGGTATGGGCCGGACGGCCGCGCTGAAACTGGCTTGCCGGATGTTGCTGCGCCCGGCGATCCGGCTCTGGTAGCGCAGATTTTGGAAGTGGCTACCGCAACCTCGAGGCCGGTTTACGGGAAGATCACCTCGAAAGGGCTTGTGACTTTCGGGCTGTTGCTGGCCGACAGACGTGGAGCTCTCACCGCGACGATCTCCTTGCCCTCTGTCCTTGACCGGCACCTGCCGTGGTGGATTGCAGAGCAATACGGCGTCACGCTGGTTGATCTGTCCGGGAATGTGCTGGCCAACCGCCAGCGACTGGAGATTGATCCGGAAAACCCCACCCATGTTATCAGCATCGATCCGCCGCTGCATGGAACATGGCTTCGCATCAGCGCCTACGGCCGCCCTCTGACGTTTCTCTCGACGGCGCTTTTTGGTGCCATTGCCGGCCTTGCTGTCTTTGCCGTGTTGGCAATGGCAATTCTCCATCGGTCAAGCAAGCGCAGGCGCGATACCGAGATGCGTCTTTGGGCAGAAACCGCCTTCAGGCGTTCGATGGAAGAGAGCCTGACTGTCGGTTTGCGGGCCAAAGATCACGAGGGCCGAATTCTCTTTGTCAATCCGGCATTCTGCAAACTCATCGGGTGGACCGCGCAGGAGCTTGTTGGACATGCCGCTCCCTTACCATATTGGGACCCCAAATATTTGTCGGAGACGGAGCAGCGGCATCGCCGCCTTGCCGCAGGCGGGGCAGTCAGCCAGCGGTTTGAAACCCGTTTTGTCTCGCGTGACGGTCGCGAAATCGAGGTCGAGGTGTATGAAGCGCCGCTGATTGATGCGCGCGGCGAGCATCGAGGATGGATGGGGTCGATCATCGATGTCACGGAGGCGAGGCAAGCCGCGCGGCGTGCCCGGCTTCATGATGAGGCGCTGGCGAGAACCGGACGTTTGGTGACCCTCGGCGAAATGGCGTCGACACTGTCGCACGAGCTAAACCAGCCGCTTTCGGCAATCGCATCTTACGCCGCAGGCATGCTGAACCTGATGAACCGGCAGGGAACCGACCTTGCGGTCTTGCGGGAAGCGACCGAGAAGCTGGCCCGTCAAGCCGATCGGGCAGGGCTTATCATTCGCCGTATTCAGGATCTCGTGAAAAAGCGTGAACCGCGTTTTTCGAACCTGCAGCTTTCGGATGTCATCGACGAGACACTGGATTTCCTTCAAGCCGATGCGCGTGAACACGGCGTCCGGCTTGTGCGGCAGGGGCCGGGGGCCGGCGTTGTCGCTGCCGACGCCATACTGCTGGAACAGGTCCTCATCAATCTCATTCGCAACGGCATGGAGGCAATGGCCGAGTCCGGCAAGGATGCCGCCGTCACCGTACGTTTATTCGAGCGTGACGGGCAGGCCGTGATCGAAGTGGAGGATGGCGGTGCTGGAATACCGGCGGAGATGGTGGACACGATCTACGATGCCTTTGCCAGTACCAAGGCACAGGGCATGGGCATGGGGTTGAAGATCTGTCGGACGATCATCGAACTGCATCGGGGGCATCTGACGCATCATGCGGCATGCGGCGGAGGAACGGTATTCACCGTCGCCCTTCCGCTATCTGAAGCGGGATATGCGCAACCGGCAGAGCTGGAGGAAACATGAGGGAGGGGATTGATGGGTAGTTTGATCGATATCGTCGACGACGAGGAAGTAATTCGCGACGCACTCTCGTTCCTGCTGGCTTCGCGCGGTGTGCAAACCCGTACATGGGCCTCTGGAGAGGAGTTTCTGGCGGCACAGCCACTTGACGACATGACCTGTATCATCATGGATGTGCGTATGGGTGCGCTTTCTGGCCCGGAGGTCTATGAGCGGTTGCGCATCATGGGATCCGAGGTACCGGTCATCTTCCTTACCGGGCACGCTGACGTCCCCGTTGCAGTGCGGACATTGAAAGCCGGCGCTTTCGACTTCGTGGAAAAACCATTCAACGACAATCAAATCGTTGATCTCGCACTCAACGCCATTGCCGCCGGGCAGGTCGTGCAGGCACAGGCGGAAAGCCGCCGTGACCTTCAGGCGCGGCGTGCGTCCCTCTCGGCGCGGGAAGTGGAGGTTATGGACCTCATGCTCACAGGCGCGATGAACAAGCAGATCGCAGACAATCTCGGGATCGCCATGAGAACCGTCGAGGCGCATCGTGGCAAGGTGCTGACGAAGATGGGTGTCCGCAACGCCCTGGAACTTGCTGCGATCAACAGGCTGCAGGAGAAAAACAGGATATGAGCGGACTGCCCGGCGTATTGATATGCCGGCACGCACTCTTTCGCAGTCGGTCATCCTCATGACGGTGTTGCCGGCTTGGTAAGGCGCGTAAGCGGCACCATTTTAAAATGAAAAGCACAGATATTTCAACGCGGTAGCATTAGCTTTATCGTTTCAATCCACCTTTCTGACCACCTTTCGCGCGTCGGTAGGGGTTTGTTCACAAACCCGTGAACGCTTACGCCTTGGCATTGGAAAATCCCCATCCCGCTTCCGCCCGATATCTTTTGATTTCTTTCACACGGCCCCCGCCGAATTTCTTCTGAGGTCACGGTGTCGCCATTGGCTTATAGCCCCTCGCCTATCCCCTGACAGAGAGTAGACGTGGTTGCTGTTTACACGAGCCTGAGTAGGCTGAGCTCTACGTCGAGAATCGAACCCGGTAATTTCTGATGAAACGTACCTTCACACGACAGGAACTCTATGACTTGGTGTGGTCCACGCCTATTTCAAAACTCGCAGAGCAACTGGAAATTTCTGATCGCGGCTTAGCAAAAACGTGCGCTCGCTACCATATTGCTGTGCCTGGACGTGGATATTGGGCAAAGATTGAGGCAGGACAACCAGCGACTAAATCCCCTCTTTGGAAACTCGATAATCCATCGCTCCAAACTGTCCATGTCGGGGGAGCCAAGCAGCAAATAAACCCCTATGTCGCCTTCGCTATTGAAGCCGCTCAAAAGGCCGTGGAGAAGACCAAGGTCAAGCCGGTTGCTGCATCAAACCCTACCGTGCAATCCCAGAAAGAGTCTGGCGCAGCGCCGGTGACTACGTTCGAACCAGTTAGACGACCTCACACTTCAGTCTCCGGCCTTGCGCTCGAACTCAAAGCAGCTCAGCCTGATCGAGACGGCGAAGTCGCTATAACAGGGATACGCGTTCACCGGGATTCACGGTCTCGAGTCATCGCATTCCTCCACCATCTTGCCATCGCGCTGGAGCATCGCGGAATTTCCTTAGCCCAAGGGGAGCGCGGCTTAAAAGCCAGTATTTCGCCCGACGATATCTCGTTCGAAATTAGCGAAGGCAGGCAGCGGGTGAAACATGAGCCCTCACCTGCTGAACTAAAGAAAGAGCAAGATTACGAACGGAAACGGGCGATGGCCAGTAAAAGGGGCCAATGGCTGTTCCCGGAAAAATTCTGGCCGGAATTCGATTACCACTATTCTGGAAAACTCACCTTCGAGATCAATAACTGGGCAGATGGGGCCAGGAGAAAATGGTCTGATGGAAAGCACCAATCGTTTGAGACAATGGTCGACGGCATTGCGGACGGAATTCTTTATCATTTGGCCTTTGACAAGGCACGGCGCGAAAAGCGTGAAAAGGAAGAGCAACGCCGGAGACATCTGGCGCATAGACGCGAGTTGCACAAGAAGCGAGAGGAACGCGAAGCGAAGCGTATCAAGTTTCTTGCCGCTCTGTCGGATTACCAACAGGAGGCGGCGCAACTCAAGTCCGTTATTGAAAGCGCTTCGAAAGCTGGTGGGGACACGTTGGCAGAATATCAGCGTATGATCGAATGGTCCAAAGCTCGACTGGCACATCTCGAGGCGCAAAACGAACCTGAGACGCTCGCGGCAAATCTCAGGTCGGAGAACCTGTTTCCACACGAAGACGAGCTATTCGACCCAGAAGGTGACCCACCGCCAAAGCAGGGATACTGGGACTAGGGACTAGGTGAAGGGAGTAATCACTTCGCGCCACGGTGATGCAAACTGCCTTTCAGGCGAGCACTTGCGCCATGCTTTCGCGCCATGCATTCTTGAGCTTGGCATGAGTGACCTTAGGGGGCGCCGGATGAGTGGATTCACGGAAGAAGAGATTGCCGCGGAGATGGAACGGCGTAACGATGGAATTCTGGAACGCGACGAGAAACAGCGCGAGGCGTGGCGTCAGGCAGAGCTTAGCGGGTGCGATACCGTATGTTTGAGCTGCGGCACATCGGTTAAGTCCTACATGGTCACCGACCCAGAAAACCCACTCTGCGATACATGCATGGATTACTGACGCTCTTGATAAGTGGCCGAAACAGGCAACAATTGCTTTGCATCAGGCTGATGCCAAGTTTTTGATATGGTTTGATTAAATTCAAAGCCTCGCGTGCGCGCGCGTACTTGGTGCAGAATGCCTATCGACTGAAGCAGAGACAGTTACAAGGAGCTATTCCACGGCCCCTTTCTCATCTGAGCTATTCTGTCGCGAGAGCTTCCATCGATCGATTTCAGAGCCGATTTTGTTGCCTGCAGCAACTCCAACGGCGCCGACAGCCAGTGCTCCGGCTACCGGAACCGCTGTCCCTAGAGCAGCTAGCCCCATGCCGCCGATCAGCGTAGCGCCTCCCACGGCGCCAATTATACCTCCGGCGGTGGTGATTCTAATTTCGTTGGCTCTAGCCTTAGGTAACGCCCGGTTAGCCTTGATCGCTAAATCAGCAGCCTTCGCCGCGGCGACCTTTGACGCCTTCACGGCGCTCCATAGTTTATCATTCATCTGCCCTAGCCCCCCAAGCCACATCGTCTGGATAGGACATAACAGGATTTCTCAAGGAGGCGTAGCCGGACCGCACCCCTAAAGGCCGGCCTATCCTCTTGCGCCAGTTAATCCGTGGTCACGGCGCATTCATAACGCATGATAATGAGTGAATGCAATATCATCAATTTTTGTACGGTTTCCGATGCATTCCCCATTGGGGATAGAGGTCATTCCGCACTATGGTGGCATACCGCTTCAGGTTTTCTCAGGTCCTAGACTGACTGGAAAAAAGCCGGAAGGCTGCCGTATCCCTTCCTAGCGCTCACCCTAACATCAATCGTTAGCGGGGGCCTCGGTTCTGGAGTAGACAAGCATCGGCTTTTGTTTTGGCGCGTCATTATAAATCTCTTTCGCCTCTAATCGGACCATATCCAACAGGTAGGTGAGGAACTGTAGCCGATCGCTCGGCTGGCAAAAATTGACTAAGGCGATCAACTCATCCGTCTGTTCAGTAATGTATTGCGCGACGGCATGCTCGGTCGGCGGATTATGCATAGGACACCTCCTCAACCAGGCCAGTATGCGCGTGGCCAACAAACGTGGTCAGGGTTTGCCCAGTCACTGGATTTGAGGCGTCAGCGGTCAGTTCCAAAACGCTGCCGTTGATACCAGCGCCACGGTGATGAGACGCCAGTGCGGCGGGAGAGGGAACAGCATGAATCGGCACAACAAGAGCGCCGTCATATACCATTGGCGCTGCAAGGGGCGTTACATCCCAGAGATTGGACACAAGCAGGTTGACCAGTTTCGGATGTGTCTCAACTATGAGAGCTTCAATGCCGGCACTGAGGCAGAATTCGGCAACGCCGGTCAGGAGCATATGGGAAGCTTCGACACCGCAAATCCGGGCACCTGGCTCGGCAACGCATCGCGTCCATTCATAGACATCCGGTTGGCATGGGTACGCTGCCCCATTCACGATTTCCGGGTAGACATCGGAAAGAAGATGCGGTGCACTTGTGGTTAGAAGGCGAGAATAGCCTAGAACGACGCCTGCATCTTCCAGAACGAGATGAACGGCGTCATCGGTGTCGAAACTATCGATTTCCTGGCTGTCCGATTTTCGAAGCGCCTCCCAGCCAAAGCGCTCCACAAAATGACGATGACGAAACTGCCAGACCCTTTCAGCGAAGCCGGAAGACTGAAGCGATGAACCCTTGAAGTATCGAAGCATGTAAACCCCCCACAGATTTGCAGGGGCAGGAATAGTGGAGCGCGCCTTCTGGTAAATAGGCCGTTCGGCCTATTGTCAGCGAATGATACCTATGCGGATGGCTTCTGCTATGAGCTGCGCACGATTGACGCAATTCATCTTCCGTTGGGCGTTGTGGAGCTCATGCTGAACGGTTTTCTCTGAGCGCCCGAGAATTTGCCCTATCTCCCAGTTGGTTTTGCCTTCCGCGCACCAGCGAATTACGTCGCGTTCGTGCTGTGTGATATAGGGAGTGTCTTTCTTGCTGACACTGCCTTGCTGCTCAAAAAAAGCCCTTATACGCCGCCTCGCTGATCTCGACTCTTTGGCCTTCCCAAAACGCGATGAATCTGAATCTCTGGTGCAAACCGGAGGTTTGCGATGCGATCAG
>NZ_JBJDMY010000028.1:0-30499 GCF_044900305.1 Agrobacterium sp. NPDC089420 | reverse complement strand
CCCTGATCGCATCGCAAACCTCCGGTTTGCACCAGAGATTCAGATTCATCGCGTTTTGGGAAGGCCAAAGAGTCGAGATCAGCGAGGCGGCGTATGACACCTGCAGAACCGGCCCTTCCTGGCCTCTGGCCAGTTCCGGATCGGTCGTGATGAAGCCTGCTGGTGCCCCCCGATTGACGAGCGCATGCAACAGCACACCCGTTGTGTCCTCCTTGCCACGCAAAACAACCATATCTCCCGCCTGCATGGCCGGCGCGTATGTACAAAGCCCGTTTGCCGTCCAGCCCTCCGGCGGTTGGTGAGCCCAGGTGCCACCCGTCGCCGCCTCAACATGTGATGCGCTCCACTGCCTTCCGTTGGGGCAAAGCTGCGGTTTCGGCATGCTTGGACTGCGGCGCCTGTTGGATGCGCCATGTCTGCGGACCAGTTCACGGAAGGCCGCGCGCTCTTTGAGATAGCGGCGATAGGCTACGAAGCCGGAGAGGTAGTGCTCAACATCATCTATCCGCACCCGAAAAGCATGGTGCCGAATGAAGAAGGAACCGGCAATGCCCTCAGGCCTGCGATAATACATCGCCATTTCTGGCCAGAAATGGCCATTCAGCAGATGATGAGCACGTTTTTCAAGCGCCCTTTCGAAGTGCATCAGATCAATATCATTCAAAAGCCCATGCAGGCTGGGCTCGGCGGCAATACGCGACAGCGTCTGGCGCGCCGCCATCATCAACTCAAGTAGTGTCGGGAAGGTGGTGACCCGGTTTTCGACGAAGTCGAGATAGTCGGCAACGTTGCGAATGGCGAAACGGAAGTAACGTTCCTCTGGCCGGTGGCGCGTCAGTTCATTGACGCAGTAACCAAGCCAATGATCATGATGTTTCCAGTGCTCTGCGGCAATGAAGTGGTTAAACGCGTTCTCAACGGTTTCAAGCCATCGCTTGTCACCGGTCAGCTCATAGAGGCGCATGAGACCGAAGGCTGCCTCGCCCTCGTAATAGATGGTGCGATATTTCTGTTTGACCGAAAGATCGGGAAAATGAAGGACGTGCACGAAGGCACCCGTCTTGCGATCCTGCATGTGGCGGATGCCGCATGCGAGCTGCTCCGCAACGTCCCTCCACGCGGTCCTGCCGGTCACTGCCATATATTTCGTCAGCGCCAGGATCGCGACGGCGTTACCGCCGAGCTTGATCTCGCCATCTGCCTCAACAAGGAAGGCGGCTTTCGTGCCGTCGGGAAGGATGGCAGGCTTGATCAGCTTAGCCTCGAGATAGATAAGCGCACATTCGATCGCATTTTTCAGCCGCGGGTCGTGAGTCAACTCCCAGGCCTCGATCATGGCATAGGTCGTGCTTGCGTGGCGCAGCGCGTTATAGGCCTCTATGCGCCGGTCGAAACAGGCGTGGTAGCCGTAGACGCCGTGGCAATCTTGACGCGGTTGTCGACCTTCCCGAAATCATAGAGCATCTGCGAGGCGCTGAAGTTCAGATCCGGGCTATAACGGTCCGACCGGTTGGTGTTGTAGGAGGAGTCCAGTCCCCAGCTGAAATTCGGAAGATAGCCGGCACGAGCCTCGTTCACGGATTCGGTCTGCTGGCGAAGCCGCCCGATGGTCTCTGTGACGGCAGGATGCCAATCGACAGCCTTCCTGACCGCAGTTTCGAGTGACAGGGGGCCCTTGTGATGTGCGCTCATGGGCTTCGCTGACCTGACCGGGTCAGCTGTGGCGCCACTCACACCCGGAAGATCTTCGTTACCCGAGCGTCTCTCATGACCGAGAGTTTCGGGATTTCCACTACCCGCCTGACGGATGTTGGCGCCGGGGCGGTTCGCGCAGCCGGTCGCCAACATGCCTGCAGCAATGATGTAAACAAATGCTGGAAACCAACGAAACCGCATCTAACGTTCCACCTTCTGACAAGAAGAATGAGCAACCTGCCAGTACGAGAAACGAGACCATGGCCTTTGAATTACCGATACAAAACCGGCTCTTAAGTCAGAACTAGGTAAATGCGGTTAACGATAGGTTAATCTTGGTAAGTGAATATTAACCATGTACCTCCCTGAGGCGCGGCCTAATTGCAATTATCGCATCGGTTGCTCTAGCTAACGCTCGTGAGAAACAAGGAATACAACGGCATCTGCTTCGTCCAGTGTTTGGTCAAACACGCCACCTCCGCAACAACGGTGCGGAGGTGAAGAAGCTGGACTTCGTGTTCAGGCATCAGCCGTGGCCATGGCGCGCTTCGCTGATCATGGTCTCGAGCCGGATCGCGACGTCATGGGCGCGTCGGTAGTAGGACAGTTCCTCCATCGCGTAACGGTCTATCGGCGTTTCGAAATTCAGCGGTGTAACATAGGGAGTGGCGGCAATGGCTTTGGTCACAATGTCCCAGTTCACTTTGCCGTCGAAGGGCAGCAGATGATCGTCCATGGCGCTGAAATTGTCGTGGATATGGGTTGCGATCAAGCGCTTGCCATGCCGTTCGAGCACCGAGACCCGCCCAGGTTCGATCATTTCCCAATGGCCGCTGTCATAGCAAAGTCCGATGAAATCCGCTTCATAGCGCGTAAACAGCCAGTCAAATAGTAGCAGATAGTTGTCGGCGCTCGCCTTCGGAAGGTTCTCAACGGCGATCTGCACCCCGCTCCTTGCACAATAGGGTCTCAAATCGTCCAATGATCGCTCGAGCGGCTCGAAGAAACGTGCCTCGTTTTCCGGATTCTCGAAAACCTCGTCGACGATGTCGACATGCAGCACGACATTAGGCGCACCGAAGGCCACAGCAAGGTCGATGCGGTTCTGCAGCAACTCGACACCGCTTTGACGCTGCCACGCGTGATGGGATAAGATGTCCTTGCGGGTTTCGCGGATGAATTCGTGTGATCCCTTCAGTTCCGAAACGAGATTGCGGCCATTGCTGGCATGCAATGAATGAACCTTGAGACCCGCTTCGGCGACGATTTTGCGCGTGAACTCGATCTCCGCATCGGAGAACCAGTATGAACTTCCTGAGTCGGGATTCCAGTTCACGTGGGTGAAGCCCGCCGTGCGGACCCGATCGAGAGTCCGCCGAATGCCCTCGTCGTACCAGCGTTCGTGATGCGGCCAATGCCAGACGGTAATGCAGCTATCCATGGGTCGTTTCTCCTTCAAAGCTTGTTCGTTTGAGGTTCCTTGCCGAGGCTCATGCGTTCGGCAAAGAGGATTACCGCCAGCGAAAATGCGGTGATCAGGGTGACATAGACGAGGTTGATGGCGGCCTGTTCGGGGTCGGCCGAGACCGCGCCGTCGACGATGGCTATTGGCAGCGGCTTGTTATTGACATTGTAGAGGAAGGCCGAGAGCGGATATTCCGCCATCAGGTCGTTGAAGCCCATGCCGGCGACCAGAATGGCGGTTGGGGCAATCAGCGGAAAGATGATGCGGCGGAAACGATAGAGCGCAGAGGCTCCCATCGCGCGCGCTGCTTCTTCGTAGGCTGGATCGATCCCAACGAAAGAGGCCCGCAAGAAACGGCTCGTCATCGGTAGCAGGATCACGGCATAACCGATCGGCAAAAGCCAGTAGGAGCCGAGGAGGACGGCGTTGCCGACAAGCAGATTAGGATGGTCGAAAACCGTGATGAGGCCGACGGCGAGCAAAATACCCGGAACCACCCAGGGCAGGAAAAAGCCGGCGTCGAGCAGCCGCGTCAGCCAGTTCTGCTTACGCAGGATGACGGGAATGGCAAAAAACGTCAGTGCAAGCGCGGCGCCAACGGAGACAGCACCCATGGTTGCCGAATTGAGGAAAGGCTCGACAGCGCTCCCGCCCGAAAAGACCCGGATGTAGTTCTTCAGTGTCAGAGCGGACGGAAATACCTCGACTCCGATGTCGGAGGCGGGCGCAAAAGAGAAGAGAACGACGAGGACAACTGGCAACAAGTATAACAGCGCCATAAGATAAGCCGCCACATGTATGGCGGTATTTGCCATACGATTGCGGATTTCTTTCAGCATGATGGGGCTTATGCTTTTGGTCCCGGCGGAATAGTTCCCCCTAGCCTCGAGATGCTGGGCGAAAAGGATCAACAACATCAGCACCGCCCCCATGCCAAGCGCCAGCAGCGCGGCGAGATCCGATCTTCGCAGGCTGTTGAGGGTGAGAACCATCTGACTCAGCATGTGAAAATCTCGTCCGCCGAGAACCTGCGGCGCCGCAAAAGAGCCGAGCGCTGTATGCAGGGTCAGCAGTGAAACGGCTAGGAGCGTTGGTCTGAGCGCTGGCAGGACGACCCGCCGGAAAATGATGGTTTCGGAGGCGCCCATGCTTCGCGCGGCCTCGATCGTGGCATAGTCGACCCGGCGCATCGCAGCGCGGAGGAAAAGAAAATAAAAGCCGGTCAGCAGGAAACTGTGGGCAAACAGCACGCCGAACCCGCCGATGAACCAGTCACTGCGGATCGAGGGCGCAAACCATCTGATCGCCGTCGTCACCACACCTGCCGGTCCATAGGCGAAATTATAACCGGCACAGGCAACCACACCACCGAAGACGAGCGGCGTCGCATACGCGATCTTGAGGAAAGTCCTTCCCCGCAGCTTGAAATATTCGAGGACCGCCACCTGGAAAACGCCGACGATGGTGACGGTGACCATGGAGGCGAGCGTCATCCAGACGGTGTTGGAAAAGGCGTCCCGAACGCGACGGGACGCCGCGAGGTCGGCAAGCGGCGCATAAAGGGAAAGCGAGCCGTCGTGAAGCAGTGCGATCTTCAGCGCGGAGACGAGCGGCATGAGGACGAAACTGAACCCCGCCCAAGCGACGACGACGATCCCCGCCCAATAAAGGATGCGTTCCCCCGAAACAGCGCGGTTCATCGCATCGGCTCCGCAAAGATATGCATGGCGTCCGGGCGAACCGTAACAGGAATGGTGGCGCCCCGCTCGAAAGGCGCATCACCGAGAACAAGCGCCGATAACACCATGTCGTCGAAAAGCAACTCGATGCGGCTATAAGCACCGAGAAACTCCACTGCGCCGATTGTCATCGGTAGCCCGTCTCCGGTGCCGAGAAGCAGATTTTCCAGACGAACGAAAGCTCGTCCTGTCACCTCCCGCCCGAGCAGGCGCGTGGCGATTGCTGGGGACAATTCGTTGGTCGCGCCGATGAATCGACAAATGAAGGGTGTCGCCGGCTGGCGGTAGAGCGTGCGCCCATCACCGACCTGTTCGATGCGGCCCTCGTGAAGAACGACGATCCTGTCGGACATGGTGAGTGCATCTTCCTGATCGTGGGTCACGAAGATTGCCGTGAAGCCGATGTCCTGTTGCAAGCGGCGAATCTCGCGGCGCATGACGGCGCGCACTGCGGCATCGAGATTCGACAAAGGTTCGTCGAAGAGGAGAACCTGCGCGCCGGTGACGAGTGCACGTGCAATCGCGACACGCTGCTGTTGGCCGCCGGAGAGATTGGCGGGTTTCCTCGCGAGATAATCAACGATGCTGGCCATCGACGCGACCTCATGCACCCGTCGATCGATCTCCGGCTGCGGCCGCCTCGCGACACGCAGCGCGAAAGCGATGTTTTCATAAGCACTCATATTGGGAAACAGGGCATAGTTCTGAAAGACGATGCCAATGTCTCTGCGTTCAGGCGGCTGGCTTGTGATGTCACGTCCGGCCAGGACAATTTTTCCACTCATCGGCGGCAAGAATCCGGCCAGTGCGCGCAAGATGCTGGACTTGCCGCTACCGGAAGGTCCGAGCAGCGAAATAA
Organism: Agrobacterium sp. NPDC089420; assembly: GCF_044900305.1. Taxonomy (NCBI): domain Bacteria; kingdom Pseudomonadati; phylum Pseudomonadota; class Alphaproteobacteria; order Hyphomicrobiales; family Rhizobiaceae; genus Agrobacterium; species Agrobacterium sp. NPDC089420. The sequence goes on along the minus strand of NZ_JBJDMY010000028.1, from coordinate 24,741 downwards.
ATTCCCCTTTTTTCACACTGAGCGAGAAATCCTTGACGATGGCATTGCCGCCATAGCCAATCTCCAGCGTATCGATGGTCAGAACGTTCGATGTCATGGTCTATATGCCCGTCGACGTCATATCGCCTTGAATGGCGTGGCCGCGGCAGTTCGCGCCGCAGCCGGAAAACATTTAGCGGATATCCAGTTCTATTCTCTGCAACCATGCATCCAGTTTCGGCGCAATCGCATCCCAATTGATCGGCTGCGGCTTCACAATCTTCGCAAGTTCCTGCACCTTGGCTGGCGATCTAGCAAGCGCGGCCGGAAGTGCCGGCACCTGACCGAATTTCTCAGCATAGGCAGCCATCACCTCCTTGGAGCCGAACCAGTCGATGAAGGCCTTGGCCTCGACAAGATGCTTCGTGCCGGCCACTATGGCGACCCCTTCGGAAATAAACGGCGTGCCGCCCTCGGTATCGATGATCTTGATCGGGAGGCCGAGATCCTGGGATTGCTTGAGCGCGCCACCGAGCCAGTTCAATGTGATCGTCGCTTCCTTGGACTTATAGGCCTGCAGCAGCGCATCGCCGTCGTTCACGACGATCGCATTGTTGTAAAGCTTCGTCATGAAGTCCCAACCTGCGGGCGTCACGTCGCCGTTTTCATCAAGAAACCTCGCAAGCATGCCTGCCAGATAGATGCGCGTCGTCTGCGCAGCAGTGCTGCCGATCACGTATTTGCCCTTATACTGATCCTTCGTGAGATCCAGCCAGCTCTTGGGAGGCGTTAGTTCACCAAGCGTATCCGGATAATAACCGAGCACGATCGGCGTTTGCCAGAATTTGTGAACCATACCATCGACATCATTGTACCCCGCGGGTAGCTCCGTCGCCCAAACCGGAGAATAGGCCTGGAATAGTGCCGCCTTCTTCATGAGCGCCATGGACGTATCGACCATACCCAGCACGACATCGGCCTGCGGATTGTTCTTCTCCGCCATCAGCCTGTCGAACAACTCGCCACCCCCTGCATTGAGAATGGTGATATCGTGGCCTGCGGCCTTCGCCCGCTCTTTGATCCAGATGGCGCGCTGATCGCCCTGCGGAGAATACACGGTCAGCGTGGCGGCAGATGCGGGAAAGATCGATGCCACAGCAATCGTGGCAGCAGTCAAAATTCCAAAAAGCTTCATGGCGGACCTCCTTCAGCAGCTCGACGACCACTCTCTTAGCGGTCCTCCATGACAATTAAATTACATTGCAAAATTTATTTTAACAAGCAATTTGGGGTCTGAGGAAGGAGAGTGATTCATGTTTGCACTTTCGATGAACCAACGACGGCTGATCGAACTCATCCTGCGCCGAGGGGAAATCGCGCGTGTCGATCTCGCGCAACTGTCAGGAATGACGGGAGCTTCGGTTACTCGGCTCGTTGGCGAACTCGTGGACAAAGGCTTGCTGACGGAAGAGGTAGAACGCAATGGCGCACAGGGCCAACCGCGTCGACTTCTGCGCCTGAAGCCGAAAAGCCATATCAGCGCGGGCATCACCTTTTCCGTCTCACGTATGGAGATCGCGCTCATCGACCTGCCCGGTACGGTTCTTTCAACGCACTCCGTCGAGATCGAGGCGGCGACGATCCACGGCGTGGCGGACGCGGCGATGACCGAACTGACGGCGATGCTCGCCGAAACAAACCTGCCTCATACCGCGGTCGTGGGAATAGGCTGCTCCGTGCCGGGCAATTTCGGCACCGACGCCAATTTCTTCAACGCACATCCGCTGTTCCCGGCTTTCGAGGATAGCATGGCGATCGAACGTCTACGCGAATCCTTCGAGCTTCCCTGTTTCGTGGAAAACGATGGAACCGCTGCGTCTCTCGGCGAATATCTGTTCAACCGGTCCCTTCCAATTGCCGATCCGTTGTTCTTCATTCATATCGGTCACGGCGTCGGCGGCGGAGCGGTCATCGGTGGCAAGCCCTATCGTGGCGCGAACGGCAACGCCAGCCTGACTGGCGTTCTCTTTCCGTATGATAAGTCGCGTCCTTCCGGGCAGGATTTGTTGACCACACTGGATCGGGCAGGTTTTTCCGTCAGGGACTTCCTGGATATAGACCAGCTTCCCAGCACCGCCCAAACAGTCATGGACGCATGGATCGAGCGGGCCGGAGCGCAATTGCGCCACGCCGTGCGCGTGGCATCCGGATTATTCGATCCCGCCGTGATCGTCATCGGTGGACGCCTACCCGCTGCCATCAATCAGGCCCTTCTCGACCGGATACTTGCCGAACCCATTGAGGGACCTTCGCGCGGGCTGACTGTCGCCCCAGTGACGGCATCTGCCCTCGGGCCCCGTGCCGGAGCCTATGGTGCTGCATCTATCCCCTTTTTCGAGACCTTTCTTTCAGGCGCGGTGCAGGATCTGGGCAATGCCTATCTCAATGGGCGCAAGACTTAAGATTGGGCGTGGTTGAGATCGGTCGCGGCTCTTCGGGTGTAACCTTGCGCGATCGTGGCCGTCGATATCTGGATCAAGTTCGCTGCGGATTGCAGGGGCTTCAGTGGCACGCGGAGCGCATTTTCGAAGATCGCTGTTCTGTTTAATCAGCTCTAGAACAAACTGGCATCCGTCCTGATAGAAATAATCGCGAACTAAATGAAAAAATTGTTAAATTTCAATTTTGGCTAACCGCGTCCCGTTTCAAAGGTCGGCCGTCAAGGCTCTGCTAACTCTAAACGACTGGACGTGCGGGAAGAATCGTGTTGTATCTTTGGCGGGCAATGGTCGGCAAACCGAAGGCTGCCCGCCAAGAGGGCGATATGGCGATGGCGAAACCAGTAGAAGCGATGAACGGTCAAAAGGAAGATGCGGGCGGGAAGATCATGCGCCACGCAGGCCTTTTGTCACAGCAATTACAGCAGCTTCGCACCCGCATGTATCCTCCGAAGTCGGAGAAGAGCCTCAGGCCGTTTCTGACCAATGAAGTCTCCAAGCTGACATCCATACCCGATTCCACCCTAAAACTTATGTCGAGCGAAGGGCGCGGTCCGATTCCCGGTCGGCTTGAGAATAATCATCGCGTCTATACGCTTGCCCAGATAAACGAGTTGCGCGAACTCTTTGCCAGTCAGAAACCGTCAGAGGCGCTGAGATTTTTACCGCGCAGACGCGAGGATGAGCATCTTCAGGTTGTCGCGATCGCCAACTTCAAGGGCGGCAGCGCAAAGACTACGACCTGCGTTCATCTTGCACATTACCTCGCTTTGCAGGGTTATCGCGTCCTTGCACTTGACCTCGATCCGCAGGCATCACTTTCCGCTCTCTTCGGTGCGCAGCCCGAATTCGATGTCGGCGCCAATGAGACGATTTATGCAGCCCTTCGTTATGACGATGCCGAGCGTCGCCCGATCCGCGATATTATTCGCAAAACATATTTCGATGGTATCGACCTTATTCCGGGCAACCTCGAAGTCATGGAATACGAGCACGAAACGCCGCGCGTCCTGGCGCAGAAATCAGGCTCAGGCGCGATCTTCTTCGAGCGTCTCAAACTTGCCCTTTCGGAGGTCGAGCAGGACTATGATGTTGTCATCCTTGATACACCGCCGTCACTCGGGTTTCTGACACTCAGCGCAATCTATGCCGCGACCAGCATGATTATCACGGTACATCCGGCTATGCTTGATGTGGCTTCGATGAGCCAGTTCCTGTTGATGATGGGCGATTTGATTAGCGTGCTGAACGAGAGCGGAGCGCAGCTCGATCAGGATTTTATCCGCTATCTTGTCACCCGCCATGATCCGAACGACGCACCGCAGTCGCAGGTTGTTGCGATGATGCGCCATCTGTTCGGAACGGATGTGCTTCTACCCACGCTGATTGAAAGCACGGCGGTCGAAGCAGCGGGACTTGCCAAACGATCCATTTACGAGCTTGAGATGGGCCAGATCGGCCGTGATACGCACAAACGCGCACGTGAGGCGGTGGATGCCGTTAACGAAGCAATATTGAAACTCATTAACACCAGTTGGGGACGCACATGACGAGCAAGTCATCGCGTAAATCCATCGTTGCAAATTTCGGACTGCTGTCGGCGGAGCTTGAAAACCGGCTGTCGACGGACAGTTCTGCCACCCCGCAACAATCGGCAGCACCTGCACGTGTTGGCGCCGGCGTCATCGGTGCGGCGCACCGGGCAATTGACGACATCAAATCCGAACGCGACCGCCTGAAGGCGCTTGTCGAATCGGGTGGTGGTGCGATCCGGGAACTCGATCCGTCAAAGATCGATCCCTCTCCCTTTCCTGATCGTCTTCCAGATGACAACGCATCGGATTTCGAGACTTTCAGGAACTCCATTCGGTCCGAAGGTCAGAAAATTCCTATTCAGGTCCGCAAGTCGCCATCCTCACCTGAACGCTATCAGGTGATCTACGGCCATCGCCGACTGCAGGCAGCCAAGGATCTCGGGATTCCGGTGAAGGCGATCGAAGTCGAGATTTCCGATGTCGAGCTTGTGATCGCGCAGGGTATCGAAAATGCCGATCGTCAGGATCTGACCTGGATCGAGCGCGCCCTGTTTGCCCGCCGCATGGACGATGCCGAGGTGAAGCCCCGTGATATCAAGGCGGCGTTGTCAATCGACGATCCAGAGCTTGCCCGAATGCGGGCGGTTTATCGCTCCGTTCCCTTCGATATCATTGAGGCGATCGGTCGGGCGACCAAGGTCGGCCGTCCGAGATGGGCAGAATTCGCAAAGGCATTCTCCGAGCAGGCTGATCTGCATGATGAACTGCGCAAGACGCTGTCGCTCGCTTCAGAAAAGCACCTAGGGTCGGATCAGAAGTTTCTGGCAGCCCTCAATGCCCTGAAACCTGCAGCACCATCACAGAGGGCTGGCGGGAAGAGGATTGCCGGCGCCGCGGGCGAACCGCTTGGCAGTTTCCTGCGTACGACCAAGGACATTCGCATTTCAGCGGAGACGCCGGCTGGAGCAGAATTCCTCGATTTTATCGAAGCCGAACTGCCCACGCTGGTGGAGCGGTTCGCCCGCAAGGGATCCAAGACTTAAACCGAAGCTGAGTAGCAGGCTTCGAAGTGATTTTACGGAAGGAAAGTGCGCAAAAGAAAAAGGCCCCCGAAACGTTGCCGTCATGGAAGCCCTTCTCGTTGTGTGAGAACTTGAGAATCGCATTTCCATGAATCTTAGTCAAGAGTCTTTGGCATCGTTTTGGTGAGCGTAGATCTTTTGCCTTTTTGAAAGGCGAGGACATGGAAGGTGGACAAGTGACGACGCCCTTTGGGCGGCGGCCTGTGACCCTTGCGCTTGTGAAGCGGCAGATTGCCACGACCAAGATCGAGGAAGGCAAGTCGGCAGACAAATGGAAAGTCTTTCGCGATGCATCGGAGGCAAGAGAAGTGCTCGGTCTGCAGGATCGTAGCCTGGCGGTGCTTGACGCTCTCCTGAGCTTTTATCCCGAGAACGAACTGCGCCAGGACGCCCAGCTCGTCGTCTTCCCGTCGAACATTCAGCTGTCAATTCGCGCGCATGGCATCGCAGGTGCCACTTTGCGTCGGCATCTTGCCCTTCTCGTTGAGGCCGGCTTAATCATCCGCAAGGACAGCGCCAACGGCAAGCGCTACGCTCGAAAAGATGACGAGGGATCAATCGAACACGCTTTCGGATTCGACATATCCCCGCTCCTTATGCGGGCTGAGGAACTCGCATGCCTGGCCCAGCAGGTTGCCGCTGATCGAATTGCCTTCAGAAGGGCAAAGGAAAGCCTGACGATCTGCCGGCGCGATATCCGAAAGCTGATCACGGCTGGCGTTGAAGAGGGAGCTTCAGGCGATTGGGGCGGGCTTGAAGAGCGCTATCTTGTGCTCGTCGGACAAATTCCTCGCAATCCAACCTTGAATGAACTTGGCGATCTGGGTGCCAGGATGGCCAGCTTGCGAGAGGATACCCTCAAACTCCTGAATTCCGACGATTTTTCTTTAGAAATGATCACCAATGATGCTCAAATTGAGCGCCACATACAGAATTCAAACACCAACCACCCTAATGAACTTGAACCTAGCTCTAGAAACGAGCAGGAGGCGAAGCCGAGCCAGAACAAGCAGGCCGGACATGTGCCGATTAAGGCTTTTCCCATTGGCCTTGTATTGCGAGCCTGCCCGGAGATTTCGAACTATGGGCCTGAGGGTCAAATCGGGAATTGGCGCGAGCTCATGACCGCCGCCGTGGTTGTCAGGTCAATGCTTGGGGTTAGTCCCTCCGCATATCAGGAGGCTTGTGAGATAATGGGTCCAGAGAATGCTGCGGTAACCATCGCCTGCATTCTGGAGCGTGGTGGCCACATCAATTCACCGGGCGGGTATCTCAGGGATTTGACGAATAAGGCGAAGCGCGGTGAATTTTCACTTGGTCCGGTGCTTATGGCGCTGTTGCGAGCTGGCGGTCACCAGGTGAAAGCCACTGGATAATATGATGGTTGGCTTGGAGAGGGAGTATCGTTATGAGGGCGGCAGCCTGCGACGTCGGAACCGTAGTTAAGGTGGTGAGGCGTTTGATTGATCACGTCAGGAAACCGGGCATGCCAATTATCACCACCTGCCCTGCCCTTCATTGACCCGTCCCATTCACTTCGCAGAGTTGGTGAATGGGACAAGATCAATCCACGTCCGGCCGATAACTGTGGTGAGTACCGTGATCGCGCAGCCTAGGAATCGGAAACGACGTTTCAGCATCGGCATGCGGTAAAATAAGCCCGCCGTTAGTTCAGCAGGCTCGTTTTCCGGAGATCTTGGAATGAGTGTCTTAGCCTGAGAAGCGCTCCGGTCGGAAGGTTGCGAGCATCTGATGCTCGGTCCCGGTCACAATCTCGAAAGCGAGCAATTCGCCCACGATCAGGCCAAGCGTTGCGCCACTGTGGCTGAAGGCGACGTAATAGCCGGGAATGGCCTTGATGGCTCCAATCACCGGCTCGCCGTCGCCCGGGATCGGTTTCCCACCAACACCGATCGAAGCGACTTCGAGTTGCGGATTGCCTTCCATCACCTTGGCAGCCTCCACCAGAAGCTCGGCAACAATGCTGTCATCGATCTCATAGGTGCCGTCCGCACGCACTGTCACACCCTCATCAGCCGCCCAGTCGGCATCCACCGAGAAGGAGCCACCCGGCGCGGGGCGAACAGCGACGCGCGGTGTATTCAAGACAGCGTGCAGGGGATGGGCCAGCGGCTTGGTTTGCACGAGAAGCGCGATCGGTGTCCCGTCGCCGATGGTCTGTCCGCTTTCCGCAGCCATCTTGGGCACGGCCGGGCCTGTCGCGAGCACGACAGCATCCGCCCGATGGAGGTGACCCTTTGCAGTTTCCGCACCAACAGCACGACCACCCTCGAGCATGACCCGCGCGGCGCCCTGGTCCGTTACCAGGACGCCTCCGAGCGCGAAAAACTCCTCAAGAAGCACCCCGATCAGCGTCGGCAGATCGACCCAACCTTCGCCGGGATTGAAGATAGCACCCTGGGGCAAGAGCAAGAACTGCTCCAAATCGTACGCTAAGAACGCAATGCGCGGGACGAGCGGCATTATGAAGGATAAGGACCATACTAGGCCGCTTTGAGTTGTGGAATCGGCACTCTAACCGAGTTGACACTCCCCCGAAACGATCAGAACATTGAGCGAACATAGGGGTGACGGAATCATGTCTCTTTCTAAACAGCAATTCATCGATCAGATCAGGAGAAACGAGACAAACCGTTGGTTGCTGGAAGTTCTTCCAGATTTGCAATTGCCCCAATGTACCCTGACAGCAGGGTGTTTGTTTCAAACCGTATGGAATCTCAAAAGTGGAAACGAGCCGGATTGGGCTATCAAGGATTATGATGTTTTCTATTTCGATGCCAATGACCTGTCGTGGGAAGCGGAAGACGCCGCAATCCAAAAAGCGAGGGAGCTGCTTGGCGATCGTGCGGACAAAGTTGAGATCAGAAACCAGGCCCGAGTTCACCTTTGGTATTCAGAGAAGTTTGGTTCTGCTTGTCCGCCGCTAACGCGGGTTGAAGACGGGATCGACCGATATTTGATCGCTTGCACCCAGTTCGGGGTCAGCGTCGGAAGTGGGAGTGTCTATGCGCCAGTTGGGTTCGACGACATGTGGAATGGCACTCTGCGCATCAATCCCAATAACCCTCTGGACGATCTGTTCATCAGAAAATGTCAGGACTACAAAACGCGATGGCCGTGGCTTTCAATCGCTATCTGAGCTTGGTTTTAGCGATCGTCGATGTTTGTAGCACTTGTAACATAGCGCCGAGATTCCGCTCATATCCGCTTGGCAATATGACAGTTGACAATTTGACACTGTACTGCCAATAAACTGGCATGCCTGTAACAGAAAACCGTTTCAATGTAACTCAACTTGCCCACCTGGCCGGGGTTTCCGAGCGAACCGTGCGATACTACGTGCGTGAGGAGCTCATTGACCCGCCGTCCGGCCGAGGTCGCGGCAGCCATTTCGACCATGGTCATTTGGCGCAACTGCGATGTGTGCGAATGCTTCAAGATGGGGGAATGAGCAACGCCGACATCCGGACCCACCGCCAATCTATAGAAAGTCTCTTGGCGGAACGCGGCATTCCGATTGAGGAGGCCGAGCGTAACTGGGCTAACTTCAGCGCTCAATCCGCAGAATTCCATAAGATCATCGCAGGCGCACAGATCGCTCCAGTCGCTGAACTAGTCACAAGGATCCGCGTCGCCGACGGCATCTCTCTAATAGTTGATCATCCCGTTCGATTGCCGTCGCCGGAGAAGTTGTCAGCCGCGGTCAACGCGGTCCGTACCGCATTCGCGCTATCTGATCATCAGAATGAAGGCAGAGAGCATGCTCAGCAGCGAGGTACAGGTGCTGTAAAGACATAGAGGTCATTATGGACAGTTTCCAGATGGAAGCCGGCAAAGGCAGCTTCCAATTCTTCGATCCTGCTGCAGGCGCTCGGCAGCACATGCGGGTATTCTATTTTCAACCGACATCCAATATTCAAAACGCCCGCGTCGTCATCGGCATGCACGGGCTGGACCGCGCAGCATCGGACTTCCGGGATGTGCTGGTCAAACGGGCGGAGCAGCTCGGGATGATTATCCTGGTGCCGGAATTCGACATCGAAGCATTCCCCGATGTCTATGCCTACAATTACGGGCACGTCAGGTCAGGACCAGGCGCGGCTTTTTTGCCGCAAGACCGCTGGTCCTTCGGGATTGTTGATCGCTTGTTCCAGCACGTCCGCACCGAAGTTGAGTCCAAACACACGACGTTCGGTTTGTTCGGCAATTCCGCCGGCTCGCAATTCGTCCTACGCTATCTCGCATTGACCGAAGCATCGGCGCTCGATCGAGCGGTCGCATCGAACAGCGGCATTTATATGCTGCCGGATCTCGCCGTCGAATACCCAAACGGCATGGGTGGTCTAGATCTCGATCAAACCTCCCTGCTTCGGTATTTCGGGAGTAGACTGACGATATTGCTCGGAGAAGCCGATGCCGACAGTACTGCCTTTGATCTGCCACGCGACGAGGAGGCATTGGCACAGGGACCGCATCGGCTGGCGCGAGGTCTCTGGCATTTCGATCTGTGCAAGCAGATCGCTGATCGCCTCGACAGCCCTCTTGCCTGGGCACTGCGGACTATCCCAGGAGCAGGGCACGTGGATCAGCGCATCTTCGACACAGCTCTCGATATCCTGGCTTGAAGATCGATCCGCTCGGCTTTCGGCGCCGTCAAGCCGCCCGCAAAAGACGGCCGGGGAGCCGTAAGGCCCTGTAACCTTGCGGCATTTGCTGTTCACTGTCCCACGAGTAGATGCCGGTCAGATTGATGTGCTCCCAGCCGAGCGGCGATATATGCTTAAGGAGAGCGTCAGGAATGTTGCGTCCCTTTGTCCGCAAATGAGCGACGGCACGGCTGAGGTAAACGGTATTCCAGTGCATGATAGCGCTGACGACGAGGTTGAGACCGGAGGCCCGGAACGCCTGACTGTCGTACGAGCGGTCGCGGATCTCGCCGCGTTCGTGGAAAAACACCGCGCGTTTGAGCTTATGGGCTGCTTCTCCCTTGTTCAGGCCAGCCCGGCAACGCCGTCGCAACGACGGGTTCGAGTACCATTCGATCATGAATAGGGTCCGCTCAATGCGGCCCACCTCGCGCAGCGCCTTGGCAAGGTCGCCTGCTTTCGACGAAGCTGAGAATTGCTTGAGGATCGTCGAGGGAGCGACGGTGCGCGACGTGACGGAAGCGCCCAGACGTAGAAGATCGTCCCAATTGTCCATGACAAGCGCGGTATTGATCGGCGTCCCGATGTGATTTGCCAGCGCCGGATAGGCGTCGGCCTTTTCGAACGTGTGGAATTTCCGGTCCTTGATGTTGCGCAGCTGCGGAGCGAAACGCTTGCGGATAAAGGGAAAGAAGCCAAACACCTGATCGCTGGCGCCGCCGGTATCGGTGAATAGTTCCTCGATGTCGAGGATCGTGTCGTGATCGAACAACCCGTCGAGCACATAGACGGCCTCGCTTTCGGTCGGGCTGATCGGCAATATGCTGAAGTAGCCGTATTGATCCGAGAGGCCGCTGTAAAACTTGGTACCTGGCTCGCTGCCATAATGAAGGTTGATGTCGCCGCGCCGCGCGGCCCGATCGCTTGCCCGGAAGAACTGCCCGTCGGATGATGCGGTAGTGCCATCGCCCCAAAGCAGCGAATGCGGATGGCGGGTTTGTGCGTCCGTCACGCTAGCCTGCGCTGCCCTATAGGTTTCCGATCTTGCATGGAATGTTCGCATCCATCCAATCTGATGCGCGCTGATGCCCTTTGAGGCACCCGCCATTCGCTTCGGGCCGAGGTTCGTTCCATCGGCCAACACGCCGGCGAGCATCGCCGATACGTTGTGCGGCGCGTCCCCCGTGCGAACATGCGTGAACTGGTCTGCGAAGCCCGTCCACTGATGCACCTCCCGCAGCAGATCGGGGACCTCGACCAGCGGGTACATCTCGGTGACTTCGGCATTCAGATCTTCAGCCGCCGCAGGAACGTCGCTGGCATGCGGCGTGACGATCAGGGTACCGGTCTCCAGCCTGACGCCTTCCAGCTTTCGATTACGGGCACGATAGGTCAACCGCTTCAGATTGAAGTCCATGGTCTGCTGGACTTCTGCGAGCCATGCGGCCCCATCGCTCGGAACACCGAGATTGAGCCTTCCTTCTTCTTTCATGACAGCAAAGACCGGTTTGGATAGAAGATGCTCATCGGCCGGCCGGAATGTATGGCTACCGTCAACCCAGATATCGACGGACCGCAATCGCTCGCGCAGGTGAGCCAGGGTGGCGATCTCATAAAGACGTCGGTCCGGCTTTCCGTCGTCAAAAATCATCTTGCGCTCGGCTGGCGTCAGGTGTCCGGCCGGAACACTTTGAGGCAGCAACCGGCGGCTTTCGGCGTAGAGCTGCTTCAGAGTGACGACCGCCGACAACAGAGGATCGTGGCGACGACGCGAGCAGAACGTGAATGTCTGGAAAAACACGCCTGCATATTTGCGGACGTTTCCCCACTGCTCGGCCGCCAGTTCCAGAGAAGGAGCATCGTTACTCTCGACAATCGTTTCGAGGCCTGGCTTGATCTGCAGGAGTCGATGCCAGCCAACTTGCCGATCCAGAATCTCGATCGCGTCTTCGCCGGTATCGTTGGCAGTTTGAAGGGCCAGGATCGTATCGAGGAAGAGCCGCAGCGCCTTCGAAGTCTCGATCCGCGTGTTCATATGACGCTGTTTCTTTCGGTTGCGGGCTTTGGAGAACAGCCGACCGATCAGCTTGATGAACATCGTTACCGCATCGTCGGTGAGTTTCTGGCTGAGCTTGATGACCTGAGCGACAATCATCGCATGCCTGCGGCTGGCATTAAAGTCGCTGGCAAGCCAGGCCGGCGTAACATCACCCTCCCTCACCATCTGATCCCAACGCCCCACGGGCACACGTGCCTGCAAGCTCGGATCGATCCCGAGCGTGCGCAGGAACGCCACTCGATCCGTCAATCCGACCAGGTTCGTAGCGCCCGGAGCTTCTGGCGCCGATCGCAGCCAGTGGAACCGCGTCTGACCAATTTCCGGATCAACGGCCAGCAATTCATCAAGAGCGGCAAGCTTTTCAGACCCAAGATCTGCGATGAGTGCGGTTTCAGCGCGCCCGCGCGCGATTGCACGGGCTGCCAGGCCCATTCGCTCCACTGTATCTGCCGACGGCAACAGCACGCGCCGCTCGCGGAATGAACTGATGATGGCCTTCGCGATCGGCAGCCCCTTATCCGTCGTTCCCGCAGCTTCGATTGCTGCTAACAACGCCGCCCGTCGATCCTGCGATGCTGCGCTTTTCAGTCCCAGATATCGAAGGAGGTGCGCAATATGATCACGGCGCGTCTCCTCACGCCGAGCATAGAGTTCGAACAGTCGAGGGTCGGCACCAATCTGGGTCGGCGACGTAATTGAGCATCGCTCCCGGAGGGATCTCGTTCGGTAGGAGCGGCCGGCCGGGATAGCGCATCATGCAAAGCTGAACCGCAAACCCGAGCCGATTGTGACCGCGCCTGCGAAGGTCGATTTCCAATCGATCGATGGGCGACAGGGAATAGTGAAGGATAAGGCTCTCTTCATCTGTCGGAATAGCGAATAGCTCATGACGGTCCTGGTAATTGAGAAGCTTGCGTCGGGCCATCGATCACTCCTTACAATATGCGTTGGCGACAAATGGTCTGTCCGGAAACGGACGATTTCGTACAGGGGGAAAACGCCCTGTCCACAAATTATCTTGACAGAGTTTCGAACACGACAGATATTTCGGACAGCCTATTCGGACGAAATTGAGCCTATGCCACGCACCTTTGCCTATGTCCGTGTCTCTACGACCGGCCAAACTACCGAGAACCAGATCCAGGAGATCAATGCCGCCGGCTTCCAAGTAGAGCCACGCCGGATCATCACCGAAACCGTTTCGGGCAGCACCGCCATCGCACAACGCCGTGGCTTTTCCCGGCTCTTGGACAAGCTGGAGTCCGAGGACATTCTGATCGTGACCAAGCTCGATCGGCTCGGCCGTGATGCCATCGACGTCAGCACAACCGTCAAGGCTCTCGCCGAAATGGGCGTAAGAGTCTATTGTTTGGCGCTCGGCGGCGCCGATCTCACCAGCTCGTCCGGCACGATGACCATGCAAGTGCTTAATGCCGTAGCTCAGTTCGAGCGAGATTTGCTGATTGAGCGAACCCAATCCGGCCTCAGGCGCGCAAAATCAGAAGGTAAGACGCTCGGCCGGCCATCAACACTCAGCCAAGAACAGAAACAGGACGTGCGCGATGATCTCGCGAAGGGCATCAGTGTTTCCGCGATTGCCAGGAAATTCGCGACCAGTCGACAAACTGTTATGCGGGTCCGAGACGAGAGCTCACGGCCTGCCCCAGCTTAGCGTACGATTTCGAGCAGCTCTTGTTCTGACGCCATTTACGCAAGCGGCTGCCGGATGAACTTTCGCGGTTCAGGACGAAGATCGCGGATCCCCAGCGGCAATCAATCCGTTTTCAACCCGCGGAAACGAAACCACGCTGGACGATTTTTACACCCGGGCCGGCAATATCTCACTGAACACAGAGTGCCTTCGCGCCCTTGGTGGATATATTTGAATCCAACAGCCAGGTAGCCACGGCGTGTGGCCAAACAGGGTGGGGGTGAAGGTAGTCGTGGTTCATTGTAAAGCACACGGAAGCGCGGTATTTCCGATAGTCACGCTTCACCGGTTTCAGCCACATGACGAAGATTCTGAGAGTTGATTTTTGAGACTAAGAAGCATGGCAGCCAGATCTGTCTCAAGAACAAGTGACGCGGCCTCATCCAGTTTGAACCAGCGGACCAGGCGCTGTCCTCGTTCGGGAAAAGCCGGCTCTTCCTCTGCGACGTCAAGCAGGTGAACCTGGACCCATAGGGGATCAATGTCACCGTCAGGTAGGGTCTTGCGAAACTCGAAATATCCAAGCGGCATCTTGTCGACCTTGCCACGCACGCCTGCTTCTTCCCAGGCTTCGATGCTAGCCACCTGATGCGGCTTTTTGCTACCGATCGCCCGGCCCTTCGGGATCACCCAACGTCCTGAGTTGCGGCTCGTGACAAGCAGCACATCCGGACCGACGCCGCTGGCGCTCGCGCGAACACATAGGGCACCGAACCTCGTCGGTGTTCTTGTGGAATAAACGATGTCACGATTACCAAGTGCCACACGGAAGTGTCGCGCGAGACGGTCAGGTTCCGACATCAGGCCGCTTCTTTCACCCGGTCAAGCAGTGGCCTTACTTTGTCCAGGAAACTATCGGTTCCGCAGGCGAAACGCAATTTCGCCTCGAGATCGATACGGTCCCAGTCGATTGTGTGGCTCACGCCCAGGTTCTGGAGGATTGGAAGCGCCGCCATGACGTCCCACGTCGAATCTCCGAGGGAAACGTACCCATCTGTCTCGCCCATCGCGACTTCGATCAGCGACAGCGTCGCAGAACCGCAGCAACGGAAGCTGATACGCAATTCATCGGAAATATACCGAACAACCTCGATCCGGTCTTTTGTCGAGACAGATGGGTGCATGCCGATACCCATTGAGGCTTGCGACAGATTCAGCGCCGGGACAGCTGCCATGGGCTTGCCATTCAATGTCGTGGGGACTCCATTTCCTCCAACCAGCATAAGTTGGCGGACGGGAGCAAAAATGACACCGAGCGCCGGCCGGCTTTGCTCGTAGAGGCCGATCGAAATCGCCCAGTTCTGGCCACCGCGGACAAAATTAAATGTTCCATCAATCGGATCAATCACCCAGATTCGACCCGACGTACCAACGAGCTCTCCGCGTTCTTCCCCATAGACACCATCATTGGGGAAGGCACGGCGCAATCCATCGATGACAAAATCCTCGACTTCACGGTCGGCTTTCGTCACGAGATCGAGATGGCCCTTCCGCTCAACCGGCAAATCCGCAATAGAGCGGAAATGCCCAAGCGCGACTTCGCCGGCTTCCCGGGCAATCCGCTCGATCGTCGAGACAATCAAATCATAGGCTTGCATGTCAGGCATGGGCTTCGTCCCGCAGTCTGGCGACCTGGGCAACGTCATTGCTGATAAGCTGGTCCAGTTGTCCCTCACGAATCCAGCCGACGACATCCGCTTCGACGTCAACGCCATACTCCTTAAGGCCCTTCAACCGCGATGGTGGGGGAACATGCAAGAAAGTCGCAATCCCTGCATTGTGCAGCTGGAGAGCTTCGCCGCTCGGGAAATGATAGATCTCCAGATTGATCGCATCGACATGAGCTTCTTTGGCGATGGCGCCTGGATTGATAAGTCTTGAATGCGAGAGGCCAACTGTCGGTACTTCCGGGATAGCTTTCTTGAGATTACGCAGCTGGACAAAATCGAAGGATGAGAACTGCAACAGGTCGGCGCACTCAAGTTCGGAAATCAACGCCCGCAGTTTGGGGAAGAAGATATCATCGAGATTGTAGGTTTTAAGCTCAAGCTGATAGATGATCCCGTGCTCGCGTGCGAACCGAAGCGCGTCCCGCAGCCGCGGGATTTTCTCACTGGCGAATTCGGGAGCAAACCAGCTACCCGCGCTGAGCTTTTCGAGCTCGGCATATGTCATGTTTCGAATAAGGCCTTTGCCGTCCGTCGTGCGATCGACGGTCTCGTCGTGGATCAGAACCAGCTCGCCATCGCTAGTGATGCGAAGGTCGGTTTCGCATGTGACGCCGCGACCGCCAAGCTCAACGGCTTTGGCAAATGCGGCATAGGTATTTTCAGGTGCACCCTCGCTGTGACCTCGGTGGCCGGCAAGGCGCATAGTATTTGGCGTCATTCTAAGCGGGTTCATAATATTCCCTTTTCCGTATTCAGACCGAGTCGTCGCTGTCGACGGCGACCCGGATTGCAACGCATTTAGAAATGCAGATGCAGTCATTCTCAGAGAGGTCCGCAGCGATCAGTTGATGCTGCCGCCAATAGAAAGGCCGTTGGCATCGAAAACGGCGGCATGATGCAGTTGGGGCGCAAAGTTAAGCTTCTGATCCGACGTAACCTCGCTGAGCGGGTCAACGTTGATCGTCAGCTTTTGACCGCCCGGCAGTTCGGCAATCGTCGTGGTCTCGTTGCCCAACCGTTCGACCACGGTAATGACGCCCTCGGTCCCTCCGCTGTCGAGAATGTCGAAATGGTGGGGGCGCAAGCCGATCGTGACCTTCTCCCCGGCCACCAGAGCAGCCGCACCGACAGGCAGCACGACCTTGCCGAAGATCGTGGTGTCGACCTCGAGAGTTCCGGGCTGGCAGTTCGTCACCACGCCATCGGCAAAGTTCATCTTTGGTGAGCCGATGAACCCGGCCACGAACAAATTTGCCGGATTGCGATAGAGCTCCATCGGCGTTCCGACCTGCTGGATGACACCCCTGTTAAGCACTACGATCCGATCGGCAAGAGTCATGGCCTCCACCTGATCGTGAGTGACATAAAGCATTGTCGCTTTGAGCGACTTGTGCAGGTTCGCAATTTCGATCCGGGTATCCACCCGCAAAGCCGCATCAAGATTGCTCAGCGGCTCATCGAAAAGGAACACTTTCGGGTCGCGAACGATCGCTCGCCCGATCGCTACACGCTGACGTTGGCCACCAGATAGCTGTGAGGGCCGGCGATCGAGAAGATGTTCGATCTGCAGCATCCTGGCCGCCTCAGCGACCTTGGCTTCTTTTTCGACTTTGGAGGCGCCGGCGATCGTCAAACCAAATGCAACATTTTCGCGCACCGTCATGTGCGGAAAGATGGCGTAGCTTTGGAAAACCATAGCGATGCCGCGTTCTTTGGGCGGCGTGCCGTTTACCAGATCGTCACCGATATGCAGAGCACCACCCGATATGTCTTCAAGGCCGGCAATCATCCGCAAAAGGGTAGATTTGCCGCATCCAGAAGGTCCGACAAAGACAATGAATTCACCATCACGGATGTCGAGGTCGATCCCTTCGATCACTTCTATGGCGCCGTACCGCTTGCTGATGCCCTTTAGCGAAATGCCCGCCATCAGTAATCCTCCGGCTGCTGCTTCACGACGTGGAGCAGTCCTTGTTCATCGACGATAACCGAATCGGGGCTGGTAATTTCACCGATGAACTGGCCATCCGTTCCTCGAGCAAAACCGAGGATCTTGAGGCCATCCTGCTCAAGTATCCGCGCAGCGTAACGGTTTAAGGGACCGCCACTGTCAAGGAAGTCACCAGGGGCGATTTGCCAGGGGCCGCGCGGGCTTTCACCAATAAGGTAGTGTGAGCCAACGACCGGCTCCTGACCTCGGATGGCAATCTGGTTCTTGGACCAATTGCCCGCACCACAGCAGAACAGGCAATACCACTGGCCGCGGATCTCAAATACCTGAGGGACCTCGTGGTGGCCAAAGCCTCCGACGAAGACTGGAGGTTGAAGCTCCCAAGTGTAAAGATCTCTGGAGGTCGCGAACCCGATAGCCCCACCTTCATTGGCCTCATCAATACCTGGAGCACGCGCAGTGAAGAACATCAGCCACTCATCGCCGTCGGGCGAGCGCATGACCCAAGGGTCACGCATTGCTCGCTCGTACCAATGGCCCGGAGTAAAAGCAACTTCGTATTGGTCGGCATTTGGACCGACCAGATCGAGGCAGAGGCCGTCTCCGACACGCGTCCAGTTATGGAGGTCTTCCGAAGTGGCGTGACCGATCCGCTGAACCTTGGCGTCTTCGGCCTTTGACGTGCCCGTATAAAAGAGGTGCCAGGGACCAGTCTCATCTCTTACAACGCATCCGGTCCAGGTCGTTTCATCATCGAAAGCAGGCCCGGCCGAAGGAGCGAAACACGCTCCGAGATGTGTCCAGTCGACAAGATCCTTCGAAACCGCGTGTCCGATCGACACATTACGATGCCGCTTGCGGGGGTCGATCAGTGACTTGTCCGCCTGCAAGAAGTAGCCGTGCCACCACTCGCCGTCATGGGCATACCAGCTATCCCAAAGCCATTTGTTCGGTAGTGCGAGAACCATTTGAAAACTCCAGTTAGCCCTTCACGCCGGTCGCGGCTATCGAAGCGATAAAGGCGCGCTGCAGGAAGGTGTAGAAGATGAGGACCGGGACGGTGATGATCGAGAGGTAGGCCATGACCTCACCCCAAGGCACGCTTTCCTGATAGAAATACTGTAGGCCGACCATGACCGGCCGATAGGCTTCGTCTTGCACGACCATGAGCGGCCACATATACTGATTGTACATGGCGAGGAACTTGAGGATTGCCGCTGTCGCGACGACTGGCCCGGCAAGCGGCATGACCACCCTCCGATAGATTAGCCACCATCCGGCACCCTCGACTTGCGCGGCTTCGATCAACTCGCCAGGCAGACTGCGGAAATACTGCACGAAGAGAAATACGGTGAGGCCATCGGCAATGAACGGGATGATCTGCACCTCATAGGAATTGAGCCAGCCGAAGCTCAGTCCATTGGCCCCGATCCAGGGAAGCTTCGAGACAAGCAGCAACATCGGAATGACCACAGCCTCGAAGGGTATGATCATCGTTGCAACGATCGCCGCAAGCACAAGATTACGCCCCTTCCACTCGATGAACACGGTGGAGAAGCCGGCCAGTGAGCAAAGAAAGATGCTCGCAACGACGGTCACACTGGTAACGAAAATCGAATTGAGGATAAACAACCCGATTGGCGCTCGCCTGAAGGCGGCGACATAATTGTCGAGTGAAATGTGGCCCACCGGCAGGAAGGCCGCGATACTGGAAGTGTCGCTTAAAAGCTGCATGGCGGGCTTGAAGCTCGACATGACCATGAAGACCATCGGAAATATGAAGATCAGCGCCAGAACCACCAAGGGTATATAGCGCCCGACCGTGAGCATGATGTGATCGTTGCGAGCGGTCATGGTTCAAACCTTCTGTCGGGTCAGGTAGCGCTGGGTGAGCGAGACGCAGACGACCATCGCGAAGAAGATCACCGATATGGCTGCGCCACTGGCGATGTCCTGGCGTGCAAATCCACGTTCAACAGCCTGAAACATGATCGTTTGGGTCGAGTCGAGCGGCCCACCAGCTGTCATGACATTGATCTGGGAAAATACCGCAAAGGCCTGCATCGTGATTACGATCAGGATCAGAACTGCGGTATTGCGCAGGCCTGGCCAAGTGACGAAACGAAAAACCTGCCGACGGTTGGCCCCTTCGATAGCCGCTGCCTCGTAGAGTACAGGATTGATCGTCTGCAACCCGGACAACCATATAACCATATGGAAGCCGACACCCTGCCAGATCGACATTCCGATTATCGACCCGAGCGCGGTTGATGGATTGCCAAGCCAGTTGACGCTCTGGAACCCACCGAAACTGAGCCATTTCAGCATATTGTTGAGGAGGCCATTGTCTGCGGCGTAGATGAATTGCCAAAGCATCGACACGACAACGATGGAGACCACGACCGGCATGAAGTAGATCGCACGAAAAACCGTGATACCGGGCAGCCTTTGATTGATCAGCAAGGCGAGGACGAGTGCCAGCATGCTTTGCAATGGCGCCGCTAATAGAACGAAGATCAGCGTATTGCCCATCGCTTTCATGAATACCACGTCGCGCGCCAAGGCGACGAAACGTGTTTGTCCAAAATCGAGCGTGAACCACTCCCGCATACCGGAGAGATATTGATATTCGGGATTGCCGCGCGTGAAAGTACGCAGCGCTGGATAAGTCCGCTCGCCCTTATCGTTAAGTTGCACGGAACCATTCGCGTCGCGATTAGGCTGGAGGGTCAGCACTCCAACACCCAGCAATTGCTGATAATTGGCAAGTCCGACAAAGCGCGGCGCATTCGGCGAGATAAGCCGCTGATCGGTGAAACTGAACCCCACCGCCATAAAGAAGGGCAATACAGTGAAGACCGCCAGTAATGCGGCGACGGGGCCGGCCATGAACCAGCCTGCGCGATTTGAGGTCGTAAATTTAGATGCCATCGTCGTTTCCAATCAGGCTCGGGAGGATGCACCGGGTGCACCCTCCCCCTGAGGCTTACTTATGGCCGTAGCCACGGTTTCGCTCGATATCGGCATTGATCTCATCAACCGCCGCGTCGAGTGTGTCTGCGACATTCGCGCCATGAGCGATATCACCCATGGCCTTGCGGAAGACGACTGCCTGCACCGCGAAACCGGGTGTAATCGGGCGCACCATGCCCTGCCGGTTCGAAAACTCGAAGAACTGGGCGAGAGGGCCACCCTCTCGAAAATTCTTCGTCTGCGCGGCCGCGCTTGGAGTCGCCGGGATCAGGCCGGTGGCGTCAGAAAAGGCCGCGAGATATTTATCTTGCAGGGCAAACTTGATGAAGGCTGCCACCCCATCCGGATGCTTTGACGATTTAGAGGCGCCGAACTGCCAGGAGCCAGCGCCAACCTTAGCGCCATGGCCGAAGTCCGGTGCGGGAAGGAAGACCGTGTCGTTGAATGCTTCCAGAGCGCGCAACGCAGTGCCGCTGCCTTGCCAGGAAAATGCATAACGCCCTTTGGCGAAGCCCGCTTCGCGATCAGCCTGTGCCTGATCTGCTTCAGCGTAGCCGTCCTTGAACAGGCCCTGAAACCAATCTCCAAACGCCATGGCGCCTTCACCGTTCAACGCACCTTCAGCTGTCAAATACGTCTTGCGATCGACAAGATCGCCCCCGAAGCTCCACAGCAACGGGGTGTAGCCATAAGCATACCAGCCGCCACTATTGTTCTGGGTCGCAAGATCGAGAGCAAAGGAGTATTTGCCTGAGGTCTTGGCAGCTTTCAGCGCGGCCATGAACTCGTCCTTGGTCCACGGCTTGTCCAGGGTCGGCAGGCGCAGTCCGAGTTGATCGAGGATCGATTTGCGGCTGACCAACGAGATCGTCGCGTCAAACAAACCTACGGAATAGAGCTTGCCGTCCCAGATACCCTTCGTACCCGGAAGGAAGTTCTTCACCGCATCCTGATCGATGGAAAGCGGCTGCATGTATCCCGCCCAAGCCCAATTCGGCATGTTAGGGCCATCAACGTCCAGAATGTCTGGCAGGCTGCCAGCCAGTGCACCGGCGACCACCGCGTCATTGTACGCACCGGTCGGGAAGCTCTGAAGCTTGACGGCCCAGTCGGACTGGCTTTTGTTAAAATCATCGATGATCTGGTTTACAACTGCGCTCTCGGCCTGGTTGCCCGAACCGTGATACCACATGGAGAGGCTTGTCTGCGCCATTGCTGAAGATACAAAAGGCACAGCCGCCAGTCCCAACGACGCGGCGACGATCCGTGCAACATTTCCTATAGAGTTTGTTGAAAATCGGTGAGACATGTTTCCTCCATCCCTGTTGATATCGTGAGAGCGGCCGCGCCCTAGTTTGCGAAAACGAATTTTTTCCTTGTCTTTTCCGGCACGCCATCGAGCATGCCATGAGCACCGGTATCGGTGATGATGAGACCGACATCATCGATCCTTGCGGTGACCGAGAGGCTTGATTTGGTGAATTTTGAATGGTCAGCGACAACGATCACGCGCTTGGCCACTTCGATCATAGCCTTCTGAACACTCGCGTTCTGGGGAGATGCGGTGCAAATCAGACCACGTTCGAGATCAATCGAGCTCGCATTCAGAATGAGCTTATCGACGTTGAACTGGCGGATAAAATGTTCGGCCAAAGGGCCTCTGAACGAGCGGTTGGAATCCGAGTATTCGCCTCCGACCGAATAGACGTTTCGGGCTTCTCCACGGATCAACTCTGCGACGATATCGGCGCCGTTTGAGATGAGCGTCAGCCCCTTGCGATTGACCAAAGCCTTTGCGACTTCGAGTGAAGTCGTTCCAGCGTCCAAGAGAACAGCGTCTCCGTCCGCGATCATCTCGGCCGCGGCAGCAGCAATCGCGGCCTTTTCCACCTGCCGGGAAACAGCCCGGGTCGCATGTGTCCCATCTTGTCCGACCTGACTGATGCTGACGGCACCGCCGTGCGTTCGGCGCAGCAGGCCCTCTGCCTCGAGCTCCCCCAGATCTCGGCGCGCGGTCGCCACCGAGATTTGGAAGCGCTCGGTCAAAGTGCCAATCGCCAGAAACTGCTCGTCGCGGAGCAGCTCGACAATCTTCACATGGCGATCTTGGGCAGCGGTCAGCATGTCGGTCGCCTCGTTTCTTAATGATCGATATCACTCAATATATGAGCGAAATAGATCTTTGTCAAATGAACGATTTATGACATTATCCCACTATTATGGGTTAATGGCGCGGTTAAGCTTGCTGAAAGAACTGATGACGCGCGTAATCGCTCACGCTGCGCGCCCCAAAGGTTTAGCCTGAACGCGCCATAATCTATTTCCCTGCCCCGATCTGCGTGCGGGCAGGGAGATCGGTGGGCTGGCCGCCTCCCAGCCGGCCCACCGACGGACCGCGATGTCACCGGGAATGAGCCCCGGCCCAAAATGACGACTAACGAATGAAGCAGGAATGACAGCGCCTTAAGTTCACCCTGCGCTATTGAAAGGAAGCAGTTTATGGATTCCACGATCGTCATGATAAACCTGTTCGGCGCCGTAGCCCTGCTGCTGTTCGGCCTGTCGCAGGTGAAAGATGGCGTATCCCGCGCTTTCGGCGCGCGGCTGAGGACCGGGCTTGCATCCGGCACCAAGGGCGGACTGCGCTCCTTCGTCTCCGGTTTCGTTGCGACCATCGCGCTACAGAGTTCCACCGCGACCGCACTGATGGTCGCCTCCTTCGTCGAGCGCGAGCTGGTCAAGCCGCGCATGGCGCAGATCGTGCTTCTGGGCGCTAATGTCGGCACCGCCGTCACCGCCTGGATCGTCGCCACCGGCATCGAGTGGCTGTCGCCGCTGGTCATCCTCACGGGCATCGTGCTCTATCGCAGCTGCTCGACCTCGCGCCAAGGCGGCGGTCAGGCGCTGATCGGCATCGGCCTGATGCTGCTATCGCTGCATCTCTTGAGCAGCGCCACCGAACCGATGCGCCAGTCACCGGCGCTCTCGGCCTTCATCGGCCTGCTCGACAATGCCTGGCCCGTGGCGCTCGCCTTTTCGGCCTGCATCGCCTTCATCTCCTCCTCTAGCCTCGCCGCCGTCGTCCTCATCCTGTCGCTCGCCTCGACGGGCATCCTGTCGGCCGGCCTTGTCATCGTGCTGGTGCTCGGTGCCAATCTCGGCGGCGCCATCCCGCCGGTTATCGCCTCGCTTTCAGGCCCGGCCTCGGTCAAGCGCGTCACGCTGGGTAATCTAATCGTACGCGCCATCGGCTGCCTGATCGCGCTGCCGCTCGCCGGCTTCGGCGCCGATCTTCTGGAAACCCTGCCGCTGTCGCCAGCCAAGTTGCCGGTCGATGCCCATCTCGGTTTCAACCTCCTCCTCGCGGCCCTCGCCTGGCCCTTCTCGCGGCTGCTGTCGCGCCTGATGCTGAAGCTCGTCGCCGAGGACGAGCGGGCCGATAACGCCCCGCGCTATCTCGACCCGCAGGAGCTCTCCACGCCCGTGGTTGCGCTCGCAAGCGCCACCCGCGAAGTGCTTGGTGTCGGCGACCTGATCGAGCGCATGCTGCAACGCGCAGCCGACGCCTTCGAACGCAACAACATGTCGAAGTTGACGGAGATCGCGAGCCTCGAAAAGCGCGTCGACAGCCTGCAGCAGGAAGTTAAGATCTACCTCTCCAAGCTCGGCCGCGGCGGCCTCAGCGAGGAGGACGGACGCCGCTCCATCGTGATTATCGACTACGCCATCAATCTCGAGCATATCGGCGACATCATCGAAAAAGGCCTGCTGCCGCAGGTAACCAAGCAGGCCTCGCTCGGCCTGAAATTCTCGGAAGACGGCTATGAGGAGCTGAAGAAGCTGTTCCATCTGACGATCGACAACCTACGCATCGCCCAGACGATCTTCGTCACCCGCGATTTCAATCTCGCCCGTCAGCTGATGGAAGTGAAGGTGGAAGTGCGCCGCATGGAGAAGCAATCCTCCGAGCGCCATCTGGAACGCCTGCGCGACGGCCGCGCCGACAGCCTTCAGACCAGTTCGCTGCATCTCGACATGCTGCGCGACCTGAAGCGCATCAACGCCCATATCGTCTCGGTCGCGCATCCGATCCTGGATGAAAGCGGCCTCCTGATCGAAAGCCGCCTGCGCGATACAGGCTGAATTCTTGTTGACCACTGCCGTTTCGAATGTTCGCGCGAGCCGTTTCAGTAGTTATTGAAACTATCGGCCGAACTCATCGATGCTGTTGTCGGCGCCTCGTAGAGGGACCCTTGTGACCTGTTCCACCTGACCACCAAAAAACGGAGTGTAAAAATGCAAAACTGGCTGGACAAGCTCACCGATCTTGCGGCGATACACGGCGACGAAAGCATCCTGACGCAAGGTCTTTCCGACCTTACCGAACATTTCGGTTTCTCCGGTTACGCCTATCTCCATATCCAGCACAAACACACCATTGCGGTCACCAATTATCATCACGACTGGCGCTCGACCTATTTCGAAAAGGGTTTTGACAAGCTCGATCCGGTCATTAAACGGACCCGGTCTAGTGGACATGGAGCGGACTTGTCCGACACGGTGGTTTTGATCGGCTTGCCGCGAATGACGCCTTGAAGCCCCATCATTCTCATGAG
>NZ_JBJDMY010000027.1:0-33153 GCF_044900305.1 Agrobacterium sp. NPDC089420 | reverse complement strand
GATGCATGGCGAAAGCTCGAAAGCCAGCCTTGGCGCATCATGTCCATCGGACGAAGAGAATGGGCGAATGAGTTTTGATCAGCGAGGCGGCGTATTAGAAGGGAACTCCAATTGTTGCATCAATCTTATCGTGGCAACTGACATGGCTCTCGGTAGAGTTCCACGGGGACAGCAAGGACGCGGACGATATCGATGTGAGCTTCCATTTTCCGTCAACGGCGTGTCTCCGCAGGGATATTGCTTCGACCGTTCTTATGTGAACGAAATCCTGAACCAGAACGACGGCAAGGTGAGGACGAAGCAACCTCTCTGCACTCGCTGTTCGATGACAACTGGCTCGACCTCTCATCGAGGCTGCCGCGGGCTAGGTCGGCCGTCTCGGCGATGCCTACATGGATGAGGTTTCCACAAGACTCAAGGCGTTTCGGCTGCAGTTTGCCGTCAGTACTTAGCAGATCGCCAACTCAGCGCCGCAGGTGATCGCGACGTTGCTTCGTCAATAAATGCTGAAAGCCTCAAAAGACGGTTTACTGAGCGCCGCGGCACCGTAATCGGGTCACTTGTCTTTTTAAGGCTTCGAAGGAAGAAGACCTTCACGCTGCATCTGTTTACGGGCGAGTTTTCGCTGACGTCCGACTGCTTCAGCTTTTTCCCGTGCTTTCTTGATAGACGGTTTCTCAAAAGCTTCGCGAAGACGCATTTCGCGGAAAATGCCTTCGCGCTGGAGTTTCTTCTTGAGAATTCTCAGCGCCTGATCGACATTGTTATCGCGTACTAAAACCTGCATATGGCCCTCTTGCGTTCGTAAAAAACGGTGCGCCACCATACGCAATATGACATCGAATCCAAGATCGACCACCTCTTCGTAAGAACCTTTTTGGTGATTTTGTCTCTATCAAACGTTAGGTGACGAGGTCATCCCATGAAGTTTGTAGCCGTTACATCAAACGAATTGAAATGGGCCCTCGTCTTATGCGCTGCGCCTGTCGCCATCTGTTTATGGGTTGCGATCGGTGTCGAGAATTCCACCACGTTCTGGCACATAACTGCCGTCCCGATCCTCGGATACGCAATCCTATTGTTTGCCGTTGTTGGCCCCATCATATCGGTGACTGCGATTTTGAGTCGTAGCCCGGTCATCCAATCGATCTTCGTCGCTTACTACGTCGTTCTTCTTGTGATTGCGGACTTCCAACCGAGGCCATTGGAAGACGCGTCATTCGGCGATCAGTTCGTCAATGTTTTTCGAGTGGCATACTACGCCTTGCTGGTTCTTTTTCTGTTGGCCCTCCTCGTGGCTATTGTAAGAAGGAGGGGAGGCAGAAACGTAATGAAACCAATCATTCTCACTGTTTTTATTGTCCTTTCATCTGCGTTCGCACTCGCGTTGCCACAGGTATTTTAATTCCGAGTGAAGCCGCGGAGACTGGCCATCGTAGCTCTACGATAGTGCACACTATTTCGATATGGACATCAAAAGGGACCGCGGTCGTCGCGACAAGACTCTTCATTTCTGTCCATCTGGAAGGTTTTCCAGCGAAGCCGAGTGCTTCACTTGCCGATCTCGCGAGGCGGCTGACAGATGCGTGGCGGGAAAATTCAGGGGAACCGACGGTATCGCGGGATACCATCCGGCGGTCAATGAAAGACCTTCTCAAAATCAATATGGCATTGATTGTCGTCGACATGGCGAACGCACCTCCCGACTGTTGGCATGGACGGCGTCCACCAATTGACATCTGATTTCCCGACAGTCGGAAGGCTTGCCCTGCTACAACGGACAAATGCATCGCATGTGCGAGGCGGTTACCGAACAACTCCATATCGAGGTAAAGGTCCTACAGAATGTCCGGTGCAAGTACGCTTGCCGCCAATGCGCATTGCAGCTATGGGATGGACAAAACGGGCGCTTCGCTTTGTGAGAAATCTCGCAACCGATTGCGCTACGCCCATGGTGGGCGTCTGATTCAGCACAAAGAAGCACAAGTCGGTTTGTTCGAGAGCTCGTTCCTCCTCCTGAGAATAACCGCTCTCGATGTTCGTGCTTCGCATGGGATTGATTCGCTTTCGCATCGCATTGCCTGGAAAATAAGTTAGTTTAATCGCAAAGCTGTGGTTAGCTGTCGAAGGTACTCAACTTTTTCAAAAGGTCTGCGGATATCTCGAACTGACGCGCGGTTCCCCGCCCCATGGAATTCGTTCCCATAGTTTCATTCAGCATGCCCCGCTTGACGAGAACGTCGACGGTCTCCTTTGCACCGCTCCGCGTCAGTCCGGTAATTTCAACGACATTGGAAAGGGTTAGTTTCTGGTGCGCCTGGCTCATCGTGTAGAGGATCGTCATCATTCCGATCTCTTTCAGCCGCGCCTGTGGCGTTTCGTCTTCCAGTGGATGGTCGAGGATCTCGTGGAGGATCAGTCCGGAGAAGGCAAGGTTGTGCAATTGTGTCTTGAGCGCTCTTGTCATGTTATTTAACTGTGTTATATACGATAGTAAAATTGCGTTGCGCTCCTGCCGGACGTTGTTGCCGTAGCGCGCTGTCATTGTTTCGGAGGGGACAGTCCATGAAAAACCTTCTGCTGAATAGTCTGCTGTCTGTTTCCTTGATGCTGCCATCCTATCTGATTTCCGGCAGCAATGCGCGAGCTGATGACTGGGGTTGCCAGGTTATCCTGTGCCTTTCCAACCCCGGTGGTGCAACCCAGTTTGCGGAATGCCGGCCCCCGATCCAAAAACTCTGGCGCGCGCTTGCCAAGGGTCATTCGTTTCCGACCTGCAGCGGCGTCGGGTTTCACAGTTCCCGGCCCGGCTACGAGCCATATTATTGCGACGACGGTTATCGCCTTTCGAGCAGCTACGGATCTCGCGGTGAACAGGCGACCTGCGTTTCAACCGCCCTCCAGCGGGTAGACAGCTCGCTTTGCTCTTCCGGCCGTGACAATGACAGCCGCAACTCCGGCTCGGTCCTGTCAGCACGGTGGCAGCGACAGGATGGCCGGCTCCAGTGCATGGGTTATCCGATCACGCATCCCAACGTGCGATCGCAGCCGCGCTATATCGATGTCACTATCGATGGCGTCGGCAAGCAGCGTGTCTGGTATTGAGCGATGAGCGCCACTTTCGTCGATATCGCGCAGAGCTGTGCGCCAATGGTCCAGGTGGAAACGCTGGCCGCCGTCGTCAGCCTGGAAAGCAGGTTCCTTCCCTTCAACATCCGCATCAATAGCGGCATGCCGCTTGCTGTGCAGCCCGCCAGCAAGGCCGAAGCGATTGAGGTGGCAACGTCCCTGATCGCCGACCACCAGGATGTTCAGATCGGACTTGGCGGGATCGGTGTCGAGGAACTTCGAAAACTGAACCTCTCCGTTTCTGACGCGTTCGATTTGTGTCTGAACCTCAAGGCAACCGCCACGCTTCTCGATGGCTATTATCGTCTCGCCCTACGTTTCGGTGCTGATCAGGGGTGGGCCGAAACGGTAATGCTGCAGTCCTGGTACGGGCGGGATGACCCTTCGGTTGGAGAAATGGTCCGGTATGACGAGCAGGTGCGCAACGAGGTGAGGCGCCTCTCCCCAAAACTCGCATCGCTCACGATTGGCGGACCGGCCGGGCCAATTGCCCACGACGAGGCGACCGAGGAACAGGCTCAAAACCGACTGGCACAGCCAGTCCATGAACAAGTCACGCAGGCCGAAGAAACCGCATTATGGGACGTATTCCGTTCCAGACGGCTCTCTTCTGTTCTTGTTTTTCAGAATGACCGATCGGAGCAGAATGAATGATCTCCAGAACCAGCCTTCGTCCCCTTGCAGCGTCCGCGCTGATGGCCATTGCCATCGTTGCCTGCCTCGTTGAACCGGCTTTTGCCCAGTCCGCCGGCATCGAAACCGTGCTGCAGAACATTGTCACGATGCTCACCGGTAATATCGCCCGCCTGCTGGCGATCATCGCTGTGATCATCATCTGCATCGCATGGATGTTCGGTTACATGGATCTGAGAAAGGCCGGTTTCTGGATCATCGGTATCGGCGGCATTTTCGGGGCCACTGAACTGGTCAATACCATCGTCGGCGGCTGACATTCATGGCGAGCACTCCCGTCCTTGAGGAAGACACACTGTTCCTGGCCTGCACCCGGCCGGCCATGATCGCCGGCGTGACCATGGAAGCGATGGGCATCAACATCATGCTGACCACCATCCTCTATATCACCGCGGGATCGATCGCCTATGCGCTCGTCGGCATCATCTTCCACCTCGTGTTCCGGGCGCTCGTCAAACACGACCACAACATGTTCCGTATCCTCATTGCCTGGATCGAGACCCGCGGCCGCTCCCGCAACGCCGCCTATTGGGGTGGCGCGACGCTCTCGCCATTGAAGCTTGTCCGGCGCTACGACGAAAGGGACCTGAGCCTTGCCTAGCCTTGCGACGCTGCGGTCCCGCGAGCTCGGGCCGGAGATCTTCATTCCCTATGTGCGCCATGTCGATGAAAGCACCATCGCGCTTGAGTCCCGCGCGCTGATGAGCGTGCTCGTGTTCGAAGGCGTTTCCTTCGAGACCGCCGATATTCTCGACCTCAATGGCCTGCATCGCAGTCTGAACACGCTCTACCGCAATATCGCCGACGAGCGGCTGGCGCTCTGGACGCATGTCATCCGCCGGCGTGATAACGATTATCCCGAAGGGCA
The DNA here is from genome assembly GCF_044900305.1 of Agrobacterium sp. NPDC089420. Lineage (NCBI taxonomy): Bacteria > Pseudomonadati > Pseudomonadota > Alphaproteobacteria > Hyphomicrobiales > Rhizobiaceae > Agrobacterium > Agrobacterium sp. NPDC089420. The sequence goes on along the minus strand of NZ_JBJDMY010000027.1, from coordinate 28,463 downwards.
CTTCGCCAATCGTTTCTCCGATGGTCTCAATGCCAGATACCGTGAGCGGATGGTGCGCGAAGACCTGTTCCGCAACGATCTCTATCTCAGCCTGATCTGGTCTCCGAGCCGTGATCCCGCCGAGAAGGCCGCTAATCTCCTTTCCCGACTGCGCAAGGCGCGCCGATCCGGCATCGAGCTGGACGAAGCGGCGCTCAAACATCTGCAAGACAAGGTGGTCGACGTTGTCGCCGGGCTGAAGCGCTTTGGGGCCCGCGTTCTGTCGCTCTATGAGCATGACGGGATTCTGTTCTCTGAACCGAGCGAGTTTCTCCACCAGCTTGTCGGTGGGCGCCGTGAGCCGTTGCCCCTGACAGAGGGGCGGATTTCATCGGCGATCTATTCGGACCGGGTGATCTTTGGCCGCGAAACGGTCGAGATCCGTCACGAGGCCGAGACCCGCTATGCCGGAATGTTCGGCTTCAAGGAATATCCGGCGACCACGCGCAGTGGCATGCTCGATGGCATCCTGACGGCCCCGTTCGAAACTGTCCTGACACAGTCCTTTGCCTTTACTTCGAAGGCGGACGCCCGCACGATCATGGGTCGCAAACAGAACCAGATGGTCAGCGCCGCCGACAAGGCCGCCTCGCAGATCGAAGAGCTCAGCGAGGCGATGGACGATCTCGAATCCAACCGCTTCGTGATAGGCGAGCACCACCTCGGCCTTGCGGTCTTCGCGCCGACCGTCAAGGAACTGACCGACCATATGGCAAAGGCACGCGCGCATCTGACCAGCGGCGGCGCGGTTGTCGCCCGCGAGGATCTCGGGCTCGAGGCTGCCTGGTGGGCGCAACTGCCGGGGAATCTCCGCTATCGCGTGCGCTCGGGTGCGATTACCTCGCGAAACTTTACAGCCCTTTCGCCCTATCATTCCTACCCGACCGGTCAGAAGGACGGCAACGAATGGGGACCGGCGGTCGCCATGCTGAAGACCGCTTCCGGCTCACCGTTCTATTTCAATTTCCATCATAGCGATCTCGGCAACACCTTCGTCTGCGGCCCATCGGGCGCGGGCAAGACAGTGCTTCTCAACTTCATGCTTTCACAACTCGAAAAGCATGATCCCCACATGGTGTTCTTCGACAAGGACAGGGGTGCCGATCTGTTCGTTCGCGCCGCAGGCGGCACCTATCTGCCGCTCAGGAACGGCGTGCCGACGGGGTGCGCACCGCTGAAGGCGCTCGACCTGACGCCGGAGAGCAGGATTTTCCTGACGCGCTGGATCGGCAAGCTGGTTGGAGCGGCGACACGGGAACTGACCGTCACCGAACTGCGCGATATCGCAGCCGCCGTCGACGGTCTGGCGGACCTTCCCGTCGAGCGCCGCTCCATCGGCGCCCTGCGCACCTTCCTCAACAACACCGATCCCGAAGGCATTGCCTCGCGGCTCCGGCGCTGGGAGAGGGGAGGGCCGCTCGGCTGGGTCTTCGACAACGATCTCGACGATATCGGAATCGGTGCTAAGTTCATCGGCTACGACATGACCGATTTCCTCGACAACGAGGAAATCCGCACCCCGTTGATGGCTTACCTGTTCTATCGCGTCGAGCAACTGATCGACGGCCGCCGCATCATCATCGTCATCGATGAGTTCTGGAAGGCGCTGCAGGACGAGGGGTTCCGCGATCTTGCCCAGAACAAGCTGAAGACGATCCGCAAGCAGAACGGTCTCATGTTGTTTGCGACCCAGAGCCCGCGCGATGCCATCGTCTCACCTATCGCCCACACGATCATCGAGCAATGCCCGACGCAGATTTTTCTACCCAACCCGCGCGGCGACCATGCCGATTATGTCGGCGGCTTCAAGCTGACCGAGCGCGAATTCGAACTGATCTCGCGTGAACTCTCTGTAGAAAGCCGGCGCTTCATCGTCAAGCAAGGCCATAACAGCGTGGTCGCCGAACTGAACCTGAACGGTTTCGACGACGAACTTGCGATCCTGTCGGGTCGAACGGCGAATGTGGAGCTGGCGGACGCCATCCGTGCCGAACTCGGCGAAGGGTACGAGGACTGGTTGACCTTGTTCCAGCAAAGAAGGAGATCATCATGATCCGCAACGGCAGTAAAGCACTACTCCTGGCGGCGGTCGCGTTGCTGGCACCGCAAAATTTTGCCGATGCCCAGGGTATTCCCGTTATCGACCAGTCGGCGATCGCCAAGCAGATCGAGAGCATCGCCCAGCTGAAGTCCCAGCTCGATGCCCTGAACCAGCAGATTACGCAGGCGCAGCAGCTCTACGGCTCGCTGAACAAGATCACCAACATGGCCGATGTCGCCAGCCTTTTAAACGATTCCTCGATCCGCAAGGCGCTTCCGCAGGACTTCAATGCCATCGAAAGCCTGTTCACGGGCTCGGGGAGCGGTGTCTTCGGCGACTCCGCGTCGAAATTCCTTGAGGGAAATTCCACCTACCGCACCAGCGCGGATGACTTTTATGCCCAGGAACTCTCGCGCATCCAGAACAAGAATGCTGGACAGATGAGTCTCGGCCAGCAGATTTATGACGCTGCGACCAAGCGCATCGACGGGATCGACGAACTTCGTCAGAAGATCTCCAGTGCTGCCGATGCCAAGGATATTGCCGATCTTCAGGCCCGCTTGCAGGCCGAAACCGCCTTCCTGCAAACCGATGTCCTTCGCATGCAAGGCCTGCAAATGGTTCAGCAGGCGCAGGTGCAGGTCGACGAACAACGCAAGGCCGAAGACTGGCGCCAGCGCATGGATACTATGGGAGCAGCGCTGAAATGAGATGGTTCGTTTCCGCTTTGGCGATGCTTCTGCTATCGGCCTGCTCTTCTGAGGAGAAGGTCTACACCGTCGACGAACTGGTCGCCGACGAGGCCTTGCTGACGAAGATCATTGGTGAATGCAGAAACAATCCCGGTGAGCTTCGCGACGCAGCCAATTGCCGCAATGCCGAAGCCGCCGACGGCAGGCTCCGGCTCGAGCGCATGCGCAAGTCGCTTGGAGGCTGAGCCATGTATGAGGTGTTCAGTTTCGTCGACGGCCAGTTCAAGACGCCGCTCGAAAACTTCATTTCCACAGGCACCTCGAACATTGCCAATTGGGTCAGCGGCCCGTTGACGGCGGCGCTGACGCTTTACGTCGTGCTTTACGGCTATCTGGTGTTGCGCGGCTCGGTGCAGGAGCCGATCCTCGAATTCGCTTTCCGTGCGATCAAGCTCGCCATCATCGTCATGCTGGTGCGCAACGCTAGCGACTACCAGACCTATGTCACTAACATCTTTTTCGATACCCTCCCAAAGGAGATCGCCGAGGCGCTGAACTCCGGCACTGCGCCGAGTGCGTCCACCTTCGACAGCCTGCTCGACAAGGGCCAGAAGAGCGCCTACGAGATCTGGTCCCGTGCCTCCTGGCCGGTCGATATCGTCACCGGTTTCGGCGGCATGCTGGTTATCGGCGCAAGCTTCCTCGTCGCGGCGATCGGCTATATCGTCTCGCTTTATGCGCGCCTCGCACTCGCCATCATCCTCGCGATTGGGCCGATCTTCATCGCACTCGCCATGTTCCAGTCGACGCGCCGGTTTACGGAATCCTGGATTGGTCAGCTTGCGAACTTCGTCATCCTGCAGGTGCTGGTCGTTGCCATCGGCTCGCTGCTGATCACTTGCATCGACACGACCTTCACGGCAATCGAGGGTTATAGCGATGTTCTTATGCGTCCGATCGCGCTCTGCGCCATCTGCATCGCGGCTCTTTATGTCTTCTATCAATTGCCCGGCATTGCCTCGGCGCTCGCCGCCGGCGGCGCGTCACTGACCTATGGCTATGGCGCCGCCCGTGATGCGCACGAAAGCACGCTCGCCTGGGCGGCTTCGCATACGGCCAGGGCGGTCGGCCGCGGAACACGCGTTGTGGGCCGCCGGTTGACTGCGAACCGGGCGGAATGACCGCCTCGATATCAAGGACATTGGACAGGTTACTTTGATGATCCGTATTCTCTTGCCGCTCTTGCTGACCGCCAGCCTTTCCGGTTGCGCCTCTATTTCTTACCCACTGCCTAAATGTGACGGCTACTCCCGGCGTCCGCTGAACCGCTCGATGTGGCAGTGGGAGGATAAGGGGACGCTGCAGAAACCTGCGAGCGAGAACGCTCGGAGCCAGACGACCCTCGCGGTGCCTTACGCGGAAGAACCGGCCTCGGCAACGCTGGCTGCATTCACACACTTCGATGCCGCAGGCTCCTACCGTCCGTGTGAGGGAAACTGAGATGGTGAACACTGACAGCCTCAAGAGCTATTTCGACAAGGCGCGCCGCTTCGATCAGGATCGGCTCATCCAGGTCGAGCGCTCGGCCCGCATCGCCTGGCTCGTTGCGATCTCGGCCAGTGTCGTTGCCGTCGTCTCCGTCTTTGCGATCGCCGGCCTCACGCCTCTGAAGACGGTGGAGCCGTTCGTCGTGCGGGTCGACAATTCAACGGGGATCGTTGACGTGGTGTCAGCACTGACCTCGACCGCCGGCGTCTATGATGAAGCCGTCACGAAGTACTTCGCGGCCAGATATGTTCGCGCCCGTGAAGGCTATGTCTGGAGCGAAGGGGAGGAGAATTTCCGGACGGTGGCGCTCCTTTCGACCCAACCCGAGCAGTCCCGCTTCGCGGCCGCCTATCGCGGCAGCAATCCGGATTCGCCGCAGAATACTTATGGCCGGAGCGCCACCTCGCGGATCAATATCGTATCGATCTCGCTTATCAACGCCAATGTGGCTTCCGTCCGATACATGCGCACCGTCACACGCGGTGACGATGTGCGCACCACACACTGGGTTGCGACGCTTACCTTCTCCTATGTCAACGCCCCGATGTCTTCCACCGACCGGCTGGTCAATCCCCTGGGCTTCGTCGTCAGCGAATATCGCGCGGATCCGGAGGCCATCAATTGAAACAGAGATTTCTGCTCGTCCTTTTCGTGATTGCCGGCTTTTCCTCAACGGTATCGGCTTTGGAGATCCCGCGCGGTGCGTCCCAGGACAGCCGGGTCCGGTTTATCGACTACCAACCCTACAACATCACCCGCGTGGTCGGCACGCTGCGTTCGTCGGTGCAGGTCGAATTCGCCGCAGACGAGGAGATCGCCCATGTCGCGCTCGGCAACAGCGTCGCATGGGAGGTGGCGCCGGCCGGCAACATCCTGTTCCTCAAGCCGCGGGAAAACCAGCCCGTAACGAATATCTCTGTGGTGACGACCAGACGGGACGGTTCGACGCGCAGTTATCAGATGGAACTGACCGTCCGGGACGGCAGCGTCGAAGCCGGGCAGAACACCTATTTCTATGTAAAATACCGTTATCCTGCCGATGAAGCCGAGCGCCGGAAACAGGACGCAGCCGCTCGCGCCCAAGCAGCGCAGGCCGGCGAAGCCGATAGTGTTCTGTCTCTTCACGAGGCCTATGGACCCCGCAACTGGCGGTATTCCGCTCAAGGGTCGCAGGCACTCGAACCGCAGGCCGTCTATGACAACGGCAAGGTCACGACCTTCGCCTTTATCGGCAATCAGGAAATGCCGACGATCTATATGGAGAATTCGGACGGCACAGAGAGTCTGGTGCCGAAATCCGTCGACGGCAATCTTGTGCTGGTCCACGCCATCAGTCGCAAATTCATCCTGCGTCGGGGCGGCGATGTCCTCTGTGTCTTCAACGAGGCCTATGATCGCGTCGGCATCAATCCCGAAACAAATACGACGTCACCGTCGGTTGAGCGCGTCGTCAAGGCCGCGCCTGATACAGCGCAATAGGAGGTGTCATGGCCGAGGAAGAAAACACCCTGATCCCTGGCGAGCGTGCTGAAACATCGACCGGCCGGCGGATCGATAACAACCCGATCCTCAAGCGCGGCGCCGTTGCTCTCGCGATCATTGCCTTTGTTACCTTTGCCCTCTGGTCGATGGGCGGGAAGAACAAGCCGACAGATGGCGTGCAGCCGGAGCGTGTGGTCATCCGCCAGACGGCGGATTTCGAACCGGCAAAGGAGCCGGTTCAGCCCGCGATGACACCAGCCGAAGTCCAGCTTCCGACACCCGTCATCGCCGAGAAAGCGCTCACCGACGACGACAAGCTGCTCGACGCTGCGCGGCGCGCGCCCGTCATGGCCTATGGTGCGGAAAAGACGCCGACCGCCAGGCGCCAGCAAGATGATGCGAACACCAATGCCGCCTCGAACTATGTCCCGCTCGCAAACGCGCCGGGCAGCTTTACGGGGCAGGGAGAAAACGAGGACCAGCGCTTCAACCGTATGCTGACCCCGACGCAATTGAAGGGATCGCGGGCCGGCACGCTCGGCAATCGCGATTTCATCGTCGCCATGGGAACCTCCATCCCTTGCGTGCTCGAGACGGCCCTTTCTTCCGACCAGCCGGGATTCACCAGCTGCGTCATCAATCGCGATGTTCTGTCCGACAACGGCCGCGTCGTGCTGATGGAGAAAGGCACGCAGGTCGTCGGCGAATATCGTGGTGGACTGCGCCGTGGCCAGAAGCGCCTTTTTGTTCTCTGGAACCGGGCAAAGACCCCGAAGGGTGTGATCATTACCCTGGCGTCACCGGCAACCGATGCGCTGGGCCGCGTCGGCATGGACGGCTACGTCGATACACATTGGTGGGAACGGTTCGGCAGCGCCATCCTGTTGTCGATCGTCGGCGATGTGACATCCTATGCCAACAGCCAATTGCGTGATAGCGACGTCGATGCACAAAACACCACCAGCGCCGGTCAGCAGGCTGCGGCGATTGCCGTCGAACAATCGATCAACATCCCGCCAACCCTGATGAAACATCAGGGAGGCCTGGTTTCGATCTTCGTGGCGCGCGATCTCGATTTTTCCAGCGTCTACCGGCTGCGCGTCACCGAACCGCGCAACCGCATTTATGACCGCGCCGTACTCGGCGACTTTGCCCCGGACTCGAAGCTTGTGACGAAGTAGGTGTTACGATGACTGAAGCCGCAGATTCCGGTGTCGTGCGTGAACTGCTCCTGCCGCTCTCGCCGTTCCTTCGCGACAAATCGCTCTATGAGGTCATTGTCAATAAGCCCGGCAAGGTCGTGACCGAAGGAGCGAACGGATGGCAGGTCCACGATTTGCCCGAACTTGCCCATGACCGGTTGATGCGCCTCGCTCGGGCGGTGGCGAGCTATTCCGGTCAATCGATCGACGAAACCCGGCCGATCCTGTCGGCGACCCTGCCCGACGACGAGCGAATCCAGATGGTGATCCCGCCCGCGACGATGAGGGGAACCGTCAGCGTCACCATTCGCAAACCGTCCTCGGTGTCGCTCAGCCTTGGCGATCTTGACCAGGGCGGACTATTCGCCGATGTGGTCCGCACGCAAGAGAGTAGCGGGCAATCGGACCAAAGGTTGTCGGAGCTCTACCGTGCCGGCGCTCACAAGCAGTTTCTTCGGGAGGCCGTGCTGGCGCGGAAAAACATCATTATTTCCGGGGCCACTGGATCGGGCAAGACGACGCTATCCAAGGCGTTGATCCAGCATATCCCGGATACCGAACGTATCATTTCCATCGAGGACACGCCCGAATTGGTGATCCCGCAGCCCAACCACGTCCGTCTCTTCTATTCGAAGGGCGGCCAGGGGACCGCGAAGATCGGCGCCAGGGACCTCCTCGAATCCTGCCTGCGTATGCGTCCGGACCGGATATTGTTGCAGGAGCTCAGAGATGGCACAGCCTTTTATTACATCCGCAATGTGAATTCCGGGCATCCCGGTTCAATCACGACAGTGCATGCCGACTCTGCGCGCCTCGCCTTCGAGCAACTGACCTTGCTTGTAAAGGAGTCGGAAGGTGGTGGCGACCTCGACCGGCACGACATACGCGAAATGCTGATGGTCGCGATCGATATCGTGGTTCAATGCAAACGGGTCGACGGACGGTTTCGGGTAACCGAGATATATTTTCGGGATGCGTCTGTGTCTGGCACTCAGGTTTAGATCGCCTTGTCATGCAGCGATCATTGGCAACTCGCCTGGCGCTGCAGAGCCCCGAGAATCGCGTCGCCGATGTTGAACTGCCGCGCTTTACCTCGCCCCCAGGTATTTTTTCCCATCGACTCTGCGAGACAACCTCGCTCCACCAGCTTGTCCATGATCTCGCCCACTGCGCTGCGGGCCAAACCACCCGACTCGACCAAAGCGGTGAGCGTGATTGGCTTTCCCTCGCCAACGAGGTCCATGACATAAACCATCATGCCGAGTTGCTTCAGTTTGGACGCTGGGGACTCATCCGGCAGGGAGCTGTCGACGATTTCATCCAGGGCAGAGACGAACAGTGCCTGGCCCAGCCATCGCTGTCTCAGTTCTTGCCACGCTGTCGTTGGTGGTGTTGCTTCACTTAGGGTGCCTGAACGCTCATCAAACGACGGCTTGCATTGGGATCGACCAGCATGATTGCCGGATTTACCGGCCTTTTCCCCCGATTCCGTATTCTGCAATTTTTCCACCTTGGCGCTGCGACCGCGGCTCACCCCTCGAGATCGGGGAGTTCGAAACTGTGTATCTACAGCCCTGTAACCTTTAGTTCGAAAGAACCTGGACATATTGGGAAGCCGCTTCGTGCCATCCATAGTGACCAGATCGGATTGTTCAGAAGGGTTATTCAGGGATGACGAAACCAAGGCAATTCATTGGACTCCATGTATCACAGAAAACGACGGCCGTGTGCATTATCGACGAAAAGGGCAATGTAATTTCGGAGGTGCTTGCCTGACCCGGCCGTTCGATCTCGCGAATTACATTCGAAAGCGGTCGGAACATGTCGAAAAAGTCGGCATTGACGCTGGCGCCCTGTCTCCATGGCTGAATACCGAGTTGACGAAAGCGGGCTTGCCGGTCGTGATGATCGCAACATTCCAGACCTATCGCGCGCTGTCGATGCGCAGAAGCAAGACCGGCAAGAGTGACGCACATGGGTTGATGTCAACCGCAGATTTGCTGCTTCCTTGATGATCTGTAAAAGGCGATCAATGATGAAAGTCAGCAAAAATCGTTCAATTTCGACGGGATCAAGCGTATCGATGTAAGCCGACGACGACGTTAAAACTTTGCAACCCAACTCGCGAATTGTCGTGGATGTTATCAGATAGTGCCGGATACCAAAGGCGTTGGCTTCCGGTCTATCACCGAAAGCATCGACACTACGAAATCCGGTGGTACTCCGTGGCTGCCGGCGGTTTGCCTGTTACGCCAGAGCTCACAGCCGCCCTCAGCCCCTACGCGCGAGTAAAAATCCGGTGCTTCGGGAAATACTCAATCGACATGGAGGATGCCTCGCAACCACTCAACCCGACCCCTCTACCGTTTGAAATTCCGTTGTGACTGATTTTTACACCTATCTTGCACCTACCCGAAGACGAGATGCGACGAGCGGAGCGTCGACGACGGCGACTCGATCAAGCCTCACGCCGCATCCGAAGACGGGTGTGATGATAGCGCGAGTTTTGTCGCGGCAACAAAATCGACCTTGCCCGAACCCAGGACTGGGACGACGCCGACATTGACTTCGGTCGGAACCATCATGTCCATCACGCCCTTCGACTTGGCGAAGCTTACGAAATCGCCACGCGTGGCATTGGGGGCGTCGGTGAGCAGGATCAGGCGTTCGCCCTTCTTCACATCCGGGACCGAGGAGACAACCGAGAGGCTACCCGGCCAAAGTTGACCGGCAAGCGCTTCCACGGCCGCCAACGACACCATTTCGCCGCCGATCTTGGCAAAGCGCTTGGCGCGGCCGCAGATGGTGACAAAACCATCCTCGTCGATGGTGACGATATCGCCGGTATCATGCCAGCCGCCTTCGAGTGGTTCGATCACGCCAGGATTTTCAGCTCTCAGATAACCGGCCATGACATTGGCACCGCGGATGAACAGACGACCGCCTTCATCAATGCCCGGTACCGGCTCAAGACGCCAATCCATGCCCGGCATGATTTTTCCAACCGTACCGGAGCGATTGAACATCGGCGTATTGAGTGAGATGACCGGTGCGGTTTCGGTGACTCCGTAACCTTCCAGAATGCGCAGGCCAAATTTTTCCATATAGGCTTCGCGCGTCGATGACTTGACCGGTTCCGCACCGGAAAAGATGTAGCGGATCGAGCGGAAATCATAAGGATGAGCCGTGCGGGCATAACCGTTGAGGAACGTGTCGGTGCCGAAGATGATGGTGGCATTCGATGCGTAGATCAGTTCCGGCACGACGCGATAATGTAGCGGCGACGGATAGAAATAGACCGGTACGCCAGCGACCAGCGGCAGGACAGTGCCGGCGGTGAGGCCAAAGGAATGGAAGACCGGCAGGATGTTGAAAACCTTGTCGCCAGAGTGGAAGTCGATGCGTGAGGCAGCCTGGGCTGTGTTTGACAGGATGTTGCGATGGGTCAGCACCACGCCCTTCGGCGCACCTTCCGAGCCGGAGGTAAATAGGATAACGGCCGTATCGTTCGCCGTCTGTTTTACCAGCGGCTTGTAGCGGCGGAAAAACCCCACAATCTTGTCGAAGGCGGTGATGGTCTGGCGCAGATTGTCCAGCCAGACAATCGTCACTTCCTTTTCAAGTTCGGCGATGATCGGGCCGAGCTTGCCCTGCGTGACGAAGGCATGCGAGCACAAAACGTGCTTCACTTGAGCCGCCTTGCAGGCTGACAGGATGTTGGCAGCACCGGCAGTGAAGTTGAGCATGGCAGGCACCTTACCGGCCGACATAACACCGAGCACGGTGGCGGCAGTGCCATTGGCATTGGGTAGCATCACGCCCAATGTCTTCTCGTTCGGGAACATCGCCCTGAACTTTGCGCCCAGCACGGCGCCGCCCGTGAGCAGCTTGCCATAAGAAAGCGGGCCGCTGATCGGATCCTCGACGGCAAGCTTGCTGCCACCCTTCTCCTGCGCCGTTTCGATGATACGTTCCAGCACGGTAAGATTGGTGTCCGTGGTCTTAAATAGCAGCATCGACATGATCTTGTAGAGTGCCGCACCGGCCGCAATACGGCGCTTGCGGCCCTTCAGGTCTTCCGGCACTTCAAGACGAACCGGCTCCAGGATCGTCACCTTGACTTTTGGAAACAGGCGGCGACGCACCTGCCCTCCGGAAAGTCTGGAGAAATAGCTCTTTTCCAGGCCATCGATACGCACGGGCACGATCATCGAACCGGTCTTGTCAGCCACCATAGCAGCGCCGTCATAAACCTTCATCAGCGTGCCGGTGACCGTGAGACGACCTTCCGGAAAAATGCCGATGGCATTGCCGTCCTGGGCTACTTTGATAAGCGAACGGGTCGCCATCGGCTTGGTCGGATCGAGCGGCAGGAATTTTGCCATTTTCAGGAAGGGACGAGCCCACCAGGTCTGGGCAATCTTGTAGTCGACGGCAAAGACGGGCTCTTCTTCGGTGATGGCCAGCGCCAGAGCGCCATCGATGAAGCTGACATGGTTGAGCGCGATGATCGGCGCACGACCCGCCTTGCGGATGTTCTCCAGACCTTCGACCTCCAGACGCATGAAGGCACGGAAAAGGATAGAGATGAAATCGCGGAAAGGGTTGGTGGGCAACGTCTTTAGCATCAGCCATGCGACGGCGATGTTGATGACCGACAAACCGAGAATGATCATCGGGACGGAAATACCGACAGTCTGCAACACGGCGACAAGCGCCAGGCCGATGGTGATGAACAGTGCGGAGAGAACATTAGCGCCACCAATAACGCGCGCACGGCGTTCCTCGTCAGCCCAGGTCTGCATGGCGGCAAAGGTCGGAACAGCAAGGAATGCCCCACCGATTGCCATGCCGGCAAGATCGATCGCCACCCAGATGGTTTTCGGGCCTGCGAAGAAATCGGCAAATGTCTGGGCATGCGAGAGCGAATGCAGGCCCCAGAGGTTCCAGCCGAGATCGATCCCAGCCAGAGCGACGATGGTGATGCCAACAGGTGCGGGCAGAAGAACGACACGACCGGCAGACATCCAGCCGGCAATTGCCGAGCCGATGGCAATCGAGATTGCAAAAATGGCAAGATAGGCAGGAACGACGAGTTCGGAACCACCAAGGATTTCGGTGACCATGATCGGCAGCATCGACATGACGAAGGCGCCGACAAACCAGAACCAGCAATTCATCAGCGCCGAGCGCCAGACGCGGGTATCGCTACGCAGCTCCTTCACCAGCGTCATGCTGGAACGAAACACATTTCTGTCGATGACCAGGGACGGCGCCTGGGCGCCGATCTGCGGAATCATGCGCGCCGAAAGCCAGCAAAGGACGGAAAGCACCATCATCATCGGCCCGAAGATCCAGGCGCTGTCACCCTCGGCAAAAGCAAGGGCCGCGACGATCGTGCCGGTCAGGATGGCAATGAAGGTGCCGCCCTCGATCCAGGCATTGGCCTTAGGAAGTTCGTTCGTTTCCAGAAGGTCCGGCAGGATGCCGTATTTGATCGGCCCGAACAGCGCCGAAATGACGCCGAAGCCAAACAATGCAACCATCAGGATGAAAATCGAGGAAAAGGCGATGCCGATGACCGAAATGGCGGCGATGCCGATTTCGGCGAATTTCAGCCGTTCCGCCATCTGCGCCTTGTCGTGCTTGTCGGCGAGTTCGCCACCCAGTGCCGATAGAAGCAGGAACGGTACTATGAAGATACCGCCCGCCAGTGTGACGAGTGCCGCGCCTTCGCCCGCCATCGTCGCCAGGATCAGGAAGATCAGCGTCTGTTTCAGGAAATTGTCGTTGAAGGCGGAGAGGAACTGCGTCCAGAAGAGTGGCGCGAATTTCCTCTTTTTCATCAGACTGTCGTGCATGTCTCGTTCCTTTTCGATCACAGCAGGAGGACCACGGAATTATTAGATAATCATTGAGAGCCAGAGCAATTCCGTGGCCTCGTTAATGAGGTTTAATCCTCGCTGTCGCGATTGAACTTAACGAGCAGCTTCTCAGTCTTGGCGTCCTCGATCTTACGGATCAGCTTTTCCGACTCCGCGTTATCGCGCAAAGTCTTGGTCATATTCACCGTAGTCTGCACCAGCATGATGATGCCCATGGCGAGATATCCCTTGCCCCACAGATCGAGCGGCATCATCCACAGGCCGAGCGCCAGCATGAAAGCTGCTGCACCGAAAGAGATGTAGGAAAAGCTGACCCAGCTCGACGAATGTTTCTGAAAACTGTCGTTCATGATTTTGATCCTTTGTGAGATTTGTAAAATGCGTTTCAGGCGGCGGCATCGAGGCGGGCGCGCAGGCGCGCCAACACGTCATCGGCGGAAGAGCGCAGCGGCGCGCCACATCCAGCTTCTGCCAGCCGTTCGACTAGCCCGACGGGCGCCGGATCCTCCATCTGCTTGAGGACGGCGGAAACCGTCTCGGTCTGTTTCTGGCGATCGCGCAGGCGTTCGAGCGTGCGCTCGGCATCATCCAGCGTGGCGAGGCTGACGCCTGCCGAAGTGTGATTGATTTTCTGGGCTGCGTCGGTAGCACGCGCCACACGTTCGCCGCGCTGCAATTCCTTCAGACGACCTTCCGCCGAGCGGACTGTTGCCTTGAGGTTGGCAATGGCGTTGGCAAACTGGGCCTGCGCCTGTTCGGAAGCCGTCCGTTCCGCTTCGAGGAAGGCTATGGCGTCGGCGGCTTCTCGGGCCAGGCCGTCATTTCCCTTCGAAAGTGCGGTCAGCGTGCGTTCCTCTAGATCAACGATCCGAGAAAGGACCGCAGCGTGCTGGCTGCGCTCCTTTTCGTTCTGGGCGATGGCCACGGCCAGTGCGTGCTGGGCGGACTGGATGGCCTTGGCCGCTTCTCGGATCTGCTGGGCCAGTAGCGGCATGGCATAACGATCGGCGACGGCTTGCTCCGCATCGTGAGTTCTGCCGCGCAAAAGTGTTGCAATCAGGTTGAACATTTAACGTCTCCCGTGTATGAACATTGTTCATGAATGAATGTCTCGCACAAAAATGAACGGCGTTCAATAATTATTTTGAACATCGTTCAATTTTCTTGGAAAAACGGAAATGGGCCGACGGGAAGAAAAACGCGAGGACCTGAAAGCAAAGTTGCTGGCGGCGGCTCGCGATAGCATCGAGCGCGACGGCTTGGCAAACTTACGCGCCCGCGATGTGACGCGGGATGCCGGCTGCGCGCTTGGCGGTCTCTACAGCGCCTATATGGATCTCAATGATCTGATCATCCACGTCAATTCACTGACGCTCAAGGCGCTCGAGCAATCACTGGCGCTGGCGGAAGTGAAGGATAGGTCGCCGACCGACCGGCTGCGCAATCTGGCGCAGGGTTACCTGAAATTTGCGATCACCAATCGCAATCTCTGGAAAGCCCTGTTTGAACATTCGCCGCCGGAAGGCACACCCTCGCCGCAATGGCATCTGGATGAGCACCTGTTCCTGTTGAGCATCATCGCCCAACCATTGGCGGAACTGCAGCCGGAGATGAGTGCGGAAGACCGCGCCGTACGAGCCCGAACGCTGTTCGGCGCCGTCCACGGCATTATCAGTATCACGCTCGAAGCGCGTTTTGTCGGCTTGCCGCTGGAGCGGTTGGAAGATGAGCTCGATGAAATCGTCGTCATGATCGCCGCGGGCGCTGCGGCCCAACGGGAAAAATGAGGCGAAAAAGGCTGTCTGGTTCACATACCGACCCGATCTGCTTGCAGCGTGAGTAAACCGCCTGGAGGAACTCAAGAGTCTTTCCTCAGTCGGCCAGAAGTTTCACGACAGCCGGGTTGTAGCGGGAATAAATGCTGCCGCAGAATGTGTAGGACAGGGCCAGATCCGGCATGCCTGCTGCCCTTATTGCCAGTTCGCCATCTATCCTGCCGACCTCCAGATAGCGCTCGGCGGCGACCATTCCGTCGAGCCGCAGGTAAAGAAGAACCTGCGTCGGTGCGGATCGTTCTTTTTCCGGCAAGCGCATCGGGAAGTCCGGAACCTGCACTTCCGCCGTGCGCCAGACATCCGGATCATCGAACGTCTGCCAGCGCAGGGTCAGCGGTTGGTTCAGATCGACGAAGGCAGCACGGGCGGATGTCGGAATGTCGCGGCATGCAGCGGGAAGGGGCAGAATTTCACGAGCGGCATAGTCGCCCTGGTCCAGCGTCTGACCGTTGAGTTCCAGTCGCGCCGTTTGCGAAGGCAGATAATTGTAAAGGCCGAAGAGCACGAGACCGTGCATATTCCTTTGCTGGGAGGGCATTTCCTGCGTCATCGAAAATCGTCTCACGGCAGGGGTGACATCGACATGATCGTCATAATGGAAATACAGGTGGACTATCGCATCCGCCTCGTTACCTCCATGCGTATCCAGAAACGCTCTCAGATCGGGATAGGGAAAGCGGTGCAGCGGCAAGGGATCATGGGCAGGCGGCGCATCGGGATAGGGGATTTTCCTGTAACGATAGTTATCGATGCCGTCCTTGAGATGAGCGCCGGCGTTAGGCAATGTATGCCCCTCAACGGAGGCTGGAGTCGCATAGCTTGTCAGCTTGACGGACATATCCGGACAATCGGCTGACAACAACGGACCGCTTTCATAACTGCCCGAATCCGGCCCCAGATTGTGCCCGCTCAGATTGACATGGATTTCTGAGATTGAAGGGTGGGCGATTTCGAAACGATCCTGCTCGGCCTGCTTTATCGCTTCGCCCACGGGAACGATCAGGATGGCTAGCAGCGTCGGCAGAATGAGAAAGGCAGAAGGGCGTGAACATGGCCCCGCAACTGGCCACGGCTGCGGATCATGTATGTGGCCCAGACAACCACCAACAGAAGCGCGAGTGGGCATCCGATATAGATCGCAGCGAGAATGAGGCCTATGGCGCCACAGTCAAGATTGCCGGCCGTTACCGCAACAAGACCCAGGAATGCCAGAAACCCCGCGAGGAGCAGGGAAATGACGATGCCTGGAAGGTAGTTATCAGATGTTTTCATTCACACGTACACAACAGCCGTGGTCCAGCGGATTTTAAAGGATTTTTCTCTTCGCAAGGCTCTCGTCTGGCGGACGCCACCCTCAAAGCGTCCTCTTCGCGAACCCGGGCCTGATAGCGGATCCTCACGAAGCCGGCAGGGATGATGTCATCGTGTTTGCGGCCGCCAAAACATCCGCATATAGAAAATTGTCGGCTTACGCTTTGCGGCTCGAAGCAGGCTCCTTTATTCATTGAAAGCTACGCTTGGAGGAATGGTGTAAAAGATGGCTTTGAAATATCTGGCGCTAATCGGCTGCATCGGCTTGATCGCTACCGGTTGGTGGGCTTTGGACATCAAGGTGCTCTTCCTTTTATCCGCGCTCATCACAATCCCGGCCTTTGTTTCTGTTTTCGTCCAATCGGTCGAGGGCGGAGAGACAACGGCCCGTGAAAGCCGATTCCCCGGCGTGGTGGGCGCAGTAACTGTCGGTATTATATTGCTCCTGACTGCGGCCTATATGTGGCTTTCACCGCAGATCACTTCCGGACAAGGGGCACAGGACAGATACGAAAACCCAGGGGCCGATGCTTATCGAGCAGTGGGCAATGCCGAACGTGAGGCCCAGCGGGCTGCTGAGGACGCTGAAGCTGCCTTGAAAAAGGCTGTGCAGGACTAACCGTTCGAGGGATGCCAGCCCAGAGGGGGCTCAGCGTATGCGTTTCCTGAGGACTTATTTCTGCAGGGAGGCCCCGGCTGGCGGCGCCGTTTTCCATCTGCCGTCTTCGAAAACGACAGACGTTCTCCTATAATAAAGCCGGCTCCGGTTTTCGTGAGCGATGAACATGCGTGAGTGGTCAGACGGTGGCAGGGCGGTTTGCGGGCCATCGGAGCCTTCCGGCGATTTACCGGATATCGTGATATCTTCCATGTCCGAAACTTCATGCGAAGGAACAGTCCGGCGTTCCATGACATGAACCAGATACAGGTGGGTATCGTCGAACCCCTGAAACTCCGGAAAGAAGAACGTTTCTTCCACCCACGCAAGCGTGCCTGTTTCGCTGTCCAGAATGGCGATACGGTGAGGAGCGGCGGGAGGATCGGCAAAAGCGACGAGCGCAATATAACGGCCGTCTCGGGAAATCCGGTGATCCAGCAGCCATTCACCTTCGAGCAGGTTTCCCCGGAACTCGCATTGATAGACATGGCGGTGAATATCTTCGTCGATACGGCGGAAACGCCAGACGAGTTTATGCCAGTTCTTCAACGGCGCGCTTTCTACCCGTTCGTCTTCGTTGCCAGAGCTTTCAAGGGGAATGATTTGGCGAATAACGGGCTTTTCGAACAGGCGCCCGTCAATCTCCAGCCGATAGCCGGTATAGCTGCTGAGTTCCCCGACACTTTCTTCGCCAAGATGCGGCTGCAGCAATTCCCACTCCACCGTCAGATAACGGGCATCGAGATCGATGGGTTTGGATCGCTGGCCGTAGGGAATGTTTGCGCCCAGATCCTGTCGCTGCTGTAACTGCTTCCACCCTTTTTGATCATCCCAGAGCCACCAGCTATTTTCGCCACCGCCTTTCGGCTTTGCCACGCATACGAAGGCGCGACTGTCGTTTCTCCATACGATGACGGGAAACCCCATTGGCGTGATGAGGCCACTTTCTTCTTCCCGGATGACGATTTCCGCTCGCGGGTTCTGGAGTGGATCGAGCGGGTCTTCGAGCGCTCTCAGGCTTGTGGGGAGATGCAGCCTCCAACTAGTGGCTGGTCCTTCGCTGCCCTGTGGACGTGGAAAATCCTTTTCATGTCGCTTGCGAATATGCTCCCAGTGCTTTTCCGGGATTTTCAGATCGGCGACGTCGATCATTTTTTCGTGCGTAGAATGCTCGATCAGGTCGTCGATCGTCGCCGACCAGCTCTGGTTGGAAACGAGCGGGCTTTCACGCCCGGAGATTGTCATATCGCCGACCAGATCGATTTCCCAGAATTTGCTGTCCACATCGCAGGTATGGAGGATGTGCCTGCGTCGGTCGTAGATCAACAAGGGCCATTCCCTGCGCGATGGCGAGGGGGTGACGAAATAACGTCCGTTCGGCGAGAAGCCGGTGGAGGCGCCACCATGAAGAATGATGCTTCCGTCCGGCAAAAGGTAATCGCAGATCACAGGGCCGCCCATGACGAACTCGCCGCAGGCAAGAATCCGAACCGTCTCGCCTTCCGGTGTCGTGGGTGCCCCACCGCTCCAGGCACTCGGCCCGGTGAAGGGAACAGGATCGACTGCCGTCACACGTGGTCCGTCAGGACCCTTCCTGATCGTGAGACCCGCCAGCTTCTTCCATCCCTCATGCACCACCAACAAGCAAAGGAAGCTGGCGACGCCGGCAAGGATTCCCATGACGGTGCCCGGCACGTTTTCGGCGACAAGGCCGCTGACGCCGAAACAGCCACCCAGCATCCAGATGAAGGTCTGATCGACAGCACCGTTTATCCGGTTCTCGATCCATTCGGCCAGATGCGTGAGCAGCCAGTAGAGGACAATAAGGGCCGGGGGCAAATAGACCGGAACGACGAAAGGCAGGACGAATAGCGACAGATTGAACAGGAGTTTGACGAGAACAATGAAGAACGATTCTTCCTTGGAAGATTGATTGTCGGTCATGGATCAGGCCATTATCCATGTCGTTAGTGGAGAGATGCTCAGCATGATTGCCAGCATCGCAACCCGGCTTTCGTAGGTTCTGAGTGCGTAGATCCCGAAGGCGAGTCCGGGAACCGCAGGAATCCAAGCAAAGATGATATAAGGCCATGTGCCTTGGTACATGATCAGCCACCACCAGAACCAGGCAGTCAAAAGACCAAAAGCTAATGCCGCGATGCTTGAGAAGGTCCATTCCGGCTTATGCTTCATATTCAGTTCCACGGTAGCAGATAAAGCATGGGAAACAGGCAGAAACCCGTAAAGACAACCGCCGCCACCCTCTTTTTTCGGCTTCGTGTCAGGCTGAAGGCTGCAGCCAACGCCGCAATGGCTGCCAGAAGCGCGACAGGCCAGTACCATGATAAAAGTATGATATAGAGATCGAAAAGCGAAAGACTGGGAAACAATGCCGGCGTCCGTTAGACATAACTGTTACGATTCATAGGTGGAAATTGTAGTCGAATATGTCCGGTTCAGAAATCGCAAAACGCCATGCTGATCGTTTTCTGCGTCTTGCGCATATTGTCCCGATGGACAGGCGTTGAAGGTTCGCGACGCCGCACGTGTTGCGGAGTGCACGCGCGACGGTGGCTCGATCCAACTCAGCTTAAGGATGATGCTTCCTTGCGATGTCAGGGGAGCCGCACCTCTTCATTCCGTGGTGCGGATGGAGGAACTCCAGCGGGACACGCGAGGAATTTCGCTGCATCGCCTGAAAGGTGGCAGGGTGTCGAGATTCTCGGCGTCATGCCGAGTGCAGATTTCGATGAAGCGAAGCGGCTCGGCGGACAGCTCGGCTGCCATCCGCGAAGTTCTTTTCCGATAGCAAATTCCATCGGCAATTCAGGCTTTTTCAGCCGTTACCTCTGACTGGCAGCAGTCTGAACGGACTTCTTTGCCAAACCATTGCTCCAGCGTCATTTGCGAATGGTTGTCGGGCGGGCTTTGCAGAAACTCGGCGACTTCGGCGCACCAGACCCGGAAACTGTTGCGGAAACACCATCGAAGGTCATCCCGAACCTCTTTGTCGGGATGCGCGAAGAGGCGGAAAATTACCCGTGGACGGGCATGTACCACCAATTCCATCAGCTTGACGAGCCAGAAAACCGATCGGGACGAAAGATACCGCGATGAAAGAAGCTGATGACGGTAATCCCAGCTGGACGGATTACGTTGGATGACCTTGCGGTGGTGGTTTTCAGCGGCCCAGTCCGACCATCTGTGCGGCGTCACATACATGGCATTGACCAGATCGGGGTCGTAGACGGCGATCTGGCGGATAGCGCGCATGTAATCGCGCGGGCGCTCCTCCTCAAAGCCGACGATATGACCGAGCATTGACAGAATTCCATGCTGACGCAAGAGTCTGACCGCTTGCTGATCTTCCCGGGTTGTCGATCCCTTGCGGATTGCCGCCAGTGTTGAAGGATCGGTTGTTTCGATGCCCATCAGAATGCAGGCCATTCCGGCGCGACGCATCAGGGCAAGCAAATCGGCGTCGCGAACGATATCGGTCGCGCGGATGGTGGCGAACAGGCGAACGGGCACGTTTTGCTCGACAAGGGCTTCCAGAAATTCGCGCCACAGGCGCTTGGACGATGTGGGGTTTTCATCGGCAAGCGTCACGAAGCCGATGCCATGCGTGCGCTGCAGCCAGCCGATTTCCGCTGCGACAGATCTTGGGGAGCGATACCGCCATTTGCTCCAGAACTGATACTGGCCGCAATAGCTGCACACATGCGGACAGCCGCGAGAGAACTGAATGATCGCGGCCCTGCCGCGCCCAAAACACTGATAAAGGTCCCAGTTTTCGATGAGTTCCCAGCCGATGCGCCATTCATCAAGAGCGCGGATCAATGCGGCCGGCGGGTTCTCATGGATCGTGACGGCACTGTCTCCTGCGCGTTGGCACCAGGTGATGCCGTTGACCTTCGACAGGGGCGTGTTTTCGGCGATGGCGCGGACCAACGCGAGGGTGACGGCCTCGCCTTCGCCGCGCACAACGATGTCGACATAGGGTGCGGTTTCCAGAGTATCGGCCGCGTGATAGGTCGGATAAACACCGCCATAGATCGTCACGGCCTTCGGCGTGGCGCGCCTGGCGGTTCGCAATGTGTCGAGACAGGCGATATGCGCCGGTGTCGAACCGGCATGTCCGGTCATCACGATGTCTGGCCCGAAGGCCAGGATTTCCCGCTCGATTTCGCTCTGCGACAGGTGATGGCGTTCGCCATCCAGCAGTTTCACGACATGACCGGCATCGATGAGCGGACCACCGATGCAAAGAAGACCGAAAGGTATCTGGTGCCCGGCGCCTTTTGAGGAGAGCGAGATATAGGGCGGATTGATCAGCAGAATGCGCATCAGGGTTCCTGAATCGCTTCAATGGTCGCCTGTAGCACAACATCCGTCAGGCTGATTTCGCCAAGGGCCAAAGGTTCCAGATTCTGGGGCTTATTGAACTGGAATAGAATTTTCCAGAGTCCCGAAGGCCGCGGCATTTGCGAAATGAAACGCTGAAGTTCTGTTCTGGTCTTCCGGGAAGCAACCTGCGAAGGCAACGACGCTATGGAACCGGACAGTTGGCTTTTCCAGGCTTCCATCGCCGTTTGCTTCGCTTCTTCTTCGCCCATCCATCGTAGGACAGAAGGCACAACCAGGTCTTTGAGCAGCCGGTCATTTTCGACTTCCAGCGCAAGATTCGCGATCCATATTTTTTTCGTGTCCAGCCATTGATCGATCTGAAGCGCCGGCTGGAAGCCGGTGTAAATATCCGTCGAGAAAGAAATCCTGTCGCGCGGACCGGAGGAGATTTCAGCCTTCTCGACGTGAAGCCAGCGCAAATCCCCATGCCAGGAAAAATCGAGCCGAAAATCGATGGGGGCCTTCTGCGTCCACGCAGGATAACGGTTGCCTGACGAATGGTTTTCAGGAAGAGCAAGGCCGGTGACGTCTATCTTGCCGTAAAAGGAAAATGTGCCAGTCTCGTGCCCGCGCGAAATTTCGATGTCGATTCCATTGAAAGACCAGAGGCCGGATTGCGCACCGTTATCGAACTCTCCGGCCTGCACGGTGCAGCCATCTTCTTTGTATTCAATCGATAAGCGATCCTGCCCCGGAAACCGGTTTATGATCTGATCACACAGCATGCGGGATTCCGTCGTGGCCGCCTGCGCGTTCGGAAGGCTTGAGAGAGCTATGAACGAAAAGGAATAAAAGAACCTGCCATTAGACTTCATCGGGACTTTTCCCGAACAGTTCGCCGAAAGGCCTGCCTTGGCGCCTGTGATCGCGCCAGAGCCGGATCATCAACCAGGCAAGGAAGGCAAGCCCGGAAATCCATAATGCCCACGGAAATATGAAGTGCCCGCAAATCAGCACTACAAAGAACCAGAGGATGAGGCGGATGAAGGTGGTGAGACGGCGCAGGACCAGCCACCATATGGGCGACAGAAACAATATTGCAACGGGCGCGAAGGCGAACACGGCCGCGTAACCGCATGCGCCTTCAAAGCAGGAACCGAAGAAATCCGGAATTATGACCGGGATGACCACGATCAGAACCATCGCCGAAATGAATGACAGGACAACGGCCAGCAGCAGGCGTTCGACCTGCTGTGCGATTGGTGCCTTCGGTGATCCGTTAGCTTGACGCGTTTCTTTTCGCATGTTTCCGATTCTCACGCGCAATCCCTACGGATCAAGCCTGTCTCAATGTCCTTGTCGGCTTGTCTTGATCGCGAACGGCCTTATTCGGTGTAATCACTGGATTGTTCGGTTTGGCGACCTTTGCCCAGATCGATCATTGGCAACGCACCGTTCGGCAGCATGGTCGTCGGCAGTTTACCGTCCCATTTCTCCGCCTGGGTGAGCGAAACGAGGCCCGGATTGTCCCGCAAGGCGTCGCCGCGTGCCTTGATGGCCTGTGCCTCGGCGTCGCCGCGAAGACGGATGGCTTCGGAGTCCGCCTGTGCCTGAAGCCTGACGGCGTCTGCCTGCGCCTGTGCATCGGCGCGGCGGGCATCCGCATCTGCATTGGCGCGTGTTACCGTGATCTCAGCCTGCACCTTTTCGCGTTCGGCATTCTGCCGCAGCTTCTGGACTTCTACTTCCGCCAGCATGCGCTGCTCGATGCTCGCTTCATAGGCGTCGGAAAAGTCGATGTTCTCGATCTGAACGCTGTCGATGATCACCGGTCCGCGGACACTGTCCTGAATAGCCTGTGCAACTTCCTGATTGAGGCGTCCGCGCTCCTGGATAGCTGTGACGGCAGCGAAACGACCGAAGACAGTTTTGCTTTCCTCAAAGACCTTGCGTTCTACAAGCCGTCCCAGAAGTCCGTCTTCGGAGCCATATTGTTCATAGACCGATGCGACCTGATCGACCGGAATGCGGTAATTGACCGAAAGCTTGACGACCGCCGGCTGCTGGTCGCGGCTATAGGCTTCCATATGCTCATAAACTTTGGACTTCGACTGCACGGAAATGCGAACGATGGAGTCGATAAGAGGAAGCTTGAACCCCAGTCCCGGTTCAGCCGTGCCAGCTATCGCGCCGTAACGGAGAATGACGCCGCGTTCACCCTGATCGATTGTGTACCATGATCCGAACACAACACTTAAGACAGCAATTGCAATGAAACCGAACAAAACGGATGGAACGATGGATACCAATCGCATTCGAAGAATCCTGATTGTTTTCAATAATCCCGCAATAAAATGACTCGCGAAAAAATGCAAACTCGATGAAAATAATCAGGAATTTATTGGCAAACCTCAGCTTGAGGGGACGACAGTAGACTACATTGTGATGTAAAGGCCGGGCAGCAGATGATATTTTCTGGTTTTGGGCTACACGTCTTATCGCGAGTTTGAATGAGTGAACTGAGTACGATCAGAAGCCAGCATTCCCGGACGCGAAATATCTTTTTCCGCGTCCTTTTTGTCGTAGAGCTCCTTCTTCTGGCTGCTCCAGTGGCGATTGTTTTTCTACAAGGGATGATACTGGCGACGTTCACCCTCATCAAGGCCTTGTCGTTTGTTGACATGCTGCTCGTCTTTGAGACGCGTGATGATTCCGCTGACGCGCTTTTGGAGTTTGCCAGAGAACTCATGGTAAGCGCCTGTTTTTTCGCGGCTCTTTTCCCAATATTAGGTGTGTTTCAGGTAGGCTGGTATTACCTCAAGAAAGGGGACCTGCGATCTCATAAGATGGTCGCTTCCTTGTTTCGTATCATCTATACGGGAATCATTCCCATCGGCATCCTAAGTGTTTACATTCTGATGATCCGAGAGGCGGCACAGCCGTTCAGGACTGTCTGGGCATGGCGATTGTCAACAACCGGATTGCCGCTGGTGATACCTGTTGTGCATTTATGGCTGGTTTATCGTTACGCTCACATCAACGGCGAAGGCTTGCGGTCAGATGAGGGCGAGTCATGACGAAACGCAGCGCCCGGCGAAAGCGCTACAAAGAAACGAGTGTTGAAGACAGGCCAGTATCAAGCTTTCCCGTCTGGCTTGACGTTCGAGAGCGTGAAACTCGTTCCCTGTCCGCGCTTGAAAAACAGGCCAGACCACCCTTTAACAACGTACGTCTTAGTAAACCCGTTTATGCCCTGACGGCTACGGTGTCGGCAATGATGGCGGTATATTCTACGATCGGCCTGCTATCGGCCCTCGTTACCGGAACGATGTCGGAGTATTCACGCTACAGCGCCTTTACCAAGGTAACTTTCACCTTGCGCGAAAGCCCGTTCCTGTTCGTCACACTGATCTGCGTGAACCTCGCGGTTCTTTACATTCTTGTCCGTCTTGCGATCGAGTGTTTCCATGCGCTTTTCTCTTCGAGAACGAACGAACAATAGGATCGTGTCGGAAGAAAAGTATCAGATCGTCTGAAGAATGGAGAGAACGCGGGTGCGCGATGACGGTACCGCCAGCACGCGCGACTTTCCCGCCTATATCGGAACACTGGTCTGGACGCGTGAGGCGAACCGGCGCGGGCGGATTGCGGCTGTCGAAGAAAGGCTCCGGCCAATCCACGACGGAAAAACGATATGGTGCAGGCTATCCACAAAATCACGCGCATTACCGGGCGCGACATTCCGTTCAATAAGCTCGTTATGAGCCCGCAGAACGTTCGTAGTGAAAGCGGGAAATGCGGCGATATCCGGGCCATCTGGCGCTCGCTCAGCAAAAACAAATCACCCATCACGGCCTCCTTCTCGGAAGCCGTGAATCACATCTCAAGTTAAATTAATAGGTCCTGAGCCTAGACGCACCAGCCTGGGCCGCATAACTTAAACGAATCTGTATCGGGCCGTCGACAAGTTCGGCAACATGATCGATTCAAACGTGATTTGTTGATCAAGCGAATGCAATCCGGCCTGAAGTGCGCAAAGTCCAAAGGCAGGTCCATGGCCTGCCGTCAACGCTACCAAAGAACACAAGCAAGACATGTACAATGATCTCGCAAGCGGAATGAGCGTTTCGGTGATCGCTAGGAGATTCTCGACCGGCGGGCAGACTGTACTGCGAGCTCGAAACCAGGGCCTACGAACCGTTTCAGTAAACAGGTATCGCTGCGGTTGACGAAGGAAGGAATAATCGCCGATGAAGATATCGAGCGTCATGACATTGATATTATTGGTTTTCCCATCCATGGTCGCTGCCCAAAACTCACAGCCTCGGCCAACCAACAAACAGGAATGGTTAGAGGTTGTCAAAACGCAGATGATGGCAAACCTCGTTGTGCCGGATATTCCGGGCATCGGCGGTAACTTTACGGTTAAAGTCGAAATTACCGTTGAAAGGGACGGAACGATCAGTGGTTCAAAGGTGCTGGAAACGTCCGGCGTGGAAGCCATAGACAAAACCGCGCTCCGGATGGTCGCTCGAACGTCACCGGTCTCGCCGCTGACTGCGGATATGGGGGACGATGCCCTAACGGTAGCTCTGCCCGTCAATATGACACTCATCGCCCCTCCCGAAGTCGCTCATGATCCTGAAACCGGCCTCACCTTCTCTATTTCGCATCCAATGAAGCTGGCTGGAAAACTCGATGATCCCGGCACGGAGACGGTCAAATACAGGATAATCAGCACGGATGAAAAGGAATTGCCCACAGCTCCCCGGTCTCCTTTGTGCGATATCGGATTTAAGAAGAATGCTCCTAACGATCCGATGGATGGTTGGTCGCAGGAGCGGCTTAATGATGAGAGCATCCTTAATGGAACGGTAAAGAGCTACAAAACGGCGATCGAAAGAAGCGGCAAAGATATCGATGATATTCAGATTATTGATATGCACGGAGCTAAAGGTATTGAGGCTGTCCTCGTTCCGACCTCAGGTCCCGATTATCGAAATGTGCGTCTATATGGGGCATTTGCCGATACGCCGACCGGTCGCATCACTATTTCCTGTCCCACAATGCGCACAGCGATGCCGCATGCGAGACAGGTGTTTCGCAGGTTTGCAGAAAGCGCCTATATCTCCAGTGATGATGCTCACGCCGATGGCGAGAAAAAAGTGCAGACTTTAGAAGAGTCATTGCGGCAGTCCGGGGCGCCCAAGGATAGCGGCTCGGGACAGGATGCACAAACGTCCGCAAACTTCTTACCGGAGTTCAAAGCGAACGGGACAACGATACATGTGTTGTCCCTTTACAAGGAACTCCCCGACGGTACGCCTGTAATTGCTATGGCATTTTGCGGGGTAGGAGCAACAGAAGGCAGGTTCGCTCTCGGTGTGGATTTCGGCCAAGGGATGGTCTGGAAAAGACCAGAAAAGGTGCGTGTCGCTTTTGGAGCGTACGAGCGAAGCCAAATGATGCAGGTTATGCGTGAATATCTCGGCTTTGAAGGCAATGAAGCCAAGACCGCGATAGCGCAACTCGTGCGATCGGGGGGGCAACTAACCTTCTCCGGACCACGCAGCATGTCAGTTTCGTTCGACCTCGATCGGGCGGTAACAGAGATGGCGAAGTTGAGGCAGTATTGCAAACTCTAAGAGCCTGCCCGAAAAAGAGTTGAGTGAAATCAGTCATTTGTGATTCTGTTTGTTTGCTTAGGACGAACGGAGACCGCAATGGGGATTGATCTCGCCTTGCCTACCTGGGCCAAGGCGTTTGGGCAGGCCACGGAGGACCGATCTTCGCGAGGTTGTGAATGCGCTGCTTTATGTTGCTTCGACGGGTTGTCAGTGGCGAATGCTGCCAAAGGGCTTTCCACCGTTTACGACAGTTCAAGCCTATTTCTACGAATGGCGGGCAATGGGTTTATGGGGCCGGATCAACCATCGTCTTGTGATGGAGACGCGCGAGATGGAAGGTCGGCGAGCCTCGCCGTCCGCTGGCGTGATCGACAGTCAGAGCGTGAAAACTACAGAAAACGGCGGGATTTCGGGCTATGACGCCGACAAGAAGCTCAAGGGGCGCAAGCGCCACATCATTGTCGACACGCTGGGGCTGATGGTCGGCCTGATAGTTGCATGGCGCGGACATTTAGGACCGTGATGGGGCATTCGGTCTCCTGAAATCGATCCGCCACTGCTGGCCCTGGCTCCGACATGTCTTCGCCGATGGCGGCTATGCTTGCGACAAGCTGAAGGGGAGATTGGCAAAGTTCGGCCAGTGGACGATTGAAATCGTCAAGCGTTCCGACAAGGCCAAGAGCTTCAAGGTCCTGCCGCGCCGCTGGGTGGTGGACCGGACCTTCGCCTGGCTCGGTCGTTGTCGTAGACTAGCCAAGGATTGGAAGAAAACAATCGCCTCCGCCGAGGCATGGATCACAATCGCCCACATCCGCATTCTCACACGGCGGCTCGCAAAATACAGATATTGCTGAGGTCTTTTTGAGTCAGCCTCTAAGAGTTTCCCGGTAAAATTCCTCGCTGAGAAGGGACGATAGACGATGAAGATATCGTATTTTCGAATGTCCAGAATATTTGTTTGGAAGCTTGACAACGAGATTGTTCGTGCTGAGGTTGTGGCCATGGATACCCTCCTAGATCGTAAGACAGTCGGTGCGCGCGACGCAATTGAACGCGCTGGCATTACGTTCATATCCCTTCCGCCTTATAGTCCCGGCTTCAACCCCATCGAGAACGCATTCTCGAAACTGAAGGCCATGCTGCGCAGCCGGGCTGAGAGGAAAGTCGATGCCCTGTGGGACGCAGTCGGCGTTTTGATACCCCGCTTCACTCCTGCAGAATGCGCCAACTACTTCAGGGCTGCAGGATGTGGCTCGGATTGAACAGGATCTGCTCTAGCTGTCATTATACACATGATGCTCAAAACCGGCGAGCTCTTCAATCAGACTGAGGTGTGATATCATGGCATTGAATAACGCTGAAAATGAGCGCTTTCAGCGCCCTGTAAACAGGACGCGAGCCGAGCCATTCCGTTGAGGGAACTGTATCGCTCTGTCTCAGATGAATGCATCGCCGACATTGAATGCTCATCCCGCGATGTTGCATCATGCCGCAACTGATGGCGACCGCAAAGTCAGCCTTGCACCATACAGTGCTGCTTCGACGAAAATATCCTCGACGCCCAGCTGTGACTAGACAACCCCATCACCCCAATACATTTCATCTAAAAATTGAGACGTCTTGATCACAAAGCGGTGAAGGCGGTACTCGTCGGTATATTTACCACTTTTTAGATAGCTTCGCGCAAGCCCTGCGTTTCAACTTCTCCCTGAAAGATGACCACGAGGGTTTTTGAATGAGTATTTTCGGCACTATGCGGACCGGTGTATCCGGCATGAATGCACAGGCGAACAAGC
>NZ_JBJDMY010000026.1:0-38031 GCF_044900305.1 Agrobacterium sp. NPDC089420 | reverse complement strand
GGCACGAACTTCAGGAGAAAACTTGTTCGTCGTTTTGCTTGTCATAGACCCTACTTCTCACGAGTTGGGGTCTCCGGCAAACCCGGTGCGGTTCAGAGACCGATCCAAGGGCGATGGTCAGCCAGATCAAGTTCGAAACGTGGGCTAGGGCCACTGCGGAGAAAAACGAACGGGCATGAGATGAAAGCGCTTCCTCTGCTGGAATTCGCGGCCTTTAGGAGCTAGCTATTGTGCTTCGCCCTGCGGATAACACGGAAAACGACAGTGGAATTAGCATGCTAGAAGTGCAACTAAGACAGTCTCTCAGCGCGGCTGCGACCCGGCTTCTCGACTATATCGAGCGGCATCCGAATGCTGTGCTTGTCAGCTCTGCGCTTGATCTTGCCGCCAAGATCGATGCGTCCGATGCGACCGTTATTCGCTCGATCCAGTCCCTTGGCTTTGACGGACTGCCGCATTTGAAGACAGTGATAGCCGAGAAACTCGATCAAGGTAGCCGCACGCCGGTGGAAAAGGTGGGCGTCACGGTTAGGGAGCTGACGCAGGAGACAAGCAGACCGCCTCTCCAGCTCGTGGTCGAAGCCTACGCCAAGACGTTAGAGCGTCTCTCAAATCCTTCTCTACCGGATCAGTTCGAATCAGCTGCGCACCTGCTCGATGGCGCAAACCGGATCGGGCTTTTCGGAAGTGGGCCGCTTGTTCGATTGGCGCAGCAAACCGCAACTCATCTCGGCCGTATAGGCCGGCCGAGCTTTGCGATGGAAGGCACTGGCCATGCCTTTGCCGACGCTCTTCTTGGCCTGCAGAACGGGGACGCGGTCGTCCTCTTGGCCTACGGCAAGGTGCATAAGGAAAGCTTGCTTATCAAGGAGGAACTTAAGCGTGTCGGCGGAAAGCTTATCGTCATCACCGATAACCCGAATGGGCGACTGTCGAAAGACGCCGACGCTGTTCTGGAAGTGCCTCGCACCGAAGTGGGCAACATGACTTTTTACGGCACCATCCTGCTCGCACTCGAAACCCTGGTACTATCGCTCACTCAACTCGGACCGAACCGCGCGATGGAGACGGCGCATCGTCTGCGGGATTTCCGCACCGAGCTCGACCGCGGCGTTTGATGCGTTTTAATTGACACGCCATCAGTACTACGCGTCACATCGTGTGCTTTGCGACACGGACGACGCCCAATGTAGCGCCGGCGCAAGCGGTACCGGACGGGAAATTTAAACTTGATCAGAATAATCATGAATGGTAGTTGCTACTACGCTGTGTAGTGGCCGGTACATATACGTGAGGTCTCCGCACGCAGCGACGTGCCAGAGGAGGCTGGAAGCTTGGTTCGGGCATGGACGCCATTCGAGTCC
The DNA here is from genome assembly GCF_044900305.1 of Agrobacterium sp. NPDC089420. Classification (NCBI taxonomy): domain Bacteria; kingdom Pseudomonadati; phylum Pseudomonadota; class Alphaproteobacteria; order Hyphomicrobiales; family Rhizobiaceae; genus Agrobacterium; species Agrobacterium sp. NPDC089420. The sequence goes on along the minus strand of NZ_JBJDMY010000026.1, from coordinate 36,667 downwards.
AACCGAGGAGCCATTTTATGATTTCCCGAAGAACAGTTCTGACTGCCTCCCTAGCTCTCGGAATAGCAACAGCATCCTCGTGGGGGCATACCGCGTGGGCGAACGACGATCGTATCCTCCAGATCGTCTCCCCGCGCGAAATCACCAGCCTCGATCTCGGTGATACAAGCTACCATTTTCGACGCCTGCGTGTCGCGGAAACGCTGGTGACGATCGACCCGGAAGGCAAGCTCGCCCCGGAACTTGCCGAAAGCTGGTCGGTCAGCGATGACGGTCTCGCCTGGACTTTCGTCATTCGCAAGGGCGTGCGGTTCCATGACGGGTCGGAGCTGACCCCTGAACTGGTTCGCAACGCAATCGAACTCATGCGCAAGGCCAACACCAACTCCGAAATGGTGTCGAAGCTGCCGATCTCAGGCGTACGTGTCGACGGTCAATCCGTAGTGGTCACCCTTACGCGGCCGAACAGTCTCGTCGCCGACTTTTTCACCGACGGCCCCGCCATCATTCTGGCGCCGGCCTCGTTTGCCGCCGACGGCACGGTCAAGCAGATCATTGGCACCGGCCCCTACCGGATCACGAAGATCGACAGTAAGACCTCGGTCGATCTCGAAGCGTTCCCGGATTATTGGGGTGAGCAGCCCCACATCGCTAAGGTGCATTTCACCGGCGCCACGTCCCCTGACACGATCGCCAATATGGCGGAGGCCGGACAGGCTGATCTGGTCCTCGGCTTGCCACAGGTACTGCGTGATCGCGTGGAGGCAACCGGCAGGGTTAGTGTAAAGCAGGTTCAGACCGCACGCATCAATGGCGTCTTCGTCAATGCCGAAGATTTGCGTTTCGACAACCCCGTTGAGCGTCGTGCAATCTCGCTGGCGCTCGACCGAAAGGGTATCGCAACGGCACTGTTCAAGAATCCCAAGGCCGCCGCCAATCAGCTCTTTTCTTCCGCGTTCGCGGACTGGTACGACCCCGACCTTCCCCAAGTCGAACGTAATGTCGAAGAGGCGAAGCGGCTTCTCGCCGAGGCCGGCTGGGTTGCGGGCTCCGACGGGATTCTCGAACAGAACGGAACCCGCTTCTCATTCACGATGATCGTCGGCAAGCAGCCCGAGGTGTCTTCTCTGGCTGAGGCAATCCAGGCGCAGCTCGCCGATGTCGGCATTGAGGTCAAGCTGGAAAACGGCAATCAGGGACAGGTCATGGAGACGATAGCCAAGGGCAACTTCGTCTTCGGCCTGACACGACGAAACTACGGCGCAGTGCCCGATCCCGTCGCTACGCTCGTGCTGGACTATGCGGAGGAAAACGCCGCCTCGTCCGTCTGGAGCGGCGTCAACTACCACGATCCGGAAATGGAAAGCGCCCTCAACGCCTATCTTGCCGCGCGGACAAAGGAAGAGCTCGCGGTGGCCCGGGACAAGCTTCGGACACTCGTCAATGGTGATCTGCCGGTCATTCCGGTGGTCTGGTACGACTACAATGTCTCGATTTCCGACCGGGTCGATGCCAACAGCGTGCCGGTTGACGCCCTTGAGGTGAGCTTCTGGATCGATCGCGTCAAATGGGCTGAGTAGGACCGTTGTCCGTTCGTCGCATAATCGGTGCGATACTGGGCTACGTTCTGGCAGCGATCGGGGTGGCCATCGGCGTGGCCACCCTTGCCTTCATTGCCGTGCAGTCTGCCCCTGGCGATGTGGCATACCGCATCGCCGAGGCCCGCTTCGGTGAGAACTTCAGCTTCGGGTCGGTGGAACAGGCTCGTGAGGCGACAGGGCTCGACCAGCCGATCATCATTCAATATGTACGCTGGGTCGGCTCGGCGCTGACCGGTCAACTCGGCCGTTCCGTGATCAGCGGTCGGCAGGTTGTCCCCGAAGTCTGGCGCAGTTTCGAGACGACACTCAGCATAGCGGTGGCCGGTGTGGGTCTGGCGCTTATTCTCAGCCTGGCTATGGGCTTTGCGGTCGGCATGCGGCGGGACAGCATCATCGATCGGGCGTTTCTCGTCGTTTCCGCCGTCCTGTCGTCTGTGCCCTCTTTCCTGCTTGGCATCATCCTGATCACGATATTCGCCATCGGTCTGCGATGGTTGCCGGCCGCCGGCAACAATCTGCCGGGCTACGCCGTTCTTCCCTCGTTGACGCTTGCGATCGCACTGCTGCCGGACCTTTCCCGCGTCGCCCGCAACGCCGTGGTTCGGACGATGCAGGAATTTTATCCGACCTATGGCCGCATCAAGGGACAAAGCTGGTTACGGATCATTTTTTTTCATGCACTGCGTCCGACGCTCGTGCCTGTCGTCGCTTATTTCGGGCCGCTGATGGCCGGTACGATCGGCGGCCTGGTCGTCATCGACGTCCTGTTCAATCTCGACGGCCTCGGGACCCTGTTGATCGACAGCGTGCTCGCCGCCGATATTCCGATGGCCATGGGCGCCGGGCTGCTGATTGGCATCTCTGTCGTTGTCATCAACGGTATTGCCGATATCAGCATGCAATTGCTCGATCCACGTCTGATCGCGCCGGAATCCAGACCATGACTAACCTGTGTCCCGAACCGCGCCATGAGAAACGCCGGCTGCTGCCATCGCCGGGTGTTCTTATCTTCGGTTTCCTGCCGCTGGGCATCATGCTTTTTCTGGTCCTGTGCGGCCCCCTGCTGCTGACGGTTGATCCCAATCGCCAGGCTCTCAGTGCTGCCTATGCGACACCATCGGCGGAACACCTGCTCGGCGCAGACAATCTCGGTCGTTCGATCGCCGCCCGCGTCATCGCTGGCGCGCGGGTCTCGCTGGGGATCGCGGTTGCCGGGGTCATCGCTTCCTTGATTACCGGCCTGGCGCTCGGATTCCTCTCGGCGTTCCATGGCGGCTGGATCCGGCAGGTGATCATGAGGCTCTCCGACGTGATCATCGCCTGCCCGAGCCTGCTGTTCGTCATTCTCGTTTCCAGCCTGCTCGGCGGCGGGATCGGCCCGATTCTCTTTGGCCTCTGGATGTCTCAATGGCCGGGCTTTGCCCGCCTGACAGCCGCCATAGCCGGCCGGGAGCTTGCCTCCGATCATGTCGAGGCCTCGCGCCTGCTCGGATTTGGGCCGGCATATATCTTCCGCGTGCATGTGCTGCCGGCGATCACACCATATCTCGCTTCGCTCGGAGCCCTTACCGTCGGAGCCAATGTCCTGACCATCTCGTCGGTCGGCTTCCTCGGGCTCGGCCTCAGACCACCGGACGCCGAATGGGGGGCGATGATCGCGGGGACCATGACCTTCTTCCGCACCTACCCGCACATGGTACTGACGCCCGCCGCGGCGATTCTCATCTGCACGCTGTCGGCCACGCTGATCGGCGAGTATTATAGCGGGCGTCGCCAGGGCATCGAGGAGGCCGTCTGAGTGAACACGCTTGCCGTCGAAAATCTGACGATCGCCACACCGCACCGCGTTATCGTTGAGAACGTTTCCCTGACCATAGCGTCGGGTGCGATCCTGGCTGTGCTGGGAGAGACAGGCAGCGGCAAGAGCCTGATCGGCAGCGCTATCATGGGCCTCGTCCCGAGAGGCGTTTCCGTGTCCGGCCGCATCGTCGTCAATGGCCGAATATATGATGCGAGCGACAGCCATGCGCTTCGATCGCTCTGGTCGAAGGATATTTTTCTGCTGCCGCAGGAACCCCTCAACGCACTTGCCCCGCTGCTTGGTGCTGACGTCCAGGTCGGCGAGCAGATTAAGGCGCCGACGGCTCTGGCCGACGCTGCTACGGCGCTTTCCGCGATGCAACTGGATACCGAACATCATCGCAAGCGCCCGTTCGAGCTTTCGGGCGGCATGGCGCAGCGCGTCATGGCTGCGATTGCATCTGTTACCCGCGCCGGCATTATCATCGCCGACGAACCGACCAAGGGTCTCGATGCGGACAGGCGCGACGTTGTGGCCACAGTATTCCGGATGCTACGTGACCGCGGCAGGGCGATACTTCTCATAACCCACGATATCGCACTCGTCCGGTCGCTGGCCGATCAGATCGCCTTTCTCGATGAACACAGAATTGTCGAATCCGGCCCGGCCGAACAGGTTCTGCGAGACGCCCGGACAGATTATGCCCGTCGCTATATCGCAAGCGATCCTGCCACTTGGGAGCCGAGACCTTACGCGCGCTCGCACACGCCGAAAGTCATCGAAGCTGATCACCTGCGTATAGGCATCGGCGGGAGGGTTCTCGCCGAAGATCTCAATTTCCATTGCCATGCGGGGCACATCTGCGCGCTTCTGGGCAAGAGCGGTATCGGCAAGACAACGTTAGGACGAACACTGCTCGGACAGGTCCTGCCCCTTGGCGGCGCAATTCGAAGGCCGAACACTGCGGGGTCCAGAGAGTTTCAAAAGCTTCATCAGGATCCGACGCGCGTCTTCTCGCCTTGGCAGTCCCTGGGGCGCAGCCTGGAAGACCTTCGTCGTCTTCCGGAGGGAGAGCGGGTGTTCGGCGAAATACCCGCATTGATGCAGCGCTTCGGCCTGCGCCGCGACCTTCTCCATCGGCGTCCACACCAGATCAGTGGCGGCGAAGCCCAGCGACTGGCGCTTGTGCGGATCCTTGCCACCAAACCTAAAATGCTGATCGCGGATGAACCCACCTCCCGCCTCGATCCGCCTGTGCAGGAACAGGTGATCCGCTATTTGCGCAAGGCTGCCGACGAAGATGAGCTTGCTATCCTGCTGATCACCCACGATCGCGAGCTTGCCACCGCAATCGCTGACCGCCGAATGCTGATGCTAACAGCTGACGGTTCGCCCACCATGCTCAAGGATATCACTCGAGATACAGGTTGATGACCACGCCATGACGTAATGAATATTACGTACATCCCCTTGCGAGCTGTTTTTGCGTAGTTTACACTACGCACCACATTCATTTGCAAGGATATTTATCATGCATTTCGACGCCCAACTTTGGAAAGCCACCGAAGGTTTCCGAGCCCGTATCGCGGCCGCCATTGGTTTAGGGTTCATATCCCTGATGTTCGGGATCGCCAGGTTCATCATCCTTGGGTGGTTGATAGCCCGTTTATTCGAAGGCGCTGCCCTGAACGCATTAGTGATGCCGATCGTGCTGCTTGTCGTGGCGATCGCTTTGCGAATGGCGCTCGAGTACTTGAGAGCCCTTCTCGCGCATCGTACGGCTGCACTTATCCAGGATCGGGTACGGCTGAGCCTTTACGACCAGATCGTCAGGCTCGGCCCAGCATGGCTGGCTGAGCGGCGGACAGGAACAATCGCGCTGTCGACCATCGACGGCGTCGAGCAACTCCAGACTTTCTTTGGTCAGTTCCTGCCCCAGCTCGCGATCGCACTGCTGGCACCGATACTGCTCTTCGGCATTCTGGCATTTTGGGATATTCCCGTGGCGGCGGTGATATCGGTAGCGGCCATCCTCGCGCTCGTCCTTCCGCTCATTCTAAAACGGATCGGCGAAGAATCGACATTGAGGAGAGTGCGCTCGTTCAAGGCATTCGGCGCCGACTTCCTGGATGCCGTGCAGGGTCTACCGACACTCAAGGCGTTTGGCCAGAGCGGGGCTTTCGGCGACCGGCTTGCGATAAAAGCCAACCAGCTGGCCGATAGCACGATGTTCGTGCTGCAGGCCAGTTTGATGAGCCGGGCCCTGACCGACCTCGCCATTGCCGGCGGCGCCGCCGCCGCCATAGCACTCGGCGCCTGGCGAGTAAGCCATGGTGAGATGAGCATCGAAGCACTGCTGATCGTCCTGATGGCCGGCACGGAAGTGTTTCGTCCTTTACGGGATCTTCGTTCCCTGCTCCACCGGGGAATGATGGCCAATGCTGCGGCTGTCGGCATCAAGAGCTTGCTGCAGGCCACGCCGCCGCGGCCACCACGCGAGACATCTTTGACGCCGCTTCTGGAGCCGTCGATTTCATTCGACAATGTTGAGTTCAGTTATTCAGACGAGCGAGGTGCCGCTCTGAAGGGCATATCGTTCGATGCGAAGGCAGGCGAACGCATCGGGATCGTCGGCTACAGCGGATCCGGGAAATCTACGATCGTAAAGCTGCTGCTGCGCTTCTACGATCCCAATTCCGGTACGATCAAAATTGGCGGCCATGACGTGACCACTCTTGCAGCCGATCATATCCGTGATCAGATCGCCGTCGTTCAGCAAGATACCTACCTCTTCTATGGCACAGTCGAAGACAATATCCGCATTGCTCGGCCCGGCGCCACGGCAGATGAGGTAGAGGCGGCCGCACACGCTGCCAATGCGCATAACTTCATTAGTGCTCTCCCAAATGGCTATCGCACCGTCATCGGAGAACGTGGTCTGCGGCTTTCCGGTGGCCAACGGCAGCGTATCGCGATCGCGCGTGCCGTCCTTAGAGATGCTCCAATCCTCGTCCTTGACGAAGCGCTCTCTTCCGTCGATGCGGAAAATGAGACCATCATCCAGGCTGCCCTCGACGACCTATCTCGTAAGCGGACAACAATCGTGCTCGCACACCGGCTATCGAGCGTCATCGATGCCGACCGGATCCTCGTGGTGTCTGACGGACGCATTGCCGATAGCGGCACGCATGCCGAACTGATTGGCCGTGACGGTCCGTATCGCGACCTGATGTCCGAACAGATCGAGTTAAGCGGACGCGATACCGTGCTGGACTTCACACCAGCCTCAAGCGCGCAGAACAAGATCGACGCAGGCATCTCCCATAAGGCTGCTGCGAAGCTTCAGGCAACCGAAGGTGAAAAGATCGCAGCGAACCTTTCCGCGTTCCAAACGCTCGGCACGCTATTCAGCCTCATTGGGCCGTGGCGCAAGCAATTGATCTTGACCGTGACCTCCGGCGTTGGCCGGGTCTACGCCCTGGTCGGCGTGAGCGCACTCAGCGCCTTGACGGTCGCGGCGATCAAAACAGGAACGTCCTACGGATCATACCTTATTTGGATGGCGATCCTGGTGCCGGTTGCAGCGTTCCTACAGTGGAACGAGTCCTGGCGCTCTCATGACATGGCCTACAGGTTGCTCGCGCAGATGCGTGTCGACCTCTACAGGGTGTTGGAGAAGCTCGCACCGGCCTATCTTCTCAAAAGGCGAACTGGAGATCTGGTGTCGCTTGGTACCCAGGACGTCGAAACGGTAGAATACTTTTTTGCCCACGTCGTCGCTCCAGCCATGGTGGCGATACTTGTTCCGACCTCCGTCCTCATCGCTCTCGCCTTCATTGCATGGCCGACTGCTGTGGTCCTCTTGCCGTTCCTGCTTTACGCAGCGCTCGCGCCCGTATTCGAGCGGCGTAAGGTCGACAGCCTCGGCAATCAGGCGCGCAAGGATCTGGGCGGTCTCAATGCATTCGTTGTCGATACAGTTCAGGGTCTCGGTGAGCTCATCGCGTTTCGGGCGATCGGCAACCGTCGGGGTGCCTTCGAGCAGCAAACGGCCGAGTATCAGCACACCCGGCTCGCGCTGAACGCCGACCTGTCGTTCCAGGTGGCCAAGCAGGAGATGATATCGGCGCTCGGATCCGCATCGGTTCTGATCACATCCGCAGTTCTGATCCACACCCATGCGTTCGAGCAAACCTATCTCCCGCTGGTTGCTCTCCTTTCCGTGGCGGCGTTCGTACCGGTATCGGAACTCGCCCAAGCGGCAAGGCAGCTCGCAGATTCAATTGCCTCCACACGCCGGGTACATGCCGTCCATGTCGAGCCGGTTCCTGTCACCGACGGCCCCGATAAGCTACCAGACTCGGTCGGCGGATCGACACTGGAGTTCTCGGACCTGACCTTTTCCTACGACACGAATGGTCCCCCAGTCTTGAAGGATATCAACTTCAAAGTGGCTGCAGGCGCACGTATCGCCCTCGTCGGTTCATCGGGTGCAGGCAAGACGACGATCGCCAATCTTTTGCTGCGCTTCTGGGATCCGGAAAAAGGACGCATTACAATCGACGGTCACGATCTGCGGGAGATCACACTCGACAGCCTTCGTGAGCATATCGCTCTCGTCGCCCAAGACACGTATCTATTCAACGCCACCCTTGCTGAAAATATCCGGCTCGCGCGGCCTAACGCAACCGATCAGGAGCTGACCCAGGCAATAGAGCGGGCGGCTCTGACGGATTTCGTGAGGTCCTTGCCAGCCGGGTTGGAGACTCAAGTTGGAGAGCGAGGCGTGCAACTATCCGGTGGCCAGAGACAGCGAATTTCGATCGCAAGAGCGTTCCTCAAAAATGCGCCTGTGCTGATCCTCGATGAGGCGACGTCCCATCTGGACGCCGCAAGTGAGGCGCATGTTCGCAAGGCTCTTGATGAGCTGATGGTCGATCGAACAACGATAATCATCGCTCACCGCTTGTCGACCATCCGCGCGGCCGATGAAATTCTTGTCATGCGAGATGGCCGGATCGTAGAGCGAGGAGCGCATCACGATCTGGTGGCTATGGGAGGATTTTACGCTGAGTTGATCGGCCATCAATCGGCGGGTGTCGTCGGGGTCAGGGTCGCTGCGGCAGGTTAACGACAGTCGTGGCTTGGTCCACGTTCACTGTTGGCCCGCCACGTGTGCGGGCCAACGTCATTAGCGCTTAAAGCCGATCGAAATTTCGGCTCTTCCGTAGAAAGAGCTACTAGGGGGGTGCGGAAGAGGGCGAAATCCTACGTTTTCATGAGCGATTTCGGTTTTACGGTAAGGAGTTTCAGACATACATGCACTTTTTCCTGTCTTCTCAGGTGTGACATTATGGATTCACTTGGGGGTGTTTCCTGGGCGGTTCCCAAAGATAAGTACCCGATCCCATCATCGCTCAATCCTCCGTAATTCGACGCGTCAATTGAATCACGACATCAATGTGCCAGTAATGTCTATCTTCAACCCAGCGCCCGAAAACACGCATACGATCTGTGGGTAATGGATTTCAACTTTATCCTGTGCAATGGTCTGTCAAAATCTTATCAATTTCTGATTTATCCGGGTTTCAATTTGATGGCTGAGATCGATAATCAAGTCCGCCTCGAAAATTACCTTCAGGTACTCGTCGGGTTGCCATTGAGCATTGCCCGCAATGCTGCGGACATGAAGGTCTTCCATTTCGGAACCATCCGACCGCATCCGTCAGGCAGAGGAACTGTCGGTGCTTATGCACTGCATGTTCAATGTCCGTGGCGCTTCGTTGATGAGAAGACAGTAATCACAGGGACATCAGATCGTTTTGTCGAGTCGGCTGAAGGAACGAGCACAAACGATGACGACCCTAAATCGGGAAGCCTACAGCTCATCAAAATTGCATCTCTGCTGAAAGGCTACGACGCGGAGACAAACTCCTTCGTGAACGCCACTAAGAAACTCCTCGTCATCGCTGCCAAGACAGACAGTTACGGCGGGGCTGACTTACTACTGTCAGGTGGTTACCGCCTGCAGGTTTTCCCGGATGGTTCAATTGGCGAAGATTGGCGTTTTGTCGAGCTTCAAGGCCGCCATGTCGTTATCGAAGGCGGGCGCGTACAGGTGGACGAATAGCAATCTGATCTCAAGGCCCGCTCGCCGGAGTTTTTCAACGGTATCTGCCATAAGCGGACGTAGCTCGATCGATGTCACAATGACCGCAAGGTAATGTCGGATAGAAATACTGTGAAGGAAAGAGGATGAATCATTTCGATATACTTGGCCGCAGCATCGCCGACCCGGTTGTCGAGTCTTACCTTGCCTATCACGAAAGGTTGGATCCTATCGATTTCCGCACAAATGCGGAGATTGGATTTTTCGGCGGTTTCGATAGCGGTTTCGGTCTGCAGGTGGAAAGCCTTTCCGCATACAGCACCGAATTCGAAGAGGTACGGTCAAGGCACCTGCCGGACGGCGAGGAGAGGATCGTTTCTCGGCTGTCCTTTGCTGGGCTGGATACCATCAGGGCCCTGCAACGCGCCTATCTGTCGGCGCTGCCTTTCGATCTGACGTTCGGAGACAGTAGCGACGTCGTAGCCGAGAAGCTCGGGACCGGTCCGTTTCGGGAAGGCAAGAGCAGCACCCTACCGGAATATTCAGCCGAACGCTTCGATCATTCATATGCTTTCGGCAATTTGGTCGTGATCGCAAAATATGACGCGGACTTGCGGTTGATGGCAGTTTATCTGATGCAGGCTGACCGCACCATGCTCAAGGCCAAGCACCGAAGGGCGTCCTTTCCCAAGCAGAAGATCGTGCCCGGCAATGTCGATAAAGTCGAAGCATTGCGGATCCAGATGCCGACGGCGCGCTGGCGGGAGTCCATGGCCGAGGGAGACGAGCTTTTCAACGAGGCCGATATTGCCACGGCTGAAACGGCGTTGAATGCGTTCATCGATAAAGTGAAGTCCGCCACCAGCCAACGGGATGTGCAGGCCATCGAGGCGGCGGTAAAGGACATCGTTCTTGCGATTAATGAGATCCACGGCAGAAGCGGGATGATTGAAACACTGGAGCGTGACGAACTCGGTGTCCTGATCGACACGGTGGTAAGGGCGTCAGGCTTCAGCCTCCCCGATGATGAAGATATCACCGCAGAATGGCGGGAGTGGTAACGAGACGCGCGTCGCGGAAATCCTGAAACTCGCTGTTCTAGGGTTCGGGGAGTTTTGCGTACTTTATGAAAGGAGCCAAACATTTCCACTCCCAAGCTAATAGCCTTTGATGTTGATGGCACTTTGTTGCGTGGAGAGAATATTTGCGGCTGCATAGCAAGGAATATTGGCCGCACTGCCGAGATGGACGCATTCGAGCTTTTCCGCTCACGAGAGGAAATAACAGCGGGCCGTCAAAAGATGTTGGAATGGTATGCGCCATACAACCGGGCGACACTGATCGAATACCTTCAAGAAGTTCGTCTTGTATCCGGCGTTCGGAGTGGCTTTGCCCGCCTGAAAGATGAAGGCATAAAAATCGCATTGGTCTCGATCACATGGAAATTCGCCGTGGAATGGTTGGCTGCTGATCTGGGTGCAGATTACGCGATAGGCACAGGGTGGGAGGATGGCGAGATCGCTCACTTCTGGCCGGAAGATAAAGCGATCTGGCTTCAAACCCTGATGGCGGAGCTTCAGATTGATCGAGACTCTTTGGTGGCCGTAGGAGATTCCCACGGTGACATACCAATGTTGCAGTTAGCGAAACGAAGCTATTTCGTTGGCGCAGTCCTTCCGCCAGAGCTTAGGCACGTCAATCATTGGCCTGATGCGGATATTGAAGCCATCGTGAACGATGCGCTACAACATCTGTCGCGAAAACCCTAAGACCTGGCATGTCGCGGGGTTTGCGATTTTTGCAAACGGTACGGTAAGGAGTTTCAACATACATCCGATTTCTTCCTGCTTTCTCGTTTTCTCGGGTGCGATACTATTGGCTATGGGTGTTGCATGGGCGGTACCCGGAGATGAGACTCGCGACTGGATATTCCGCGGCTTTGAACTGATCGAAGCACTTGAAGGCAGATCGGGCGATGAAATGTCGGGTGAAGCCGGTCGCAGTGGGCCGAATGCCCGCGCCATCGCCGGTGTCGCAGACGCCACGAGCGGCACGCAGTGGTGTGGTGCCGGCCAGGTTCTTCCCCATGAATTCCCCGACCGTATTTATACCTATCTTAAGACGCTGTCGCCTGAGCGGCTTAAGCAGAATGCTGCGACGCTCGTGATTGATGGGCTGGCCGCAACGTTTCCTTGCTCGGTCGCCGATTGATAGGGAGTAAGCTGAGGCGCGAGAAGTTTGTCAGCGTCTTACAAGATGAAAGCAATCGCCCACAGGAGCAAGAATGCAGATAACCAGACGAAATACGTGGCGTCCAAATGCTGGCTCGATCTTCATCCTCTCCATTCTGGCCACGATAGTGGCAGGAACGGTTTTCGCTCAAGGTAACGATACATCGTCCAGAGACAGCTTGCTGGTACCTAAAGAGTTCGATTTTTCAGCGCCAGCTTTGAATTTTAGAACCAAAATTCCGCACGATTCGAGGGTAGAGACCGTGCCGATGGAGCCAACTGAGCCAAACACAATTGGCAAGGTGATGGTCATTGGGAAAATTGCGGCTGGGGAAAGCGATTTGAAGGTCGAGACGACCATGATCGGCTACAACCTTCAGGCTCCCGCTGCAGCATTACGTATCTGCTCTTTCGACGTGGAAGCACTCGGGTATACCATACGCATTTTTAGAACTGCGCCGGATCTAACGGAAGCGAAGCTGCTGGCCAAGAAAGCCGCAAATGGCAAACCACAAAGCGCCGTCATGGCCTATTGCTTTGCCCGCGCGCAACAGGCACTGGGCATCTACTTCATCGTCGATGTGAGTGGCGCAGCAAGCGAAGACGCCGCAGACGAGCTGGTGCGTCGAGCTGACGAATACGCGGCTTCGTTCGTTGACAACCTTTCATGGGAAAATGGACAGCAATCAAACTTCGGCGAGGAATTGCAGACGGTTCCTGTCCGCATTGGCGACACCCAAAACCTGCTGCACATCCCGAGCGGATGGGAGATACCCATCAATGACTTTCGCGGCCCCCTGCCTGCGGAGCTGCATTTGATCAGGCGCAAGAACGGCAAAGATGTCGGCTTGATCTGGTTGTTCGTGCAGAACATGAAGGAGAAACCCGACCTCGAAACGTCCGGCGCCGCGATTGTGAAGGATTATTTCGTCAAGCAGACACCGGATGCTCGAACCCCAGTGCTGCTATCTAGTGAAGAAGATAGTGCATTGGCAGAACAAGGGATCGCCGCGCGAACCTTCCGGTTTTCGGTGAAGAACAGGGAAGGCAAGGACGCTGGTGACATTGAAGCAACCGTCGTCTGGCATAATGGCCGGCTTTCCGTACTTACACTGTGGTCGACATGGACATCCGCAGCCAATCGCAACACCTTTTTCTCCCGCCTGCCGGACCTCACAGTCTACGACATCGCGCGACAAGACGTAATGGTCCCGCAGTTGTAGACAGCGAGAACCTATGCCCAGCGGCAAACACGAATTTATTCCCGCTTCCATTTTTGAAGGAGCATGGCGCATTGATGGTGCGATCGGAAAATTCGCCTGACCTAGATAAGCTTTTCCCCCTCGCATATGCCCATTGGTATGCGGCGAGCCTGTTTCTCGATGCTGGACATCCTGCTGCCGTAGTGCTTCGGCGTCTCGGTATCGACGCTGAGCGCTGGATAGCGTGCCGTGAACGCTATGCACAGCTTCATTTCGCAGACACCGACTGGGTCGCGTCGGCCTATCGCGAGGACGGGCTTCAAGCGCCGGAGCACGACGCCGAGCTTTTCAAGCACCTGACAGCGTTTGGGCCGATCCAACAGCCGGGAGCCCTGCCCTTTAGCGTGCAGGACGAACTCAGCAGGCTGCGGCGTGTTGTAGAAACCAATCCTCGCATTGGTCCCTTCGCGGACGTCGCGTGGATCGCGCATTATCTGGGCGAGCGGCGCATGCCGACCATCCGCTACGTCCATGACGGTGTCCATGTCCGCGTCGACGGCGCGCCGATCTGTGATCGCAAGGGCATTCCGCTCATCGGCGTGGATCCTTTCAGCTTCCGCCAGTTGGGCGAGCGCTGGTTTCGCGACCACAAGCGGGTTTACGGTCAAGGCGAGACGCAGACCACACTGTTCTGGTTCGTGGTGCGCGACGCTGATCCCGATAGTTTTACCGCGCTCAATGAACGCTATGCCGCAGACAAGGCCACCGGTTATTATATCACCAATCTGCGCCTGCCGACCGAAGATCCCGGCACGTTCGAGATCATCGGTTATGATTTGGGGCGCGGGCCAATGTCCCGGTTTCATATCGAGAGAAGCGACTACGCCAGAGACAGCCGCAAGGTCTATGCGTTTGGCGTGACGATTGCTGGCGCTGATCCGTCGACCTTTCAGGCTATCGGCGACGAAGGACAATATTTCGCGGACAAGGATCGAATCTACTTCAGAAACCAGCCGATCCTGGAGGCCGATCGGGCGAGCTTCACCTGCGCCTCGGAAGCCGGCCAATACCTTGCTTATGATAAGCACCGACCCTACTGGGCAGGAAAGGCGCAATCCATCTCGGCCGTATTAAAGCAGTGGCGTACTTACTTCGAGGCTCGCCCCGACCTGGACGGGACATGGTGGCACAGCGAGAAGGCACGGCAGGATGCCGGACAAACCGGGGGGACGCCGGAGCCGCGGCCGCTCGGCGGCCCGTTCTTCAGCGACGGCCAGCGGGTGCTGATCAGGCCGCGCCGGCCGGACGACGGCGAATGGGTTTCGCTCGACCATTTCGACCATGCCAGCTTCCGGCCGATCGTCGATGTCTTCGGGCAAGACCGGCACGGGCTTCGCTATTTTCTGCCGGGACTGGAGGCCTACGGGCAGGACCCGGTGAAAGGCGGCGACCCTGCTAGCTTCGAGGCGATCGCCGAAGGCTGGTTCAAGGATAGCCGGCAAGCCTATTATCTTGACAGCGCAGCCTCGATACCGGCGCTCGCGATCGTAAAGGCCGACCTGAAAAGCTTCGAGGTGCTCGGCGGCGCCTACGCGCGGGACACGAAGGGACTTATCGTCGAAGGAAAACGGAAACGGGACATCGCCGATCCAGGCGCCGTGGCGGCGCTCGGCCATGCCTTTGCCCGCATGGGCCAAGTCCTGCTCTATCGTGGCAGGCCCGTCGCGCGGCCCGGCAAGGTGGATGGCGCTACTGCGCGCGGCGTGCACGACGAGGTGCTGATCGATGCCGGCGGCCACCTCCTGATCGGCAGTCGCTACCGCAAGCCGGTCCCCGGCCTTGATCCCGCGACATTCCGATTTCTCAACAGGCGCTTCGCCGTCGACAACGACCATGTCTATGCGTTGACGGACGACGCTCTTCTCGTCTGCCACGACATCAATCGGGCCTCCATCTCGACCGATGGTGGCTATGCTGTCCAGGACAAGCAAGCCCGGTTTCATGTGTCGGGCTCGTCCGTATACCGAACACCTCTTACGGAAGGGCAAGAGAACACGTAACCTTCCAGCGGATCCTATTTCGGATAGCCTCGCAGCCGTACAGCATGAATTGAATCGAAATGATCTTTGTTTGTTATGACTGGGGCTGGCCACAGCCTGAACTGAAAACTACCATGCACGACGTGGCGAAAGCAGCGCGATCAGCGCTGGCGATCGGTGCCACATAGCGATCAAGGTCACAAATCCAGGGCTTCTTAGAGTGTCGCTGGTTTTGGATTTTTGCGACAAGAGGAGCGGCAACAGCATTGGCAATTCATGTCGAATTAGAACGCCTACCGAGTGACAATGTGCAGCACTTGATCGACTACGGTTTAGACATCTTCAACACTGAGAATGCAGGCCCAGATAATGCAGAGGATTTGTGGGTTATCGCCCGGAACGACGGTAGAAGCGTTCAAGGAGGCCTGAAGGGCCGCACATTTTACTCTTGGTGTCGGTTTGCGCTAAAAACTGATCCACTTTTCCATTCTGACAGATTCCATCTGCACCAAAAAAAATCTTGCTCAATCAGTTCTTCGACGGAATTGAAGTGGTTCAGTGCGAAATGGAAAAGTTGGCTAAATCGTGCTGAAACTCAAGAGGTGTCGCTCAAATCCTGATTTTCCAGCGCTGCAGAAGGCAGTGATCAAATCGAGCCAAACTCGGGAAGTATGCGATAGGTATGAAATCTTACAGGTAGGCAATGAGAGATATGAACCGCAGCGTTACCTTCACTTTGACCGCCGACGACTATATTGCTGCCAACAAGCTGTTTATACTGAAATATTCAACCTCACGCGGGCCGCTCGTTTGCTGGCTGATGGTCGTTTTTGTGCTGCTTGGCTCGCTCTTCATGTTGGCGCTGCGATTCCCCGATGCGCCTTTCATGGCACTCTTCTACATCTGCGTGGCGGTTGTGATCACAATACCGCTCTACCAATATTTTTTCGGCGCCGCCGTGTTTGCTCGCAAGGCCTACGCAGACCAGAAAAGCCTGCAGCACCCGATGACGGTTGCATGGTCTGATGAAGGCTTCAGAAGCACCTCACAGCAGGGCGATTGGAACATTCCTTGGAGCGACTATCTTAAATGGACCGAAGACAGCAAGGTGATCCTCCTCTATCAGGGAGCGCGTGTGTTCAACATGCTGCCTAAGCGCGTCCTCACGCCAGCACAGATCGACGACTTCAGGCAATTGGTGGCCGCCAACATCAAGCTCGCATGAAATGCGCCGAGCTAAGATGGAGCCTTTCCTATTGCGGAACTCCTGACTTTCGAACCTTGCAAAAGTCAGGATAACATGCCGGACAAAACTCGGGAATTCTGCACGCCTGGCGACGTTGGCACAGCGCGGGTTCAGCGTGATCAACGGAGCGGAAGATGACAGCATTACACCAACTCCGGGTAGCTTTTCCGGCGGCAATACTTTCGATAGGTTTCGCTATCAATGTTGCATCAGCAGGCTCTGGCAACGATGAGGGCCACGACTGGATAATCAGCGGGACTGAGCTGATCAAGGCGCTCGAAGGAAAGTCCGATGATGGCGCTCTACAGAGCGAGGCTGGTCGGATCAAGTCGGGCGCTCGCGGTAGTGCTTATATAGCTGGGGTGGCTGATGCTACCAACGGGACAGGGTGGTGTGGGGCCGGATCGGTTCTCCCCCATGAGCTTACAGACCGCGTATACACGCATCTTCGAAGCGTCACACCAGAGCGTCTCAAAGACAGCGCATCGACATTGGTGATAGAGACGCTAGCTGCTATTTATCCCTGCCCCGCGAATTAAAGAGGAGTCCTCGAGTTTTGCTATTATTGGAAATCTTGCTTTTTTCAGCAGCGTTTGTGGCGGTCATTCTTCTGGCGACTCACCAAATTGTCGCGCAGGTCAGGGAATACCGATTTTATAAAAGTAACGGCGGTGATTTTTCCGTCGATAGCGGCATGGACAATCTGAAGCTTGATGAGCGTATTCATATCAATGCCCTCGGCCTAACGAATTGGCAGCGTTTCTACCTCTTTCGTCCGTTTTACATCGTACTGCTTATGACCTTCGCTGGAATGATGCTATTCTCCCTGTTCTGACTGGTATGATAATATTCCGGGCTCTGTTGCAAGAATTCCGATTTGCCGTGAAGAGGCCCTGCCTCCACGTCGGTCATGCGGCTTTTGCGTCGAGATTTTGCGCGAGCATTGCCACAATTTCGGTGAGCGCGCTGGGCCCGATCCCGAAGGCTCGTTCAACGATGCGAGCTTCGCCGCGAATGTCACCGGTCAAATTGAAAATGGCAGCTTCCCCTTTCGCAACGCCCGCATCACCTCGAAGCCCTTGATTGTCGCATAGGCCGTTTTCAGGCTCTTGAACCCGCGAACTGGCTTGATCAGCTGTTTTAACTTGCCATGATCCGCCTCGACCACGTTGTTTAGATATTTGACCTGCCGATGCACAAGGTCTTGCGGACACTTGCCTTCGGCTTTCAACTGCGCGATCGCGATGCCGTAGGTCGGCGCCTTGTCGGTGTTGATGACTGTTGGCTTTTCCCAATCCTTCAAGCCATTTAGAGCTTTTCCCAGAAATCGCCTGGCTGCCTTCGCATTGCGCGTCGGCGACAGATAGAAATCGATCGTGTTGACCAACTTATCAACGGCTCGGTACAGATATATCCACTTGCCGCGAACCTTCACATAGGTTTCATCGACCCGCCAACTCGTCGATTGCGGCCGACGCCAATGCCAACGCAGGCGTTTTTCAATCTCCGGCGCGTATTTCTGGACCCAGCGATAGATCGTGGAATGATCAACGCCCACACCCCGTTCGCCCATCATCTGTTCAAGATCGCGATAGCTCACGCCATAGCGGCAATACCAGCGGACTGCCCACAAGATCACTTCGCCCTCAAAATGACGCCACTTGAATTCGCTCATCAATAATCTCGCTCAAAATCACCACCGCTCTTCCGGCACCAAAGGATTTTTTGCAACAGAGCCCTCAGGCTTGCGTTTCAGTTTTTCATGTCCAGAAGGACGGCGATGTTCCTTTTTTGTTCTCGAAATTACAAAGAGTCAAGCGGGCTGATTTTGACGCTGTCGGTCGAGAATTGGACTCACGGAACCGATTTAAGAAGAGAATCAGACATATATCTGGGCAATTCAGGGAAAAGCCGAAAGAAAATTTTTCTAACCGAGCGCCTGCGAGGGAGTAAAGGGCCGGTATTCGCATCGCAACTTGTCAGAAAACTGCATATATTTCTGACAGGAGAATTGCCATGCAACGACTGACAACACAGATCATGGGCACTGCCGAACGGCTGCCCGAACGAACGGCGCTGTTCACGAAGGCCTTCCTACATTTGGGAAACCGTGCTGCGGTAGACCAAGCACTGTCACGTCTGAGACTGTGAGCCCACTCGTTGTCGATGCGATCAACACACAGTCGCTTCCAGCGACCGTAAGGATAGACGCCGACAAGCTATTCATAGACCGCGAAGCCGTTGGGTGAAGGCTCGGGTTATGTCGTGCCAAGCGTGATGTCAGAGTTTGGGGCATGATCGACGGGAGAGCCGGCAAGTATTCGCGACGTTTCGTGTAACGCTGCGGGTTTGGTTGCTGGTCTAGTCTCGCGTCAGGGATGGCCGCCCGCATGGGGGAAGACCCGCCGGGGCTTCAGCTCTGCCAACAGCCCGGCCCGGAGGGACGCCCGTCTGCCTCCGACTTTGAGATCGACGCATCTGGACTATCTTGAATTGACAAATTTGGAATCTTGTAAAGTTCGAGTCGCACAAGCTTTAATCTTGTGCCATAATATCAAACATGAATAGACAACCAGAGACAAAGCTAAAGCAGCTTCTGCAGGAAGTCCCCCCCGGTTTCCTGGTGGATTCGGGGTGGATGAGCCGTCATGCAATCTCGCGGCAGTCTGTTTCAGGCTATGTCAAACGAGGTTGGCTAGAGCCGGTCATGTCAGGCGTGTACCGTCGCCCAATTTCTTCGGACGCCAATCCAGAAGCTGTCGGCGGCTGGAAAATCCCCCTGCTCTCGGCTGTCTGGCTCATGCGATGCAAATTTCATGTCGGCGGGGCGAGCTCACTCTCCTTGAGGGGACATGCCCACTACCTGTCATTCGGCGGCGAATTTGCCCTCTATCTCTACGGATCCGATATCCCGACATGGCTATCGAAACTCAGGACGGACGCCGATGTGAAGACCAAGAGTAACGTCTTGTTCGGCGACGGATCGATCGGCGTTGAAGACGTGGATTTCGACCTTTCCAACGGCGACGACCCGGAACTGGCGCAAAGCCCATGGCGCTGGCCAATACCGATGTCCTCACCAGAGCGCGCGATCCTTGAAATGCTCGAAGAGGTCCCGAGGGGAGAAAGTTTCCACAAGGTGGACGTGGCGTTCGAGAGCCTCGCCAATCTGCGCCCGAGATTGCTAACGACACTCCTCACCCAGTGCCGAAGCGTCAAAGCCAAGCGCCTCTTCTTCGTGTTTGCCGACAAGCATAATCATGCCTGGCGCCGGCACGTCGAAACCTCATCCTTCGATCTCGGCAAGGGCGACCGGGCGCTTACACCTGGTGGCCGGTTGCACCCCGACTATCGCATCACAGTCCCGGCCGACTTGATGCCAAAGGAGGCCCAACATGGCCCGTGACCAATACAAGCGCCAAGTCGACCTCCTGGTGCGGACGCTTCCTTACATCGCCCGCTACGACGCTTTCGCCCTGAAGGGCGGGACCGCCATCAACCTCTTCTATCGCGACATGCCGCGGCTATCGGTCGATATCGACCTGACCTATCTGCCGATCGAGGATCGCGAAACGACGCTGAAAAATATCGACACCACACTGGAGCGCATCCGCGAAGACGTGATGGGCAATCTTCGGGGCGCGAGCGTCCAACGGATCGCCGGCGGCGGCAACAACGACACCCGCCTCCTCGTCCGTCAGGGCAATGCCGAAATAAAGGTCGAGACATCTCCCGTCGCGCGCGGAACTGTCCATCCAGCCGAACGCCGACGCGTGAGCGCGGCCGTAGAGGATGAATTCGGTTTCGCCGAGATGCAGGTCGTGTCGTTCGAGGACCTATTTGGCGGAAAGCTCCATGCGGCAGTAGACCGGCAGCATCCGCGAGACCTATTCGATGTGAAGATGCTCTATGAAAATGAGGGCCTGACCGACGCTCTGTTCCGGACATTCCTGATCTACGTCGCCAGCTCCGGACGCCCGCCGCACGAGCTTGTGCGGCCATCGCTCGCAGACCTCGACGAGGCCTTCGTAAAGGAATTCGAGGGGATGACGATTGAGCCCGTCGGCCTCGACGACCTGAAAGCTGCGAGAAGCCAGATGAGGGCCGATATTCTCGCGAAGCTGGACGACAAGGCGATGCGCTTCCTGCTGTCGCTCCACGATGGCGAACCGGATTTCGAAGCCATCGGGCTGCCACAGGCCGCGGAGCTGCCAGCCGTGCGCTGGAAGCTTCTAAATTTGCAGAAGTTGAAGGAGCAAAACCCCACGAAACACGCCGAGCAGCGGCGGGAGATCGAGGAGATTACCTCGGAGACCCGCAAGGACTCCGGAGGCGACAAGACCTGACCCATGGGCACTTCGATTGAACTGAAGGTGGGTGGCGTCTCCCTCGACTATGCCAAAAACAATATGGGGCACGATTACGGCTACCTTTTTCAAAGCCAGGATTTGGCGCGCCGGCCATGCGATGGCATAGACTACGATTATTATGCCGAACATCCTGAAGAGGAAGACGAGCTCGCTGAGAGCGAGCTTTCCTTCGTTCGTCCACTGTCGCGGGTCGTTCCGAGACTGCAGATACTCGGGCATAGCCTAGAGACCGCCAAGGCGGAATATGAGGCTCTCGCGGCTGAGTCGGCAGACATTACAACGATGGTCGCGAACGGACGGAGGCCTGAGCACTTAGCCTTCGAGGAATTCTGCGCTCTTGCCAACCACTTCCCCCTGACAAGCCTTTCACAGAAGTATGTGGAGTACGAGACCGACGACCGCGACATCGTTTCGCAAGGGCGCTTCGCCATCCTTGCGGAGAAATTTGCCCGTGTCCCCTGGACCGAGAACTCCAACTCCTATTGGTCTGAAGCGAGCTACCTTTCATCAAAAATCTGCATCCTGAGCGCTGCTTCGATGCTCTCAATCTTCGCTCAGGATCCGCGGAATGCGGAGGCGGAGGTGATATGGCAGTTCGGCGATCTCGTTAATGCAGGTTGGGCCGCACGGGGGGACTTTGTCGCCGGCGCGGACAGAAAGCAGACTATCCTGGTCGCGACTGAAGGTGCGTCGGATTCTCGGATCCTGCGCCGTGCGCTCGACCTCCTTCGGCCCGACGTCGCGGATTTCTTTCGCTTTATTGACGGCGATGAGCGGCATCACTTTTGGGGGACCGGCAATATGGTACGGTTTGCCGAGGGACTGGTGCGGATTGACATACAGAACCAGGTGCTGTTCCTTCTCGACAACGATGCGGAAGGTGTGGATGCGTACCGCAAGCTCAAGGAGCTGAATATGTCGGCGAACCTGCGCAGCATGGTTTTGCCGAATGTTGAGGAACTGCGGAGGTTTCCGGCACTTGGCCCGGAGGGACTCAGCAACTGTGACATCAATGGCCGCGCCGCGGCGATCGAATGCTATCTTGATCTCAATCTGCCCGGCTACCCGCCGCCGCAAGTGATCTGGAGCAACTTCAAGCGCGAGATAGGATTGTGGCACGGCGCATTGGAGCACAAGGAATCCTATGACCGCCGTTTCATGAAGCATGATGCTCAAGAATTGGCGTCAGGGAACTATGATCTCTCCAAACTCAATCAGGTCCTTGATGCGATCGTCGCTGAGGTTTCATTGTTAAGCGCAGCGGATCAGCACTAACCTCAAGGCATTAGAAGGACGCTATATGAGTGCAGCAGCGATTCTTGGTGAGATGGCTCGACGCGACAATATTGTTGACATTTTCGGTCGCGTTCTCGCTCGTCATGGAATTGTGTTGGCCATAAACCGCATGGACTTTCACCTGTGCAAGACGGTGATAATCGAACTCACGTCCCAACCTGCCCGCCTTTCGGCAACCGTACTGGATTTCATGTTTCCCCATGAGCCCACACCGAGCACGGTCTACCATTATACTGGGTTCAGCGGATTTCAGGGGATTGTCTCCTCGGGCGAGCTTCGGCTCTATCCGGTCCGCAATCGGCTTGGCCAGGGTGGAGAGCTTGCGGCATTCGCCAAATCACACACGCTTGACGGTTATCTAGACAAATCACGACCGCCTACGCGAACCTTCTCTATATGGCGACGATCGCAGTCGAGCTCGAAAAGGTCACCGATTTGACGCTGTTCCTGGTCGAGGAGCCGGAAGCCCATCTCCACCCCCAGGTCCAGGCAGCTGTGCTCAGCTTCCTTGACGAGCAGGCCGAGAAATCGCGTAAGCCGCGCGCTGATATTCAAGGTCCGGCGGGCGAGCTGCAGGTGATCGTAGCAACCCATTCGCCGAACCTTTCGGCGTGGGTGGAAAGCAAGAAGCTCGTCTTTTTCCGATCGTTTCTTCCCTCGCCAGATTTGGCCGAGGCGGCTGTTGCGGAGGAAGAGCCGCATGCGCTCGCCGGCGTTCCAGCCGAGATCATGCCGGAAATCGAGCCGAATCCCGTGATGCCGGTGGGCAGACCGAGGCGAGAAACACGCTGCATTCCGCTCAGTGCATTGGCGCTCAATCCGGTCGAGCGTCGCAAGGTCGATCGCTATCTCGACGTGACCAAATCGGCGCTCCTGTTCGGTGGTCGCGTGCTCCTCGTCGAGGGGATTGCTGAAGCGCTTTTGCTTCCGGTCATCGCGAAGAAGGTGGTCCTGAAGGGCGAAGCGGAGAAGCTCCGCCTGTTTCGCTCGGCGGTGTTCGTCCCGATTGATGGCGTTGACTTTGAGCCTTACGCCAAGTTGCTCCTCTCAATATGCGTGCTGCAATCGACGAAACGCTGGGCGAGTGTCGGGACGAACCGAAGGCGGTTCAGATCCTGTCTTATTCAGGAAGGGGCGTTCCTTCGACGATCGGGGCGAAATTCCAAGAACTCGTGCGGGCTATGGGGTTCGCGGCACAGGATTGCCCTGTCGTTTCGGCGACAAGGCGAACAGGCGCGAACGCGCTAGGACATCCCCAAGATACGGGCATTCGCGATCTGAGCTACAGACTTGCCGTAGCGGTGAGCGATTTTCACTTCTCGTTCGAGATCGGCGGGCGGAAGGAGGCGCTCGTTGCCATTCATCGCATTATGCTCGAACTGGGCGGCGGTATGGGCGGAAAGACATATCACCAGCATCTCGTGGATACAGACGTCAGCCCCGAGTCGTGGCGCCCTGCAGCCCTCGCGTTGGCACACGCCCTGAAGTTCAGTCCGGAGCGGTTCGCAACGGCCGAGGGGTGGCATGATGAGGCCCGTCGTCTGCTCGCGCCGTTGCTGCCGGCCGGCGGCCCGTCCATCAATCAGCGGCTTCGTCTTCTTCGGCAAGGGCGGCGAGATCGCCACCAACCGGGTCAACGAGCAGGAAGTTTCTGCCCTTGCGCTGCATCTGCTGCAGGCGTCACTCGTCTATGTGAACACCCGCATGCTTCAAACCGTCCTGGTGGAACCGAAATGGGCAGGTCGGATGACGGCGGAAGATTATCGCGGCCTGACGCCGCTGATCTACAGTCACGTCAATCCTTATGGTCGTTTCGACCTCGACCTGAGCAAGCGGATTGATTTGGGCGGATTGCCGCCTGAAGGTTTGTTCGGGATTTGAGTAGCAATGGAGCCGGGAACGTACATAAGCACCTAAACCATTGTTTTTTATTAAAAGCCGGGGTGAAAGGGGAACGCGGCGCGGGGTTCCCTTTGCGCGAGCTCCTCTCAGCAGCACCTCAGCAATACGCAATCAATAGCTGCCAACTGAGAGGTCGTCTCGCTTCCAAACGAGGCGCAGGTAGAATGAATGCCTATACCAACATTAACGAAATTTAATTTCTAGTTCATTTTCCTGTCTAGAAGAGAGAGCAGCATCCCGGACGTGCACACTGAATATTCCGCGGAATATAGAAATATGTGAAACGTATCTTGGAGATGTACCATGAATAAGTCTCTCGCATTAGGACTATGCACACTTGGTCTGATGACGGCCGCGTTTTCCGCTCAGGCTCAGGCCTTTATGCGCAATACACATACTGAGGTCGCTGTTTTCAACACTGACGCCTCCCCACATCTGATCCTCGTCGGCAACGGCGGAAGCGGTGGCAATGGCGGTGCCGGCGGTTCCAACGGTGGCCAAGGCGGCAACGGTGGTAATGGTGGCAACGGCGGTAGCGACGGAAACGGCAGCCATGACGGAAACGGCAATGGCAACGGCAACGGTAGCAACGACGGCAGTGGCAACGGCAACAACGACGGAAATGGAAATGGCAGTTCCGACGGTAGCGGCAGCGGCAACGGCGATGGCGGTGATGGTGGAGATTGATTAAAGCCATGTTGCGGCGTGCGCACTGCCAAATAGGCCGGTGCGCCCGCCTTTTCACTCATCTTCTGAAAATAGGAATTAGACCATGACCACTACTCGCAAAAGTGCCGTACTCGGTGCGCTTCTCCTGGCAACATTGGGCGGCTTCGGCGCTATTGCCTACGCCGAAGAAGGGACCATGGCAAACGCTCCTTCTGCTGCGGTGAGCGATCAAGCGCAGGCCTCAGTGCCTGTGGAAGACGGCACGCAACTCGCAACGAACACCCAAGCTGCCAATCAAAAATGTGGCTCTCCTGGCAAGGACGGGAAAGATGGGGCCGATGGCGCATCCGGCAAAGGCGGGAAAGGCGGCAAAGGTGGAAAGGGCGGGAAAGGCGGCGCGGCTGGAAATTGCACGAATTAGTGCTTGGCCTGCGTAGCGCAAACATTCGATTGGATTTGAACAATGTCTAGGAAACCAACGAGGAAGGCTCTGTTTCTGCCCTTCCTGATTTTCGCGGCAACGCTTGGTACCGTTGCTCATGCTACGGTCGAAACATCCTCAAATCATCAGGGTCTTCAACCGCTGAAAGGATTGGAACTTCTGGTAGCAGACGGCTCCCGTGGCGCTGATGGCGGACCGGGTCAGAATGGCGGCCCAGGAGGCCCAGGGGGGCCGGGTGAAAACGGCGGCCGAGGCGGCGACGGCGGGCCAGGCGTCGACGGTGGCAATGGGGGCAACGGCGGGCCCGGCGGGCCTGGTGGCGCTGGAGCCAACGGCGGCGATGGTGGGAATGGTGGGTCTGGCGACGGTTCTGGAAACGGTGGGAACGGTGGCGATGGCGGCCCGGGAGGCGATGGTGGGAACGGAGGAAATGGTGGCGACGGTGGTGATGGCGGCGACGGCTAGGCCCATCTCTGTTTGTTTATCTACCGAAGCAAAAGAAAACGTCCGGAGGCGGTTGCCTCCGGGCCTCTGTCGTCGTCACGCTAGGCTAGATCGACAACCAGATTCCCAAGTCGTGCGATCATAATTTATGTGCTTTGTAGACTTTTCGGTTGCACTGCTAGTCAAAGCCCGGTTCCACCTCAGAGGGACTTGACCTCTCAATGATCAGCGCTGTTTAAGGATATTGCGCAGCTGCGCTTCCGGATCGGGTCCAAGGGAACCCTGGTCGTCGGTCACCAGAGAAGCAAGACCGGTGCCCAGTAATGGAGCGCGGCCTCACGCGAGCCGGTCAGCGCGATCAAGGGTGCGAAGGGTCACGTCTTCGGGGCTGTCGCTGCGGCTGCCTTCACCAAACATCAGACGGTAAAGGCCGGGGTTAGCTCGCGCAAAGCCGAGATAGGCAAGGCCCAGCGACAACGGATCGGGGCCGGCCGCTCTCAAAGCCATGGCGAGGTCGGCGAAACCCTCTTCAGCCAGTGCCAGCGTCAAGGCATTGAGCCCGGAGAAATGTTGTTAACAGACAGCGCGGCGACGCCCACAGCCCGCGCCAGCCCGCGTAAGCTCAGCGATGGCGGAAAGCCTGCCGGAATTGCCGTGCAGTTCTGCCCCAGAACTTTGGGCAGTTGGCGGCATGAGACAGGCCGGATCGTTATCACATTTGGGTGCACTCCAGCGTAACATATGCATGTTACATCCCGCGCCACCCTAGAAGCGTCACAAAAGGGTGGAATTGAATCTAAAGTGACGTTACGATGAGTAACCCACCCTAATGTGACGGATTTGTCATGAGTCGTGTCGGTTACGCCCGCGTCAGCACCACAGACCAGGATCTCGACATCCAGATCGCCCGCCTCAAGGACGCCGGGTGTGGGATCGTTCGCTCGGAAACCGGCTCCGGTGCGTCACGGACCGGACGGACGGAGCTGGAAACCGTTATGCAATTCCTGCGAGCGGGCGACGAACTGGTTGTCCTTCGTCTCGATCGTCTCGGCCGCTCCACACGTGATGTCCTGAACCTGGTGCATGAGCTCGAAGAAAAGGGTGCCTCCCTGCGCATCCTCGAACCCGAAGTTACCACGGCGGGCAATATGGGGCGGATGGTGATCACCATCCTTGGCATGGTCGCCGACATGGAGCTGACCTTCATCAAGGACCGACAGCGTGCCGGGATCGAGGCGGCGAAGGCAGAAGGCATCTACAAAGGTCGGAAGAAGAATGTCGACGATGAAGACATTCGCCGCCGCATCGCCGACGGCGCCAGCAAGGCGAGTGTCGCCCGTGATCTGAAGGTTTCCAGGATGACGATCTATAGAGCACTAAAATCCCTGGCTCCGATGGCGGAGCCACCCGAGAAGCCCCCGTCCGTCGCGATCACCCTGCATCTGGTGATCGAAAACTTCAGTAAAAACGGGCGTGGCAGAAAACCTGCGCGCGAGCAGATCGAGGCCATGCTTGAGCGCGACTTCGCCATGCAGAAGACCGGCAATTGCGACTACCAGATCGTCGTGCCCTACGACACCGATCCTGAAGGATCTGATCTCGATAACGAAATCAACGCCCTTTACTCTTATATGGCCAATATAGCCGAGAGCCACCGGTGCTCACTCGAAGCCGACATATATGAGGTCGGTGGCGAAGGGAGGAGCTGGTAACTGCCGCCGTTCAGCTTCTGTTCTTCACTTGGCCAAAATCCCAGCTTCGGGCCGACTGGGCCTGCTTGGGAAGATATGCCGCCGGCATCGGTGTGCCGGGGAACCATTTTTCATGAAGCTTCTTCCAGGTGCCGTCCTGCATGGCCTCTTTCAGGCCCTTGTCGAGCGCCTCGCGCAATGCATCGTTCCCCTTGCGGATGACGAAGCCGGCAGGCGCATCGAAGCTTGGAATGTTGACTGCAATCTTCAGCGCCGGATAGCGGGCGGAGTAGTCCTTTGCCGCCTCGAAATCGAGGAAATGGGCGTCGACTGTGCCGTTGTTGAGCGCAGAAACGGCTGAGTTGTTGTCCGGGAACTTGACGAGATCGGTGCCGGCAAAGTTCTTCTCTGCATAGATTTCCTGCAGCGTGCCCTGCACGACGCCGAGACGCTTGCCCTTGAGGCCTGCCGCATCGGTGATGCCAGGCTCCGAAGTCAGCACGCTGAGGAAACCTGCAAGATAACCATCGGAGAAATCAACGGTTTCCTTGCGCTTGGCCGTCGTGCCAATTGCGGCGGCCGCAACATCGAAGCGGCCGTTGGCGACCGACGGCATCAGCGCCGAGAATTCCTGACCGGTGAAAATCACCTGCTCCTTCTTGAAACCGAGGCGTCCGGCAACGTTGAGGAAAAGCTCAATGTCGAAACCAGTAAAGTTACCGTCGGCGGTGGTAAAGGCATAGGGCTTGGCGTCACCCATCGTGCCGACACTGATGGTGGTGGGAGCAATGAGGCCAAGCGGATTGTCTGCAAGCGCCGGGGTCGCCGCCCCTGCAAGGACACCGAGCGTGACCGCGATGGCAGTGGCGCGGATTTTGACAAAGGGGGAAGTAAAGGCTTCGGTAAATCGCATTAGTTTCGTCTCCTCTGGTGTCGTTGTCTGCGATGTATTCAAGGCGCACGGGTCCCATCCGGACGGCGACACGACGTCACCTACCCGGCCCATGCAGTTCGCATGTCGGAAGTCTTTTTCTGTTATTGAGACCGGTCTCAATAATAAAGAGACCGGTCTCTTTGATTATTGGCAATTGTTATCTTCGCATTTGCCACTCGTCAAGTTCTCTTGTAAGGCTAGCGTTCATGGACAAGAGCCTCTCTAAATCTCCTTCCGTCACCGTGGCTGACGTCGCGCGCAGGGCCGGCGTCTCGAAGGCAACGGCTGCACGCGTGCTCGGCGGCTACGGAACTGTCAGCGACAGGGTGCGCGAGGCTGTCACAGCTGCCGCAAGTTCCCTTGATTATCGCCCCAATGAACTTGCCCGCAGCATGACGACGGGCCGCTCCGGCACGATCGGCGTTGTGGTGGGGGATATCGAAAACCCCTTCTTCAGCCTCGCGGTGCGCGGCATCACGGATATCGCCCGGCAGGCGGGCTTTACCGTCATTCTCATCAATTCGGGCGAGGACGCGACGGCGGAGAAGGCGGCGATCCGTACATTGCTTGCCAAACGCGTCGATGGTCTGATTGTTTCCCCTGCCAAGGAGAATGATGTCGATCACCTCAGGGAGGCTATTCGCTCGGGACTACCCTTGGCTTTGCTTGACCGCGGAGGCGACGCACTCGACGTGGACACGGTTCTTGCCGACGACCGTCATGCTGCCGAAAATGTCACGAGCCGACTGATTGGGCTTGGCCACCGCCGCATCGCCTACCTCACCGCCTGCGACACACCTGATCATTGCTTCCACACGTCACAGGACATCAGCACAGGGTCCGTCCGGCGCCGTATTGAGGGATATCTTGAGGTCTGCCGTAAGTCGGGCCTTCAGGGCATGGAGAACTGGGTGAAGGTTGGCGCTGTCACGCCGGAACGCACACACCGGATCGTTACCGAAATGCTCCAATCGTCAAACCCTCCGACCGCGATTATCGCATCAGACAGCATCATCGGCCTCGAGGTATTCAAGGCTCATCGCGATTTGGGAGTAAATATTCCGGGCGATGTGTCCTTGGTGTCTTTCCATGATGCGGACTGGACGTCCGTAACCACCCCTCCTATCACCGTTGTCCGGCAACCCGTGTATGAACTCGGAGCGACGGCGGCAAAATTGCTTGTTGAGCGGTTGAGCGGCGCAGATCAAGCGGCCCGCAAGGTCATCTTGAAAACGGAAGTCATTGAGCGCGCCTCAACCCGGCCCATTTGATGCTAAGGACTGCTTGGACCGTCGCTGTCCTATCGTGCGCGCCGCCCTCCCCGTTTGAAACTCCATAACGTTTTTGGTGTCTTCTCAAAATTGGGGCCAGCCAACCCAGGCAGCGTCGTTGTTTGTTCTCCAGTGAAATTTGAGGGCCGCATGTCAGCCTGAATCAGGAGCGAAGCGCCGCATGTTGGGAATTTCAAAAAGTTTGAGTTGACCGCTTTTCACGGCGAGGCAAAACTTGCGCCAATGGCAAGGGAGAAAGAGAATGGACCAGCCGTGGCGTCATATGGCAAGCGCACCGAAAGACGGTACTCGAATCCTCGTGACGATTCGCTCGTCAGAGCAAGGCCCAGCACAGGTGGATCTCGTTTATTGGTCCAATAACGATCGGCTTGGAACAGAAGGCTGGCGAGCTTCAGACTCTTCACCAGGCCGGATAATTGAATACGCGGAACCGGAGTTGAAGTGTTGGATGCCAATACCGGCGGCCAATGCCGGTGGGCTCTCGACGCCCTCCCCTTGGGAAGGCGACGATGACCGCGAGCTTTTTGGTTCCGGGATATGATGGGTTGAAGTGCAACCAAGTTGCGCGAACTCCGTGGTGAATGATCAAGCACGTGAGGCCGCTCCTTGGCTCGTCCGCGAGGCGGTCATGGCACAAGTGTACTTGCGTCATCCCGATGTCTTACGCGGACGTTGGTGCCAGGCATGCATTTCATCGTTGCCGCGCCTGACGCGGTGTTGCCGAAGACGCACCAGCCGTCAGGCGCCACGAGTTTACAAAAGATCTGATCTCATCGTGCTATAAGCGGAATAGTAGATTTTAGGCTTTCCGTGCGGAGGAACATATCGCGGGGGTTCGTCGAAAGCTTCGGCGGGCCACACGAGCGCGGGATCGGCGAAGACTCGGTCAATCTTGTGTGTCGTCAACAGATCAACTGCTTCTTGCGACGTCCAGCTTTTGTGTCGAGCTTCAATGACAATCTGGCCTTTACCGGTCGCACGCATCGTCTTGAATGCGTTATCCAACGTTCGGATATCAAAGGCCAATGATGGCGGAAGCTGACACAGAAGCGGTCCACGCTTTTGGCCCAGTGGCGCAAGGTCTTCTATATAAGTCTCAAACGGCTCTGAGATGTCGTTCATTCTGTGCATATGCGAAATCTCTTTGGACACCTTTGCGGAAAATCGAAATGCGTGGGCACAGATTCAGCCCATCGAGCAAAGGTGGACGCTTCGTGCCGGCGGCAGAATGGAATTGATTTCGACTCCGTTCAAAAAAGGAGGCGTACCGGCGAAGGCTATTCCCCTCCCCCGGTCGGTCGCCTTTTTGGGTATGGACCACGCCGCGCTAGCAATTGTTAGTAAATCGCGTCTCCTGCATCTTGTATTACTAGGTTCAACTCATCAAAAATGCGGGGCATAACTCGAAAATCTGTTTCAGCTAGGTTCGCCTTAAAACCTTGTCAGCTGACAAGGTTTTAAGGCGGCGATTTGGTCGTGAAGTCAGGCGGGTTTTTCAGTGTCGCGTCATAGCAAACACTCGATGGATGCTTCAATCCGAAAAAACCTTGTCAGCTGACAAGGTTTTGGCGCACTGCTCCAATGCAAATGATCTGTCCCCTCTCCGGCCATGGTAAGGCATTGAGGCAGGCTGGGCGCCGGCCTGCGAGTCATTCAATGGGGTTTCCCACTACGTAGCTGCCTCGATGTTGGCTTCCCCGCCCTCTCACGAGGGTAATGATGACGCCAGACAATGACCACAGGTCGTGTCCAATCGATGATGAAAATTTCGCCTTCTGTGAGTTTGACCACACTGGAACATTTCGGAAAGGCCCGTGGTTTGCAATGAAGGTCAAGGCGTGAAAGGGAGGAGATACCACGTCTAACGCAAATTGATGGATGGCGATTACGCCGAAAATACAGGTGCTACCGATAACCGGTTCGGTTACTCGGTTGAAAGCCGGGCTCAGTTTGACGATGCAACCGAGATCGCACGCGGAACGGTTATCGGCGAAACCCTCAATGTTTATCGCCTTGGACCCGTTGTAGCACCAGACGACCCACGTTGGGAGAATGCTCCCTCCCACGGTACCGTCGTGGTCGCTGCGCGGACCGCAGGTGATGCACGGATTGTCGCTGCAGGTGCGGAGCTCGATTACCTGCAGATCGTCACCCTTCCAGCCGAAGACGTGACGACGTTGAACGCAAGTTCCTTTAGAGATGAAAAACTCTATACGGTGATTGAGGTGGACATGGTGGACAAGGTCTGGTGAGGGGAGTGATGGACGGCGATGTCCGTATCGACACCATCAAGCCGACGCAGATCTGAGCGCAGGCCTAGCCCGAAGGCATACTCCGCTCAGTCTCCTTCCTTAGCGTGTTCACAATGGGACCCAGCAGCTTACTGCGACTGCGGCGCCCGCCCCGGCGGAGAATCGCTAATTCCCGATGGTAAATCGTGTCGGCGGTGGAGCCACGCTTCGGATTTAAGAGGAATCGGCGTGTCCCGTACCGTGGTGAAACACAAGAGTATAGTTCAGCTTCGCGAACCTGGCATGACGAATCGTGATGTCGGGATTGTGTTGTATCGACTGGTTATCGATATCAGCCGCGCCACGATTTTAGCGAGGAAGGGCGTAAAGTATTTGCCGACCCTCTCGCGGCTTACGAAGCTGCCGGTGGCAACGTTCGCGACCGCCTGTGCTTCAGTCGCCTTGTGCCCGTTTATGGGTTCACAGCCTAGTCTACTGCGATCGATCACTCGCTTCTAACCGTTACCTCAACGCCCAACTCACCGGAACACACTACCCTTGTTGATCTCTACAGCCGTTGCTCAGGCCTTAAGAACGACCTCATCATGCTCACCACTCATGGTTTTGGTCGGTCCCGAAATCAGTTGCAAGCCAGGGGAGGGGAGGGCTGTCGGCAGCTCCGATCGGCGCCTCGACGGACAGCCGTTCGAGACGGAGGTTCACCGCGGGACCCTTGATGCTGCACCGGCAGGGAGAGAGTGGGATGTGTCGCTTTCTCCCAATTGAAATCGCCGCAAGGATGGTCGGATCCTATCGTCCGTTCCTGGCGTGCGTGCGGCTATTGGTCAAGCAACAGTCGCCCAGCGGCAGATATGGGCATAACAGTTACTTCGTTTGGAAGAGGAAAAGGCTCCCTCCCGGGATATATAACGATACGTTTTTGGGGCTGGAGATCGTCGCAAGCGAGATGAAAGCCCTTCTCGAGTTTAGGCGTCAGACTTCGCTTGATCTCTATAGCCCAAGGCTTTTGGCCTGGAGGGGTAAGCAGGAGATCGATTTCTGCGCCGGCCGCTGTGCGGTAGAAGTTTGCCACAGTGCCGTCGGGTGATGCGGCGATCAATGTTTCGATCACGAAGCCCTCCCAACTGGAGCCGACAATTGGATGGCCGAGTAGCTGCTCGGCGCTTGCGAGTCCAAGAAGGGCGTGAGCAATGCCGCTGTCCCTTACGTAGACTTTGGGTGATTTGACTAACCGCTTGCCGACGTTAGCATGCCAGGGTTCGAGGCGGCGGACGAGAAGCAGATCGACGAGAAGATCGAGATAGGAAGCAACGGTTTTGCCATCGACCCCAAGGGAGCGGGCGAACTCGGCCGCATTTAGAAGCCCTGACTGATGGTGTGCCAGCATGGTCCAAAACCGTCTCAATGTTTCGGCGGGAATGCGCGGTCCCAACAGTGGAATATCTCGTTCGAGATAAGAGCGAATGAAGTCCTGTCTCCAACGCATGCTTGCGCGGTCACTGGAAGCAAGTAAACTATCAGGAAAGCCGCCCCGCAGCCAAAGCGTATCGAGATTATCCGGCGACACTTCCAAGCCGTCGACGGGCTGCATTTCAAGGTAGGCAATACGCCCGGCCAGCGTTTCACCTGACTGTTTGAGAAGATCGATGGACGCTGAGCCTAGCAGCAAAAACTGGCCGACGCGTCGCCCGGCTCGGCGGTTACGATCAATCAGACCACGCAGCACCTGGAACAAATTTGGCAGGCGGTGTACCTCGTCAAGGATGACCAGCTTGTCACTGTGACTTGCAAGATAGAGTTCCGGTTCTGACAACTTGGCCCGGTCAGCCTCCGATTCCAGGTCGAGATAGACAGAGGGCCGGGTATTGCCAATATCTATGGCCATTGTCGTTTTGCCAACCTGACGGGGCCCAAGCAGCGCAACGGCTGGGCTTTCGCTGATCAGATAAACGAGCTCATTTTCAATTCTGCGTCTAATCATCCTTGCAATTATGGATCTCTTCTCCATAATTGCAAGGATATTTTTACGCATTTGGATAAACTAGGAGGCATGACTTTCTTCGGGAAAATGCTAAGCGGAGAAGCCAAAAAAATAAGCCCTCAACATGCGTTTCCGCTCATTAAGAACGGCCAACATAGGCACGATGCTCGATCGACAAGTTCTCCCACCATTTCACAGCAGTCTTGCGGCGCGCCCGCTTCGCCGAGTAGCGTTGTTGTAGTAGCTAGAAGCCTGTTGCACCGACCGATGCCTCGACTGTTCCATCGCCTCCGGCAGGGGGATGCCGTGGTTGGCGGCCTCGGTCTAATATCCTGACCGCAGGCCGTGCGCCGAAAACTCTGTGGGCTCCAACCCCGCCATTTCGGCGCGCCGCTTGAGAATGGCAT
The DNA here is from genome assembly GCF_044900305.1 of Agrobacterium sp. NPDC089420. Lineage (NCBI taxonomy): Bacteria > Pseudomonadati > Pseudomonadota > Alphaproteobacteria > Hyphomicrobiales > Rhizobiaceae > Agrobacterium > Agrobacterium sp. NPDC089420. Next base: position 2,758 of record NZ_JBJDMY010000026.1, on the reverse strand, counting down.
TTATGGACTGCGGATCGACTGCCCGTCTTGAGACGTTACCCCAACGCCCGATTCCTCGAAACAGGCTGCCTTTGTCGATTTTTGCGGCCTCCATCCAGATGTTCGTCAGGCTCGAAATGCGGCGGTCGATGGATGCCATCAGATAGCCTGCATGAAATGCGTCTGGTGGCCGTCTTTGGCAGAAATTGCTTAAAGTGTAGCGTTTGTGTCAGGCGCAACGAACATGCATGGTGGTAAAAACGCAGGGCCAAATATCAGAAACGCCTGCCATCAAGATGGCAGTCTCAATTTAATTTAGATTGGATTCAGACGAAGGAGCACTCAATGGTAACACCGCAACTATCTGTCCGCAGTTCCAAAGCGCGTGACCTTGCCCACAAGCTTGCCCGCCGAGAAAATCGCACGATTGCCGATATTGTCGAGCGCGCGCTCGAAACCTACGAGGCTCGTGAGGCGGGACGTGAACCTGCTGCGAAATTCTATAGCCGTCTTTCATCGCAGTCGGGTACGGATATCGATTTCGACAGTATCATCGATGAAAACAGACGCGCTCACGAAGGCGTCGAGCTTTGATTTTTCTCGACACGAATGTGATGTCGGAGACTTTGAAGAAAGCTCCCGATTCTGCGGTTATAGCATGGCTGGTTCGTCACGACGCCGAATTGGCATTGCCGACGGTTGCAGTTGCTGAGATCGCTTTTGGTATTCAAAAGATCAGGCCGGATCAGCGCGCAGATCGCCTGGAAGAGGGACTTGTGAGCTGGCGTCGCCGGTTCTCCGACAAGATGTTTGCCTTCACGGAAGAAGCAGCATTGGCCTATGGCGATATCATGGGAGATGCTGCGCGGCAGGGGAGGGGAATGTCGGCTCCAGAAGGCATGATCGCGGCGATAGCGCGGATCAATGGTGGCCGGTTGGCGACCCGAAACCTCAAAGATTTCGAGACAACGGGGCTCGAATTGATCTCGCCCTGGCAATTCTGACAGTGAGACCCGATCCTACAACAATCGGGCCGCTCGCCCGCTTCTGCGTGTAGCGCTGTTATAATAGCTGGATGCTTGCTGAACGGATCGGTGGCGTGATTGCTCCATCGCCTCGGGGAGGGGAATGCCCCGGTTGGCAGCCTCGGTCAAATACCCTGAGCGCAACCCATGCGCCGAAAACTCCCCACTGTCCAACCCAGCCATCTCCGCCCGTTGCTTGAGAATGGCATTGACCGATTGCGGGTCAAGCGCCCGCTTAGACACTGTGCCCCAGCGCCCGATCCCCCGAAACACGCTGCCCTTGTCGATTTTTGCTGCCGCCATCCAGGCATTCAGCGCCTCGACCGGCTGGCCGGTGAGATAAACGACATCGTCCTCTTCACCGGACGTGGTTTTGGTCCGACCGAGATGAATGGCGAGAGAGGGGAGGGGAGGGCCGTCGGCCAGTTCAACCGGAGCCTCGACAACCAGTTGTTCGACCCGCAGCCCGGACATCTCGCTGCGCCGGCGACCGCCGGACGCAAAGGCGACCATGAGGATCGCCCGGTCGCGCAGATCCCGCAGGTTTTCTGAGGCACAGGTCGCCAGCAGCTTTGCCAAAACATCTGATGTCACCGCCTTGGCGCTTTTTCGTTTTCGTGGCCGTGGCGTAGCCCGAACGGCGAGCCGGATCGCCTGTTTGAGGGCAGGGGAGGAGAAAGAACCAGAAAGCCCGCGCCATTTGGTCAGCGTCGACCAGTTCGCCAACCGCCGGCGCACCGTCGCTGGCGCGTGTGGCCCCGCGGTTCTCAGGAACCCCTGGCGCCGCAGGTTGTCGGCGATATCGGCCGGCATACCGTGATCGGGGTCGGCTCCACGCTTCTCCGGATTCCACAGATGATGGGCGACGAATTTGAGTAGCAGTGCCTCGGGCGCCGGCCAGGGTAGGGAGGATCCGGTCGCGGCCAGTCCCCAGGCTTCGAGGTAAGCGAGATCGGAGGTCAGCGCCCGCAGCGTGTTGTCGCCCATGCCCTGGCTGACCAGATGCCGTAGCGTCTCGACATCCTGGTCGGTCAACAATTCGGCGAGCTCGTCGCGTCGATCGATTGGCAGCACTGAGGCAATCGTATCCAGTTCGACGGCGCGCCTTTCGATGTCGGACAAGGACGCTGGTTTGCGCGACTTGGACATCAATCGATCTCGACATTTGGTCGCCAGCGGCGAATGATTTGAATGATCTCCGGCTTGTAGGCGTCAGGGTAAACGAGATCCTCTTCGCGGGCGAGAAAGGTGAAGACCGTTGCCATGTCGTCGGCAACCTCGCGATCGACACTGGCGAGATCGGTCAGGTCGAAGCCGCCGTGAACCTCGGCATTCCACCAGGCGAGCAGAAAGTTCGCGACGCGCCCACCCTGGCCAGTATTCTGGTGGGCGACGTTGAGAAGCTTTTCGAGGGCGAAGCGGACGCGATCTTCCATGTTTCAGAGCCTTAGCTGAGCGTGACTTGGCCCAGATTAGCTGGATTTGCTGGCTTTGTCGATCTACCATCGATAAGAGGTACTTATCGATGGTTGATAATCCAACCTAGAATCGTCCTATGTGAGGAACTATAATATTCTTCTAGAGTTCCTTTAGTAAATCATTTACCATGATTTCAATGGTTTACGATGTTTCAAAAATCAGCATGAATGCCCTGATGCGGGTAAGCGGGGCTAATCTGGTGGCAATGCCAGCCCAATGGGCAAGGATGAGGCGTCAGGCGCGTGCCGCAACCATGGAAGGGAGGGGCGGAATAG
>NZ_JBJDMY010000025.1:0-39935 GCF_044900305.1 Agrobacterium sp. NPDC089420 | reverse complement strand
TTGGATGGTGCGGACTGTGGACATGTCTACTATTGGGCCTGGTCGGAAGAACCAGATCCGGAGACGAATTCTTATCAATACCTGCGTCGTATCGCTGTGGACTTCGCTGAATTTCTCGGTGCTTTGAGGGAAAAAATCTGATGTGGGAGCGAAAGCCTCCATCGCGGGAACGTTTCGCGAAGAGCCGGAACCTTATGTAGGTTTTCTGCTCCGTTGCTACTTAAACCCCTAGCTGTCCAGCAGTCTGAGTGGATCGATCCGGACGGTGTGCTACTCGGACGAGCCCTCCCGTAATCGGGAAGGTCGAAACTGATGACAACATACGAAATCTGCGCATTCGTGACCATCTCGACAGGTCACGTGAGCGCCGCAACCGCGAAAATTCTCGACAATACCTCCTGCGCGGAATGGTCCTGCGTCGGAGGGAGCTACGCCGATTACGGCTGGTTCTTCTACGCCCATGACGAAAACGCCGGCGAAGGGGGCCAGCACATTCCCGACGATCTCTTTGCCGTCATGACATGGGCGCGCCAAAAAGGGTTCGACCATATCCTGCTCGATCGTGATGCTGAGCGGGTTGATGACCTGCCTTGGCACGATTAGTGACACCGGCGCGTCGGCGCCCGGGCTATTCAGCGTAAACAGTCGCCGTTCGAGAAAGGACTGCATGTCGCGCCGGCCGTCCGCGATGCAACAGACCCACGTCCTCGCCGATGATGCGATAGATCCTCTGCCAGGGCTTGTGATGTGGTTCCCGATAATCGGTGACGCCCAAGCCCGCCAATTCCTTGGGAACATTCCCCCGTGTGGGCAAATCTTCAAGCTTCAGACAGGCTTCCTTGATTTCGCCGAGAATCCGTTCTGCCGTATGCTTGCTGTCCCGGCCGGCAAGCGCTAGAGATCTTCGATGTCCCGTTCCACATACTGCGTCAACAAGCCTGGTGTGGCATCAGGCTTCGGGCTTCGCCGGGCGCGCACGAAGGCGCGCAAAGGTCTCTTTCGCGGGGCGGACCTTCCCATCCTCTACCTGCTTGTTCGCCAGCGCCAGCACTCTCAAGAGCGCCAGCGTCTCTTGCGTCTCTTCATATTGCGTGATGTCCTGAAGCATGGCTTTCACCTCGCCGTGCACTGTGATCACCACCGGCTGCCGGTCGTCTGCGAGTTGGCGAATAACGTCCGGTGCATGAGCCTTGAGGTAGCCGATGGGCTTGACCTGTTCCGACAGTTTCATCGATCCGATCTCCTTTTGACCAGAATATAGACCTTTATCGTCCGACCGGAAGCAATTGTCGCGCAGTCGCAAGAGGAGGAGGGCCGTTTGCGGGGTGGCGGTTGCCGGAGGTCGGAAAGAAGGCCTTCGCGATCGCCCGCATCGCGGTCCTAGCCCGACGGCGATGTCACTCATTCTTCCTTCACCAGCCCGGTTGGTTGCGAGAGCGGTCAGCCGGTCCCTTTCGTTTCAGGAGACTTCAGCATGAACACCATGATTTCCAGTCCCTCGCGGACCCAACGACCGGCGTCGTCTGGTTTCAAGGTCGACGTCTCCCGCGGCGAGCGCATAGGCCGGGTGTCGTCCGAATGGTTCTCGCGTCCCGACGACGAGCGCTATCTGTCGCTCTCCGATCTTCATCGCGCCGTCAGCGCCAGAACCGAGCGTGCGCGCGTCCGCACGGTTGAGACCGCCGAAATCCGTGTTGAAGCGACCCGCGACAATGCCGAGCGCTTGTCCCTAATCGTCCCTAGCGGGCGTGAACCGTTGGCGCCGACACATTGGAGCTACGGGCAGCTTTGCAGCCTGGTCGGTGCGCCCGCGAGCTACATGCGCCAGCTTCCCGCGCCGCTCGCAGCGATCAATCTTCAGCATGGGCTCCTCAACCACAATGCCGAAATGGTGAAAACCCTGGAGATGGATGACGGCCGCCTCGAACTGCGCGCGGTGACCGGTCCCGAATACGGCCGGATCTGGGACAAGGATCTGATTGCCGCGATCATGAACATTGCCGGGAATGGCACCGGCGACACGATCTGGAAGGTGCCGGGCCTGCTCGACTGGTCGACTATGACCCACAACCCCTTCGTCGACATTACCAAGGACACCACGACGCTTTACGCCAGCGACCGCGACGTGTTCGTCTTTCTCTGTGACGACACCCATCCGATCGAAGCGGGCCGCCTGCCGAACGGCGAACCCGATTTGTACTTCCGTGGTTTCTATGCCTGGAACAGCGAGGTCGGCTCGAAAACGCTTGGAATTGCGAGCTTTTACCTGCGTGCCGTGTGTGCCAATCGCAATCTTTGGGGCACCGAAAATTTCGAAGAAATCACCATCCGCCACTCGAAATTCGCCGCACAACGCTTTGCCCACGAGGCCGCTCCGGCACTGACAAACTTCGCCAACTCCTCCCCGGCACCCTTCATCGCTGGCATTCGGGCTGCCCGTGAACGCGTCGTTGCCCGCAATGATGAGGATCGGCAGACGTTCCTGCGCCGCCGGGGTTTCTCCAAGGCCGAAACAGGCAAGATCATCGAGACGGTCTTGTCTGAAGAAGGCAGACCTCCCGAGAGTGTCTTTGACTTTGTGCAGGGTATCACCGCGCTGGCGCGGGGAAAGTCGCATCAGGACACTCGGCTCGAACTCGAAGGCAAGGCGAAGAGACTGCTCGAAAGCGCCGCTTGACCAAGGCAGCCCGACGTAAATTCGCGTCCATTCCTTCTATCGCCCGGCCATCGCGCCGGGCTTTCTGTTCTGGAGAACCTAAATGACAGATTTCTCATTCCACGCCGAAGTGGCGGCAGAGCCATCGAAAGGCCGGGCGGCTATTCAACGCTGCGATCAGGCGCTGAGATCGGTGATCTTTAGGGCTGCGCCAGCGTCCGACGGCTGCTCGGCCGCGCCCGCGGCAATCACTCCAGACGTCTCATTGGAAGCGACCTGATTGCTTGCCGCTTTCAGGTCGATAGCGCCCCAGATCGAGTTTTGTTGCGTGACTTGGCGACGCCGATTTTTGAACTCGACGACAAACGGCTTTTTCTCTGGCTTCATGATGCTCCGGCTGGCTGTAGCGGATGAATTTCTCCGTAGCAGGTGCTCTTATTTGCCACGTCCTGTCAACGGTTGGTGGCGCGGAACCCGGATCAAGGGAGCGGCGGTATTTCGCCGTCCGCCACACGCCAGACCCACGATGTGATCTCCGGTCGCGTTTCGATCATATCGGCAAGGGCGTGTTCATAATCGTCACCGGCGGTCGGAGGGACGATAAACATTGCGACGGGTGCCGGCTTCTGCTCGGGCATGATCACCGACATGATCGGCGCATCGCGCGGCAGGTTGAAACGCAGCCCCTTGACGGTCTTTCGCTTCAGGTGACCGAGCTTTTCCAGCAACCTGAGCTCGTGAATATCCTCGAATGGGAGCCAGTGATCATTGACCACCATCAGTGCGATCTCTTCCACCGATGCGATGCCAGCGGCGGAAATGCCGAAGGTGGCGATGACAATCAAATGGAAAGCCTCGCTCGATCGCCACAGTTCGAGCTCGGTCTCATAGCGCGCGGCCAGCCGCCGCCATGCGCCGTCCTCGATCATCAGCGGGAAAGGCGTGTGTCGCACGATGATTTTCTGGCCTTCGCGGGCCGGGGAAAACTCCTTCACCTCGGCCACGATCATCATCAACTTCCTCGGCCCCGACTTCGTCGCCTGCACGACCTTGAGTGCCGCCGCCCGTCTTGCGGCGATGCCATCCCTGTCCTCCGGCTGGAAGACTTCCGGCACGTAGAGCAGGTCGTTAAGAGGGCCACCTCTTGCCGACATCTGTGATGCAGCATTGATGAGACTGGAGCGAACCCGGCCCCAGCCGCGCTTGCCTTTCCAGGTTGAGCGCCATTCCGTCAATTCGCCAGCCTCCCATAGATAATGAAGCATTGCCCTGAGCGACAGCTTTTGTGGCTCGCTGTGGATGCCGGTTTCAGATGATTCAGCCGATGCACCAGGTGCTGCACGCGGTCCTCGTTTCGTAAGCGAAAAATCGAGTTTCAGGTCGGTCTTGCCGCTGGCATCGATCTGGATCGCATTGCCAATCAGCGGGCCGAGGCCGGAAAGCTCGTGAGGCGGCTCATAGGAAGGGCAGGCAGGATCATGGTCTCGTCCCGATAGCGGCATCCGTTTGATGAGGTACTGGTCCTCGACACGGGCGATATACATTGGCACGGACGGATCCTTGCACATGCACAATGGTCGCAAACGCTGCTCGTAGGCTTGGGCGAGAAATTCCTGCAATTCAGGCCCGGTTTCCTCGGTGACATGATCTCCGATCGCAAATTTCCGCATCCCTGCTCTCCCTCTCTACTGTCAAATCTATCCGGCAATCGCGCATTTTACTACCGCAAATTAGTTAGTAATGGACGGGAGCGCTAAACAATTGGGCGTAGTCTCGCCAGCGCTGCAGCCACGGAGGGAGGGCGATGCACAGGGGAGAAGGGAGTTCGGCCGGTGGAGGGGCGGGCGGCCGAGGCTGGAGAAAGTGCGTTCGCTCAAGGCTATCGTCAACGCGTTCCGGCTCTGAACAGCCGGCCGCCCGCATCCATAACCCCGCTGCCCGGTGGTGAACCGGGTTTTTCTTTTTCAGGAGGAACGAATGGCAATACCCAACTATATCAGGGCAAACTTCCGTACCCTGCTGCGTGCGGCGACGGACGGGAACCTTGCACTTATGGAATGCCTGGATTCGAGCACGCGGGAGCCGCGTTACGTGCTGTGTGCTGTCGGAAGTGATGGAGCGTCCCATGTGTTCACTCCTTTTGGGCACCTGGCCGACGACAACCCATATGAAACCTATTTCCCTCCCGATCCAAAAAATTCTCACGGCTTTCTGACCGAGCAACAGGTCCGACCCGGCGAGCGGTTGCCGAGCGAGGACGACAGTGGAGGCGGGAATGCAGATCCGGCGTAAACCCCGACCCGGCGAGATACCGCCGCAGCATCTCGCCCATTCGCTCTATTCAGCGCGACTTGGGGCGCATGATCCGGGGTGCTACCGTTCGACACCTCCGGGTGCGCCGGATGTCGCTGCACTCGTTCGTCCCGGCATGATGATCCGTACGTCTTATGGCACGGGCGGAATCGTCATCACAATCGAAGGTCCCCATGTCCATGTCACGGCCGATGGACGGGAATATCGGCATTTCACGATCGTCTATGTGCCCGCCGACCGGCTCGGCAGACACACGAAGCTCGACTACAACTGGATCAGTGAGTGCGTCGCCGTTAACGGCCGCATCCTGAAGCTGTTCGAAGCCAATACCGACGAAGTCTTTTTCGAAGGCATGCCCGCGAGCCTGCCCTGATCGGCAGCGCTTGTCGTGTGATTAGCCTCAGCTATCCCCTCCCCAGCCAGGCCCGAAGCTCCCCACGGAGCGTCGGGCCTTTTCGTTTCTCAGGAGAGTACGATGACCATTACTGCAATCGATGTCCGACTGCCGGCCGTTGCGCCGGTTTTTCTGAACTTCCGCTCTGAGGTTGTCCGGCCTGCCTGCTTCGCGATCGTCTATTGGGACGGCCCCGGCGATACGCTCTACGCTTTCGAGAACCGTGATGCTTTCGAACGCCAACGCGCCACGGCAGAACGTCATTTCGTTCATGTTCATGAATTGTCGGCTGAGGAGGCCGCGGACTGGATCGTCGCTGGCGGTAAAGCTGTCCTGCATGCGGTGTCGGCAGGCAGCGTGGCAGCATTCGGCAACCTCAAACTCGCGCCCCGATGAAAACCGGGAGCCGGCCGCCTTTGTCGCCCCGAGGGAGAGAGGGGCCGGAAAGGAGGGCCTGCCGGGGCTTGGAGCGCGTCCGGGTGGGCTTGTCCTTTCCCGCTCTCGACAGGATTTCCCATGAACGTGATCCCGACCCCGGCTGCGAACGCGGCCGCCACCTCGCTTGTTTCCGCGAACCGTGCCGACAACATTCTCAACGCCAGCCGTGAGCTTCTGCCGTTTCTCGAACGCGGCCATACCATCGGCGCAGCCGATCTCCGCACCATCCTGATGAACGCCTTTGGCGGCTCGGATGCCGAGGGCTTCTGGTCCTGGAAGGACGCCTATGAGGCAACGGAAGCCGCGCAAGTCCATTTCTTGCGCAAGTTCGGCGGCGCGATCGGCTCCCGCGCGAACGCGCCCCAGGCAGCGCTTGCCATGCTCAACAAGGTTGCAGGCTTGATCCCGACCCACACCCGGCGTTCAGAGGAAAGCCAGCAGCTCCAGCAGTTTTCCACGCCGATACCGCTCGCCTACGTCGCGGCCCGTGCCGCAGGTCTCATGGCCGGCGACATAGTGCTCGAACCGTCGGCCGGAACCGGTCTGATGGCGATCTTCGCGGAACTCGCTTGCGCGCGACTGTCTCTCAACGAATATGCTCCTGTTCGCCACGGCCTTCTGAAGCATCTCTTCACGGGTTCGCCGGTCACACAGCACGACGCTGCCCATATCGACGACTATCTCGATCGAGCGACTCGTCCGACCGTCGTGCTGATGAACCCCCCGTTTTCCGCCGGCGTTCATGTCGAAGGCCGGATGGTCGACGCCGCATGGCGTCATCTCGCCTCCGCCTTCGCGCGGCTTGCCCCCGGCGGCCGGCTGGTTGCAATCACCGGCTCCAGCCTTTCTCCCGACAATACCAAATGGCGCGACGCCTTCGTCCGGCTTCAGGACCGCGGCACGGTTCTGTTCAGCGCCGCGATCGATGGCAGCATCTACGTCCGCCACGGCACGACGATGGAAACCCGCCTGACGGTCATCGACAAGATCGCCGCCGCCGATCCGGCAAAGCTCGTTGCATCGCAGGGTGTGGCTCCCGATCTGGAGACGTTGCTCACCTGGATCTCGGGCCTTCCGCCTCGCTCCCCATCCACCGCGCCGAACTCCATCGGCGCGCTATCCAACGGAATCCTGAGTGCCTGTGCAGCGAAGATGGCTGCCCGCAAAGCGGCCGACACCATGCGCCCTGCGGCGGTGATGGCTCCAGCAAACCGCCCTTTAGCCGCTCATGCGCCGCGTCCGGCGTCCTCGCCGGTATCCCGGATCGACGATGAAGTCGTCGAGCTGTCCTACGAACTGCGCGACGAAGCGACAGACGCACGCGCCGATGTTGCCGATGGGATCTACGAACCCTATCAATTGCAAGCGATCAGGATTCCGGATGCAAGACCGCATCCGGACAAGCTGGTCGAATCCGTCGCCATGGCGTCGGTCGCCCCGCCCAAACCGAGTTACCGTCCGCATCTGCCAAAGCGCATCGTGTCCGGCGGCGATCTCTCTGACGCCCAGCTTGAAAGCGTGATCTATGCCGGCGAGGCCCATTCCGGTTATCTTGCCGGCCACTGGTCCCTCGATGCCAGTTTCGACAATTTGAAGGCGGTCACCCCGGAGACCGAAGGCGCTGTCCGCTTTCGCCGAGGCTGGTTTTTGGGCGATGGCACGGGAGCCGGAAAAGGCCGCCAGGCCGCCGGCATCATATTGGACAATTGGCTGAAGGGTCGTCGCCGGCACCTGTGGATCTCGAAATCCGAGACCCTGATCGAGGATGCCCAGCGTGACTGGGCGGCACTCGGCCAGGAAAAGCTGCTGGTGACGCCATTGTCACGCTATCGGCAAGGAAAACCGATCAAACTCGATGAAGGCATCCTCTTCGTCACCTTCGCGACACTGCGCACCGATGAGCGCGAGGGCAAGCGCTCGCGCGTGCAACAGATCGTCGACTGGCTGGGTCAAGAGGCGGGGAGCGGCGACGCCGCGACAGGGAGCGCAAAAGGCTTCGACGGCGTCGTCATCTTCGATGAAGGGCATGCCATGGCCAATGCCGCCGGCGGCAAGTCCGATCGCGGCGAGAAGTCTGCCTCGCAACAGGGCCGCTCCGGTCTGCGCCTCCAGCGGGCCCTGCCGGATGCCCGCGTCGTCTATGTTTCCGCGACCGGCGCATCCGAGGTCGAATCGCTCGCCTATGCCGAGCGCCTCGGTCTCTGGGGTGCCGCGGACTTTCCCTTCTCGACCCGGTCCGAGTTTATCGCGGCGATTGAGGACGGCGGCGTGGCCACGATGGAAGTCCTGGCCCGCGATCTCAAGGCCATGGGCCTTTACGCCTCGCGATCCCTGTCCTTCGAGGGCGTCGAATATGACATCCTCGAACACGAACTGACCGAGGAACAGGTCCGCATCTACGACTCCTATGCCGAAGCCTACCAGGTCATCCACAATCATCTCGATCAGGCACTGGAGGCTTCGGGCATCACGTCGAGTGGCGGCACCCTCAACAGACAAGCCAAAGCCTCCGCCCGCTCCGCCTTCGAAAGCACCAAACAGCGCTTCTTCAACCATCTCCTGACCTCGATGAAGACGCCGGCGCTGATGAGTGCCATCAAGACGGACGTGGACGAAGGCCACGCGGCGATCGTCCAGATCATTTCCACTGGTCAGTCCCTGATCGAGCGCCGGCTTGCGGAAATCCCGACAGAGGAATGGAACGATATCCAGGTGGATGTCACGCCGCGCGAGATCGTTGCCGAGTACCTCAACAAGTCCTTCCCGACCCAGCTCTTCGAAGAATATTCCGACGCCGAAGGCAATCTGCTCTCTCGCCCGGTCTATAACGCCGATGGCAATCCCGCCCTGTGCCGCGAAGCCGTTGCCCGCCGTGATACGCTGCTCGAACGGCTTGGCAGTCTTCCTGCCATTCCGACCGCGCTCGACCAGATCGTCCAGCAATTCGGCACGGGTCAAGTGGCCGAGATCACCGGCCGCGGCCGCCGCATCGTTCGGCGCGAGGATGGCGGCACGATCGATCGCTTTGCCGTCGAGAGCCGGCCGGGCAGCGCCAACCTCGACGAGACCCGCGCCTTCATGGACGACGAGAAGCCGATCCTGATTTTCAGCGAAGCTGGAGGAACGGGGCGATCCTATCATGCCGATCTCGGAGCGAAGAACCAGCGCCTGCGTCTCCACAATCTCCTCGAAGCCGGCTGGCGGGCAGATGTGGCGATCCAGGGGCTTGGCCGCAGCCATCGCACCAACCAGGCACAGCCGCCGCGTTTCCGCATGATCGCCACCAATGTGAAAGCCGAACGGAGGTTTCTGTCGACGATCGCAAGGCGTCTCGACACGCTCGGCGCCATCACCCGCGGGCAGCGCCAGACCGGCGGACAGGGGATGTTCCGCAGTGAAGACAACCTCGAATCCCAATATGCCCGGGATGCGTTGCGGCAGTTCTACAAGCTGGTCCATGCCGGCGGTATCGAAGGTTGCTCGCTGGAAAAATTTGAGGCGATCACCGGCCTGTCGCTAACGGCAGAAGAGGGTGGACTCAAGGATGAACTGCCGCCGATCCACACCTTCCTGAACCGCATGCTGGCATTGACCATCGCCATGCAGAACCTGCTGTTCGACGCCTTCGAGCAATTGCTGGCCGCCCGCATCGAGGGCGCGATCGCCGCTGGCGTCTACGACAAGGGCCTTGAGACACTGACAGCGGATCATATGACGGTGAAGGGCCGGCGCCTAGTCTACACCCATCCGGTCACCGGCGCTCAATCACACCTCCTGACCATCGAGCGTATGGATCGCAACAGGCCAAGGCCGCTTGCCGATGCTCTCAGTCTCGCCGCGCGCGATCCGCACGCCATTCTGATGATCAACGGCAAGTCCGGCCGCCCGGCGGTGCAGGTTCCGACCCGATCGGTCATGCTCGACGACGGTTCGATCCAGCCGCGCGTCGCGCTCATCCGTCCGATGGGCGAGATCCGCTTCGAAGTGCGTCAGCTCGAAGAAACAAACTGGGAAGTGACGGACGAACAGAGCTTCTCCGCCGCATGGAAGGCGGAAATCGCCGGCCTTCCGGAGTTCTCAGTGTCCACCATGCATGTCGTGTCAGGCCTGTTGCTGCCGATCTGGAAGCTGCTGCCGCAGGATTATTGCCGGGTCTATCGTCTGCAGACCGATGAGGGCGAGCGCATCGTCGGACGTCTGGTCTCCCCGGAGGGGCTCGCGCGGCTTTGCCGGAACTTTGGGCTCGACCAGACCGAGGTCGTCAGCGCCGCCGAAGTCTGGCAATCGCTGCTCGGCGGCTCCTCTGTCATCGCGCTTGCCGGCAACATGACCATCAGACGCGTCCGGGTGATGAACGACTATCGTGTCGAGCTCACGGGCTTCACCGATGGCATGCGCGACAGGCTGCGATCGATAGGCCTGTTCTCCGAAATGATCGCCTGGAAGGTCAGGTTCTTCATCCCGACCTCGGATGAGGGATTGGCGATCCTCTCCCGCCTCATCGAAGGATATCGCATCGTCGACGTCGCTGGCCGGGGGTAACCGTTATGTCGTCAGCGTCTGAACTGGCGGATCGTCTCGCGCGCAATGCCGAGGCGTTCTGCCGTCATTATCTCTCCGCCGGCCGTAGGGCCGGCAATTACTGGATCGTTGGCGATGTCGCCAACAACAAGGGAAAGTCGCTCTATGTCCACCTCTCCGGTCCACGCAAGGGCAGGTGGGCGGATGCAGCGACGGCTCAGTTCGGCGATCTGCTCGATCTCGTGCGGGAAACCTGCGGGCTGGTCGATTTCCGCGACGTGGCCGATGAGGCGTGGCGTTTTTTGAACGAACCCCAACCCGGCCCCGCGTCGTCCCATAGGGACGACGCCCGCCCCGATCCGCCGGTCGACAGACCGGCAAACGAACGCGCACGGCGCCTGTTTCGGATGACGCAGCCGCTTGTCCATACGCTGGCCGACAGCTATCTGCGCCAGCGGGGTATCCTTCAGGCAGCGTTGCATCCCGCGCTCCGGTTTCACCCCTCCTGCTACTATCGCGATCTTGTCACGGGCAAGACGAGGAGCTTTCCGGCGCTGATCGCAGCCGTGACCGATCGCTTCGGAACGATCACCGGCGTGCATCGCACGTATCTTCAGCGCTCCGGGCTCGACCCAGCCAGCGTCGGCAAGGCGCAGGTGAACACGCCGCGGCGTGCTCTTGGAGGCTTGCTCGGCAATGCCGTACGCTTCCGTTTCTCCGTCGATTGCCCCGTCCCGGTCATGATCGCTGGCGAGGGGCTCGAAAGCATCCTGTCGCTGTCGCATGTGATGCCCACCATGCCGATGGCATCAGCGCTGACCGCCACTCACCTTGCCGCCTTCCGGCCACCGGACGAGTGCGAGCGCCTCTACATTGCGGCGGACGCGGACGCCGCTGGCCGGCACGGCATCGAGGGATTGAGCCGCCGGATGCAGGCGCTCGGCATCCTGTCGCTTGTGCTCACCCCGCAACTCGGCGACTTCAACGAAGATCTGCGCCAACTCGGACCGGACCGGTTGATCGCCAATCTGCGGTCGCAGCTCGCCCCGGAAGATGCTCAGGTCCTCCTGTCTGCGTGACGGGGCCGTGATGGGGAGACGGGGGAGGGGTTGCGGTGGCGTGGTTGGGAAGGCCGGTGCTTGCCGGTCGCCGCCCGGATGGGAGCGCGCCCGCGGGCCTGCCGGGAGGCGACCCTTACCATGCGGCGGGCGGGCCGCCAGCCGCCGCCGGAAAAGTTTTTTCCCCGCACCGGCTCTTCTCGTGCATCGGCTGCTCCGAAAACCGGTTCCCACTTTTCGGGCCGATGCGGAGCCGGTTCTCCTCGCGGGACAAAAAACCTTACCGGCGGGACCCACTGCTTTGCGTGGCCGCAGCGCGGGGCGCTGCGGTTCTGGCCCGCCTCCGCATGGACAGGGATCGCCGTCAGGCCGCGAGAGGCGCGGCCCAAACCGACGGAGACCATCATGAACCTCATGCTTCCCAACGACGACACCTTCGAGCCGCACCACACCTCTTCTCCGACCGACCGCTTCATCTACGAGATGCAACTCTACGGCCATCGCCCCTTCCAGGACGAGCCGGATCCACGACCTCTGCCCGAGGAGCCGATCGTCCAGTCGGCGCTGACCGCGATCTTCGATGCCCTGTTCGAAATGCTTGGTGACACGCGGCTGGAGCCCGATCTCGAAGACCTGCTCTGGTCGGTTCCCAACCTTTTCCACCGTGCGGGCGAACGTATTCAGCGCGAGCTTCAGCGCAATGAGGATGCGCAGCGCACTGGTCAGCGGGAGCAGGATGGCTCGGAGGTCAAGAGTGTCGAGCTGGAGCGCCTGATCGCCGAAGGCATCACGCTTCTGGAGCGCCGCAACGCCTTCGAGTTCATGCGCGATTTTGCGGCCGACCTGTTCGAGGCGCAGACAGGATCGGCCTGGCGCCCGCGCACAGGCTCCAAGGTCAGCCATGCGAACATGACCGCAGCAATGATCGACAGCCGTGACTTCCTGTCGGCCCGCAGGCGAGCCGAGACCGAGGTGCTGATCCCGGCTGGCACCAAGATCGCCTTCGGCGGCGGAATGGACTATAACGACCATGAGCAAATCTGGACCGCCCTCGACAAGGCCCATGCCAAATATCCTGATCTGGTCCTGCTGCACGGCGGCTCACCGAAGGGCGCCGAGCGCATTGCCGCCTGCTGGGCTGAGGCCCGCAAGGCGACACAGATCGCCTTCAAGCCTGACTGGACGAAACATGCCAAGGCGGCTCCGTTCCGTCGCAACGATGCCATGCTCTCGGTCATGCCGGCGGGTGTCATCATCTTTCCCGGTTCCGGGATCACCGGTAATCTTGCCGACAAGGCCCGCCAGTTCGGCATCCCGGTCTGGCGCTTCGGCTGAGACAATCCGTAAACGCCCTTCAGAGGTCGTTCGGTTCAACCGCAGCGGCCTCTGAAATATTCCCAGGTCATCATGCGGCCACTGGTCTCGACCTGTCGCGCGCAAGGGAAGCCAACGTTGAGCCTGAAGGCACTGGCTGGGTATAGTTGATGTCGCACGGCTGGATGCTATACTTCTATCAGGATATCGTACGACTGACGAGGATGTTATGCCAAACTCTGTTTCATCGTTTGAACAGCGACGCTCCTCTCTTCGTCGAGCAGAGATATTCGTCATGTTTCCAGTCCGCACGGCCGTCGTGCTTGGCGCTCTTGGATTCGCTTATTTCGTGCTTGTGTTCAGGCAGCAAGAAAGTCCATCGTGGCTGGCGACCGCAGTAACAGTCGGCGCGTGGGTTCTTGTCCTGGCTAGTATTGTCCGATCAGTGATCGCACTGACGACCTCGCCGGACGGACGCTATAACCGTGGCGCGAGTATAACTGTCTCGTTGATCGGGACGTTCATATCGGAACTGCCCGGACTGAAGCACAGATATCTTGAGATGAGGTTTAGGGATCCGGCCTCATCAATACGCTTCCGTTTTCCGTGGCAGATGAAGCATAGCGCTGTTTCGCCGTCGCTGCGATCTATCGAGGTCCTGCTTCTCGCGGTGCAGGCAATGCCTTCCTTGCTGATCCTTCTCGCCTTCGGCTTGATTGTCGGCAATGCCGATCTATGGGGACCGGCACTCGGACAGCCTGCTTTTGCGATCATTATCGCTTTCGGATGGATGATTATTGTTCTGAGCGCTATCGCGGCCTTGCTTTTTTTGATCGACGCAATGTTTCTACTCTTCGCCGAGGGCATCAAACCCGATTTTGCGAACAGAGCACACCAGATAGGGCACTGGTTAAAATCTCTCCGCTGACAGCTTCATTCAATTGACCAGTCTTCAACGCGCAATCCGTCCACGCGGTTGAACTCACCGAGATTGTTGGTGACGAGCATCAGGCCCCGGGCCTTGGCCTGACCTGCTATCAGGACGTCGTAGGGGCCGATAGGCGTTCCCTTTGCAGCGAGAGCCGCCCGGATTTCCCCCGCGACAAAAGCGTCGCATTGATCGAAGTCGAGGATCGGAAAATCAGCAAATAACAGGCGCAATGTTTCCAGGTTGTGTTGGACCTTTGCGCTCTTCTGGGCTCCAAAATACAGTTCATGTGCGACGATCGATGGCAGGCCGATCGTTCCTTCGGCGCTCTGAAACACCCGATTGACCATCATATCCGATCGACGGCCAACCAGAGCAATGACCGCATTCGTGTCGAGAAGATGCGAAATCACGGAAACACCGTATCAAGCTCCGGCCGGTCCTGTGGTTTTGGCTGCTCGCGCCCACCTTCCATGAAATCGTCGCTCACGCCGCGCGCCATCGCTGCTTTCAGGGACGACCACGCGTCACCACGCTCAACGTGCGGGCGCAGAATGAGTGCATCGCCCTCCTGCGTTATGTCCACACGATCGACATCGAAACGAAATTCTTTCGGCAGGCGAACCGCCTGAGAGTTACCGGACTGAAATACGCGGGCGATATGGGGCATGCTTCGGTCCTCCTTGTATATACCGCGATGTATATACACCATTTCTGCCCTGATTTCAAGCAATACAGGCTCAAGATCGACATGCGGGTTTTGTGACGTGCAGGGCATGTCAAATTCCAACTATCACGTTGGGCACTGCGTGTGACGTGAAAGGTGCTGAGCATTGATAATAGTTGATAAGTCGAACATCCTTTGCAAATGCATTTGACAGAGGTTTTGACATGATCAGTACCGATTTGGGTAAACAGCTCGAAAGCTATATCCAGCAGCTTGTCGATACGGGCCGTTATGGCTCCAGGAGCGAAGTGCTACGCGAAGGCGTGCGGCTTGTGCAGGGCAGGGAAACAAAGCTGGCCGCACTCGATGCGTCGATTATGCGCGGGCTGGCCGATGCTGGCGCTGGTCGCACAAAGCCGGCCGATGGAGTGTTTGACCGCCTGGAGGCCAAATATCGTGCGATGGCTGCACAGGATGAACGGCCCACATGATCGTTGAATTTTCCGGCGGGGGGAAGCGATCTAGAACCCATCGTGCATTACATCGCCAACGATAATCCGCGCCGGGCGCTCTTCTTCGTACAGGAACTGCGCGGCAAGTGCGAAGCATTGGCATACAATCCCTTGGCGTTTCCGCTGGTGCCCCAATATGAAGGCTACGGCATTCGCCGCCAGGTGCATGGGAACTATCTTGTTTTCTATCGTATAGACGCCGAACGAGTGGTCATTGTCCATGCCTTCTATGGTGCATTGGACTACCGTGCCCTTTGAAAGATAGGCAGACACGGAGAGAATTCAGTTAACATCATTTGCCGAACCTATCAGTTGAAGACAAAATGGGCCTTGCATTTCCGGCGTTTGTGTACACATTTTCCCACTCAAACGGAGCCTTGCTATGCCTCAATCCCGGCAACAGACATCTGCCCCTCGTCGTGTCGGTGTGCGCGAGTTTCGCGGCAACCTGATGTCGTTCCTGAAACAGGTCGAGGATGGTCAGCGGTTTGTCCTCACCTCCCATCATAAGGTCGTCGCGGAAATCGGACCGCCGTCAAAGGACATTGTCGCTCGCAATCCCGGCGCGTTGCGCAGGAAGATCAAAATTGCCGAAGACTTCGACAGCCTGCCGGCGGACGTTCTGGCCTCGATGGAAGACGAGGTGTGAGGTTACTTCTCGATACGCATGCCTTGTTGTGGTGGCTGAACGACGATGAGAAACTCGGAAGCCATGCGCGTCGCCTTATCGGCGATCCTGAGAATGATGTCCTCGTCATCAGTATCGTTTCACTTTGGGAAATCACCGAAGCCGCGGATCGGCAAGCTCGATGCTGGTATAGAAGAGATCCTTGCGATCCTGCCGCATCAAGGTTTCGATCGGCTGGATATCGCAGACGCACATCTTATCGCTCTTGCTGCTCTCCCGCTTCTTCACCGCGATCCCTGCGATCATCTCCTCATGGCTCAGGCCCGTGGCAGAGGAGGCGTGTTTCGTTTCGCAGGATCAGAATGTCCAGCTCTACGGCTTCCGTTTGTGGCTTGCTCGAACCCCGTTAGCTTGTGATCTCCGATGGGTTTGGCTTTGCCGGCGAAGCCGGTCCAGTTCGCTCCGCACTTCTGCCTCCCAACAGGCCGCAGTGCCAGAAGGTTTCCACCTTCCGGTGTCGAGGCGATAACCGGGCAAGCCAGCAAAGATCGCGCATCAGATATCTGGCGGCCCAACGCCACCAGATGTTGCCGCAGGGTCGGTAATGGACAGAACGGTCGCTGTGCCGATCGTTCTGTCCGCGAGGGCATGGTGAGGTGGAAGCGTCACCACATGCCTTTTGAGCCGGGGGCGACCGCCAGGAGGTGGTGTTGCCCCGGATGGTGGCGAAACACTTGATGGAGCTGTACGGTTGCTTTGTACAGCGCCAGACCGGGCAGCCACGATGGTGCCTTGCCCTTCGATTGCCCCGAACCATTCCCGTTGTATGTCGCTCGTATAGACGACCGCCCGCTTTTGCGGCCAACCCCTGAAGGGGTAAGACTCGCCCGAAATTTTTGCAAAATTCTATTTCGGTTCCTTGTCTTGGCGGAAAATACAATTTTGCAAAATTTTCAGGCGAGCTGACCGCAGCAGCCGGCCGTCTCTTCGTGCGCCATCGGGAATGGTCCCGAGCAACCGAAGGAGACAATACCATGGCCACCACGATCGCAACCCTGACGCAGAAGACCGACGGCAGCCTCGAAGGCGTTTTCGCCACTATCCGGGTCAACGCACCGATCGCCATCGTCCCGAACGCCCAGAAGGCAAGCGAGGAAGCGCCCGATTTCCGCGTCATCCATCGCAAGACAGGCTTCGAGATCGGCGCGGGCTGGAACCGCATCGCTCGCCAGACCGGCGAGGAATACCTCTCGGTGAAGCTGGAGGCACCCGAGATCGGCGTGATCTTCGGTAATCTCGCACAGGCCCCTGGGGGCGATCCGGCGAAGAAGGTAATCCTCTGGAACAACCCGAACTGAGTGGCAGGCAGCCGGCCCCGAGCGATCGGGGCCGGCTTCGGCATTTTGGCGCTGACCGCCGCGTTGTCATGGGAGCGAAAGCGGGCATCGAGCCCGCTTCCGCTCCTCCGGTGCCAAACGAGACCAAACTTTGTCTGCTCAGTCCGTCCAAGGGTGCCATGGCAACCCGAATGCCTCAAGGACGAGCGGTGCCCCCAATTTTCAGCCGCAGCCCCTGCGGGACTGCGCCAGAAAATCGGCTCCCCCACTCGCCGCCTCCGGCGGTCGCGTTCCGCGCTCCTTGACCCATCCGGCCCGCCATGACCGTGGGCGGCGTCTTTCACCAACATCAAGGAGATGACCAATGTCGATAGATCAGCACATCGAGGAACTGCGCGCTGAGCTGCGGAACGCCGTCCATCGCAACGAGCGCCGCTGGATCGAGAAGGAACTGGCGAAGGCGCTGGCCGAGCGTGAGCTGCTCTGGGCCGCGCATGCGGCCTTTCTCAAGAACGAGCCGCCCTTCTAGGACGGCATCACGCTGCCGGCGCGCTCGGCGGCTTCAGCCGTTGAGCGCGTCCTTCACGGCCTTTGCCGGTGTGAAGGTGAGCTTCTTCGACGCTGCGATCTTGATCGTCGCCCCCGTTGCCGGATTGCGGCCTTCGCGCGCCGGCGTCTCTTTCACCTTGAATTTGCCAAAGCCCGGCACGTTCGTCTCTGCGCCGTTTTTCGCCGCCTCGGCGATCTGCCGGAACACGCTGTCGACGACAGCTTTCGCCTGTGCTTTGGTCAGGCTCTGTTCGCCGGCGATCTTGTCCGCGATCTCGGTTGCTGTCGTCATGGAAGAAATCTCCTTATCGGGTTGATGATCCCTTCCAGCATCGCAATCGGCCTGCGGCGATGGTAGGGCAAATAATACTCTGCCGCCCTGAATCCACTGAAAATCGACGTTTCTCGTCGTGTCGCCTGCCTTCAGGTCGTACCGTCGTCGCGATATCCCCTTCGGCGTTTTGTCTTTTGAAGCCGCATCGCGGCGGTTTCGGCATCGTGGTTGCTATCGAAGGTTTCGATCTTCGACTGGCCGTTCGTGCCGATCCGGCCCCAGTGACGGATGACCGATGCGCCGCCAAAGAGCGTTGGCTGGATCGCGAGCACGTAGAAACGTCGCATGTTCTGCGACGGGTCGATGCGGCGAAGATGAACTGTTCCTGTATCCTCATTTTCCATGGCCGGAGTCTTGCTTCCTTTGGAAGACCCGTCCAACGACTTCTTTGAATCGATCTGCTCCGACCGATTCATTGCGGTGATGATTGATTGGTCTGATCCGGTGCGGCTCTATGGGTCGAGCTTGACGAAACGATTGGCCTTTGCGGCCGCATCCATGTCCTTTCGCCGAAAGTAGATCGCGCGGCCGCAGCGTATCGGGCTATGCCCCTGCACGATGATGATCTGCTCGTCCTTGCGCATCGACTGCGTGATTTCGTGCGGCATGATGAGCGGCCGGCGCTGGAAATTCACATTCTCCGATTTGCGCGACGCGCTGTTCTTCGTATCCCAGCCAATGTTACGGGAGCTTCCCTTCACCTCGACCGTCATCTCGCCGCATTGCGCCGAGACGTTGCGGGCCGTATTGAGTGCCTTGATCGCCGCATAGGAGGCGAAGGCGCAGCCATCGATCCACGAGGTCGCACCATCTTTCCCGAAATGCCGCGCAAGCTGACCGACCGACTGATACATCAGCATCATCGATATCCCGTACTTGCGGCCGCGATCGCGCGCCTCTTCGAGAACGCGCATGTAGCCGAGCAGGTCGACCTCATCGAGCATGAAGAGCGCCCGCCGCTTGAAACCGCCGTCGGCCTCAATCATCGCATTGATCAGCGCGCCAATGATCACTCGCCCGATACCCGGATAGGATCGCAGGATTGACGCCGGGATATTCAGGAAGACGTCCTTCTTCCCGCTGACGATATCGCTCGATTTGAAGGCATTGCCACACACCAGTGCGGCGTAGCTGTCGAGCGACAGCCATTGCGTATCCTTCGACGCCGTCGAATAGACGCCTGAGAATGTCTGCTCGGTCATGTTGGTGAAGACGCCCAGGGTTTCGCGGATGAAGACTGAGGCCGAATTCTCCTGAATGTCGCGCAGCATGGCGAGCACCGACGGCTCGGGTTCGGATACGATCTGGCGCAGGCTGCGCAGGTTTCGCCTGCCGGCATAGTCCGGCGACAGCATGACGTGGGCGAGCAGCCCCGTCAGAAGATTGTGTGCCTGGCTCTGGAAGTAGGCACCGCTCGAGCTTTCGAAACGCATGCTCTCCGACAGCAGCATATGGGCGACGCCGACGATATCCTCTTCCTTGTGCTTCGACGTCTCGATGCCGTCGAGCACGTTGAAGCCCATGATCGGGTTCGTCGGATCGAGCACCATGACCTCGCGGCCGAGGACGCGGGTGCGATGCTCGACCACCATGGGCGCTACCTCGGTTGACGGATCGAGGCAGATCAGTGGTCCGGTGTAGCGCAGCGCCGTCGGCACGACATTGCTGGTTGTCTTGTATCCGCCAGACCCGGCGAAGAAGAGCATATGGGTGGAATCGAAATCTTGGCTGTAGGTGAGAAGCGGGGCCTTGCCGCCCTGTCCCCATGTCGAGCGATCATTCGGATCGAAGGGCAGCTCATGGACGATGTCCTTGTGGACGCGGTAACGCTCTCCGACGACAATTTCGCCATCCGGCGGAAAGAGCTTTCCTGCCGCCGACATTGAAAGCCAGTCGGCATCGCCGAAGGTTGCCCGTCGCGCACGCTTGACCTGTTCGGGCACGACGGTGGAGATGCGGGCCGAGGCAGCGACCGCCATGAAACCGCACAAGGCCCCCACCACGACAGCCATATCGAGATAGGAAAGCGCATCGTCCCAACCGACGAGACCGCGCTCAACGGAAGGGGCGAGCCGTCCATATTCCCTGAGGCCATAAAAGCCGACGACACCGACAAAGCACAAAAGGCTCATCATGGCGATCGGTCGTCGGCGATGCATGGGTAGCATCCAAACGGTCAGCAGACCGGCGAGTGGCCCGAACAGAAGCGCCGGTAACGGAGCCGCTCGCAGGAACCAGTATTCGGTCTTGCCTGACATGCCAGTCGCCAGTCCTGTCCATCGCCAGCCGACGATATGGACGGTGACCGCCGTGACCACGATCGGCACGAGAACGAGCAACAGGCTCGGATGCAGCTTTCCCTTCAATGCCATTCCAGCATCTCCCCGGCGCGCGCGACCTCTCCCTCGAGTGCCGGGGCCTTGAACGCTTCTTCGCCGATATCGCGCAGCCGCCGGTGTTCGGGAGAGCCCGCTGCCACGCGTGCCAGTTCGAGCAGGCCACCGAGCAGGAACGCGCGATCGGCCTTCGACAGGCCTGCCTTGACGACGATGCCGCCAAGCAGGAATTTTTCCCACGCCTCGCGTTTGCGATCAGCTGTCATTTGAAACCGCCTCCGACGTTCCAGCCCTACTATCCGTTGATCGACGCGTCGGAGCAGATGCGCCAGCAGCCCCCTTCTTCTCTTGCTTGCGAAATCGCGCGGCGATCTCCTCGAAGATGCGATCGACCTCCTCATCGGCGATCTCCATCTCGGCCAGCCCCGCCTTCGTCGCTGCGCGAGCAAAGCGCTCGGCGGATTTAACTATCAGAGAACGCCTGCGTTCGCGCAGCTTCTCGATTTGGGCATCGATATCCAGAATTGACGATTTTGCAGCCATATCTGTCTCCTTCTTCGTCATGACGATCTTACGATCTGTCGAGTTAACTGACTAGAATACGATAGTAAAATAGGCTACCTTGTGCAAGTCCCTAAAACGTCGATGCCGGAAGTCCGGCTTGGGCCGTCTTCCGGAAAAGCGGCATCGGCCCTGCGGTCCGATCGGTTTGAGGGCGCAATATACGTCGCTGTCGCGACGTGCCTGAGAGGTTCGGAGGCCAGTCGTGGCGATCATGTTCGTCAGAGCGCAGGTGATCGGAAGGGGAGCGGGGCGCAGCATCGTCTCGGCCGCTGCCTATCGTCATCGTGCCCGGATGATGGACGAGCAGGCCGGGACGTCCTTCAGCTATCGGGGAGGGGCGTCCGAACTCGTGCACGAGGAACTGGCGCTGCCGGACCAGATACCCGCCTGGCTGAAGAGTGTCGTCCAAGGGAAATCCGTAGCAGGCTCCAGTGAAGCACTATGGAATGCGGTCGACGCCTTCGAGACGCGGGCGGACGCCCAGCTTGCCCGTGAGCTGATCATCGCCCTGCCGGAAGAGCTGACGCGGGCGGAGAACATCGCCTTGGTCCGCGAGTTCGTGCAGGACAATTTTACGTCGAAGGGGATGATCGCGGATTGGGTCTATCACGACAAGGACGGCAATCCGCATATCCATCTGATGACGACGCTCCGGCCGCTGACGGAGGAGGGGTTCGGACCAAAGAAGGTCCCGGTACTAGGCGAAGACGGCAATCCGCTACGCGTCGTAACGCCGGATCGTCCGAACGGCAAGATCGTCTACAATCTCTGGGCCGGCGACAAGGAAACCATGAAGGCCTGGAAGATCGGCTGGGCAGAAGCGGCCAATCGGCATCTGGCACTCGCAGGCCATGAGATCCGTCTCGATGGGCGCTCCTATGCCGAACAGGGTCTCGACGGGATCGCCCAAAAACATCTCGGCCCGGAAAAGGCAGCACTCGCCCGCAAGGGCGTCGAGATGTATTTCGCGCCGGCCGATCTCGCCCGCCGGCAGGACATGGCGGATCGGTTGCTCGCGGAACCGGAGCTTCTTTTGAAGCAGCTCGGCAATGAGCGCTCGACATTCGACGATAAGGAGATCGCCAAGGCCCTGCATCGCTATGTCGACGATCCCGTCGATTTCGCCAATATCCGGGCACGCCTGATGGCGTCAGACGATCTCGTGATATTGAAGCCGCAGGTGTTCGATCCTGCGACCGGAAAGGCGGCGGAACCGGCGGTCTTCACGACGCGCGATATGCTGCGCATCGAATATGACATGGCGCAGTCGGCGCGTGTTCTTTCGCAGCGCAAGGGTTTGGCGGTTTCCTCTCAGGCAGTCGCTGCCGCCGTCGAGACCGTTGAGACCGCTGATCCGAAAAAGCGGTTCCGGCTCGACGCGGAGCAGGTCGATGCGGTCCATCATGTCACGGGGGAGGGCGGTATCGCGGCGGTGGTCGGTCTTGCCGGCGCGGGCAAGTCGACCCTGCTTGCGGCGGCGCGCGTTGCCTGGGAAAGCGACGGTCGCCGTGTCGTCGGAGCAGCGCTTGCCGGCAAGGCAGCCGAAGGACTGGAAGACAGTTCGGGTATCAAGTCGCGCACGCTGGCGTCATGGGAACTGGCCTGGGCAAGCGGGCGCGATCTGCTCGAGCGCGGTAATGTGCTGGTCATCGACGAGGCCGGCATGGTGTCCTCGCAGCAGATGGCGCGCGTGCTGAAGGCCGCCGAGGAGGTTGAGGCAAAAGTCGTCCTGGTCGGTGATGCCATGCAGTTGCAGCCGATCCAGGCCGGCGCTGCGTTCCGGGCCATATCGGAGCGGATAGGCTTTGCCGAACTTGCCGGCGTTCGTCGCCAGCGCGAACAGTGGGCGCGCGACGCCTCCCGGCTCTTTGCACGCGGCGAGGTTGAGAAGGGCCTCGACGCCTATGCCCAACATGGCCATCTGGTCGAGGCGGACACGCGCGATGAGATCGTCGCCAGGATGGTCGCCGACTGGACGGAGGCGCGCAATCGGGCGATCGAGGCCTCCGTTTTGCAGGGCAGAGAAGGCCGCCTTCGCGGCGACGAACTGCTCGTGCTCGCCCATACCAACGAGGACGTGAAGCGGCTGAACGAGGCATTGCGATCGGTGATGATGGACGCCGGCGAACTCAGCGATCGTCGCTCGTTCCGGACAGGGCGCGGTGAGCGGGAGTTCGCTGCCGGTGACCGGATCATCTTTCTGGAAAATGCCCGTTTCGCGGAACCGCGCGCCAAAAGCCTCGGTCCGCAATATGTGAAGAACGGCATGCTTGGCACGGTCGTTTCCACTGGAGACAAACGGGGCGATGCCTTGTTGTCCGTCCGCCTCGACAATGGCCGCACCGTCGCAATCAGCGAAAACAGCTATCGTAATGTCGATCACGGCTATGCCGCGACCATTCACAAGTCGCAGGGTACGACCGTCGATCGGACCTTCGTGCTTGCCACCGGTATGATGGACCAGCACCTGGCCTATGTGTCGATGACGCGGCATCGAGACGGCGCCGACCTCTATGCCGCGAAAGAGGATTTCGAGGCGAGACCGGAATGGGGACGGAAACCGTGCGCCGATCATGCGGCCGGTGTGACCGGCGAGCTCGTGAAAACCGGGAACGCGAAGTTCCGACCCGATGACGAGGATGCGGACGAGAGCCCCTATGCCGACGTCAGGACGGATGACGGAACCGTTCATCGTCTCTGGGGCGTGAGCCTGCCGAAAGCGCTGGAAAAGGGGGGCGTCTCGGAGGGCGATACGGTCATGCTGCGGAAAGATGGTGTCGAGAAGGTCAAGGTCGAGATTACGGTCGTTGACGAGAAGACGGGCGAGAAGCGCACCGAGGAACGCGAGGTTGACCGCAACGTCTGGACCGCCGAACAGAAGGAAACTGCGGCGGCCCGTTCCGAACGGATCGAGAAGGAGAGCCATCGGCCGGAACTGTTCGGGCGTCTTGTCGAACGTCTGTCGCGCTCCGGCGCGAAAACCACGACGCTCGATTTCGAGAGCGAGGAAGGCTACCGGGCGCATGCGCAGGATTTCGTGCGGCGACGCGGGCTCGACACACTCTCCCAGGCTGCGGCCGGAATGGAGGAGGGCGCTTCCCGGCGGCTGGCGTGGGTTGCGGAAAAGCGGGAGCTGGTGGCGAAGCTCTGGGAGCGCGCGAGCGTGGCGTTCGGTTTCGCGATCGAGCGGGAACGGCGTGCCGCCTACAATGAGGACCAGGTGCAAACTGTTGCTGAAGGAATTCCGGTCAGCGGGCATTATCTGATTCCGCCGACCACTCAATTCGCTCGCAGTGTCGGTGAGGATGCGCGACTGGCGCAGCTTTCATCGCCGGCCTGGATGGACCGGGAAGCGATCCTGCGGCCTTTGCTAGAGAAAATCTACCGCGATCCGGTGGCCGCCCTCTCGACCCTCAATGCCCTGGCGTCCGAGGGTGACGTTGAACCTCGGACGCTTGCCGAGGATCTTGTTGCAGCACCGGATCGGCTCGGCCGACTGCGCGGTTCTGATCTGGTGGTCGACGGACGCATAGCCCGCAATGAGCGCACGGACGCGATGGCTGCTCTGGGGGAATTGCTGCCCTTGGCGCGCGCCCATGCCACGGAATTCCGCCGGCAGGCCGAGCGCTTCGGTATCTGTGAACAGCAACGACGCGCCCATATGTCCCTATCGATCCCGATGCTGTCGAAGCCGGCAATGGCACGTCTCGTCGAAATCCAGAGAATTCGCGAACGGGGCGGGGACGATGCCTACAAGACCGCTTTCGCCTATGCCATCGAGGACCGCCAGCTGGTTCAGGAGGTCAAGGCCGTCAACGACGCCTTGACCGCACGCTTCGGCTGGAGCGCCTTCACCGCGAAGGCCGATGTGGTTGCCGAGCGTAACATCGCCGAGCGCATGCCGGAAGATCTTGCTCCCGAGCGTTGCGAAAAGCTGACGCGCCTGTTCACCGTTGTCAGGCGTTTTTCAGAGGAACAGCATTTGGCTGAAAAACAGGACTGTTCGAAGATCGTCGCCGGCGCGAGCGTCGAGGTCGGACAGGAAGCGATGCCCATGCTGCCGATGCTGGCCGCCGTGACCGAGTTCAAGACGCCGGTGGAAGAAGAAGCGCGCAACCGTGTTAGCACGGTCGTGCACTATCGTCACCATCGCGCAGCCCTTGCCGAGACCGCGGCGCTCATCTGGCGCGATCCCGCAGGTGCGGTCGGAAAAATCGAGCAGCTTGTCCGACAAGGTTTCGCCGGTGAGCGAATCGCCGCGGCCATCAGCAACGATCCTGCCGCCTATGGTGCATTGCGTGGTTCTGACCGCCTGATGGACAGGTTGCTCGCCGTCGGTCGCGAACGAAAGGAAGCGCGCCAGGCTGTGCCGGAAGTTGCGAGCCGCGTGCGTTCGCTCGGTGCGTCGTGGGCGACAGCCCTTGATGCGGAGACTCGAGCCGTCACCGAGGAGCGTCGGCGCATGGCGGTTGCCATCCCAGGGCTGTCGCAGGCGGCCGAGGATGCCCTCCGGAAACTGGTGGCAGATGTGAACAGACAGAACAAGGACAAGGAAACGAACACCAGGCGCGGTGTTGCTGCGGGTTCACTCGAGCCACGTGTCGTCCGGGAGTTTGCAGAGGTCAGCCGGGCGCTCGACGAGCGTTTCGGCCGGAATGCGATCCTGAGGGGTGAGAAGGATACCGGCAATCTCGTCTCACCGGCGCAACGCCGCGCCTTCGAGGCGATGCGAGAGCGTCTGCAGGTGCTGCAGCAGGCGGTGCGGGCAGAAAGCACTCAGAACATTATCGCCGAGCGCCAGCGTCGCACGATTGAACGAGGCCGTGTTTTCACTCGATAGGAATCAGTAGGACGGGACCGAGACGTTTGGTGGAAGATCACAAACGTCGCTGAGGGGATTGATCGCATCAAATCGAGGCAGCCGGCAGCCGCTCGCGACGAGGCCTGTGCCAAGCACAATATTACATGACGCTGGTCCACTTGGTGGTTCGACAGCTACGCCCTGCAAATCTTCTGTATTGATCGGAGGGAGCCAATGGACTTCATTCTCTCATGTCCGTTGCCGCCGTTCTCGGGAATTGCCCGGACCGGGCCCCTGGTGCTGGCAGCCATGTCACTAATCTTGCGGCGCCGGGCGCGAGTTCCCACAGGCGACCCTCGATCAACGTTTGAATGCCGTAGAACGTGAGCAGATCTCCGGCGGAGACCCGTACGATGAGACCATCGTTAGCGACTCTGATGATCGCAAACCCGTTCTCGAAGTTGAGTTGCCTGCCGCTGTCCCTGTCGATGATCGACACGCAGATATCTGTGCTCTGCATGCAGATTTTCTTTGCTATGGCCGGCGCAGCCTCTAGCTCAATGAAAGCCTCCGAGACGTTTTGATACCTCATTCATCCTCCGTCAGAAGTGTCTCCCTTCGGCAATATGTCCAATATACGACATACGGGACGACCAGCGGGGTATGGAGGATAGCATGCAGTTGGTCCTGATGACGGGAAATACCCACGACGGTGCTCGCTCATATGAGGGATCGCCACGTTGCACAGGAATAAGGGGCGCGTGTGCCAGGGTGTCCACGTCTGCTCGACAACCGGGAAACGCCGGGGCTTGCCGCCATGCTATTTCGGAGGTTCAATTGCGGTACTGTTTCCGAGCGGGCGCTTTCGCAATAGTGGATGCGAGCTGGCGGCCGATGTCGATGATGTCATCACGATTGGCTGTCGGGTCCTGGTTGCTCCAGGCCAGTCCAAGGCCGATGCGCAGATCGATCTCCTCCACCGCCTTTAAACGGAAGTTCCTATTCGGCAGGTTTGATGCCCATTCCGGAACGAAGCCGACACCAACACCTGCGGAAACGAGAGCTATTAGTGAAAGTGTGTCGTCGCAGGTGTAGACAATCCGGTCGGAAAGATCATGCTCACGGTATGTATCCAGAAAGTACCGCTCCGTGTAGGACAGGTTCGAACGCGAGAAGGAAATGATCTTCTGGCGGCGCAAGTCCTCAAGCGTGACGGTCTGGGCTTCAGCGAGAGCATTGTCTTTGGAGACGGCGAGTAAATACCGCTCCTCTGTTATCGCCTGCCATCGCAATGCGCCGTTGTTGTCCAGTGGCCGGACAAAACCGATATTGACCTGTCCGCGCTCAATGTCCCGTACGATGGATTCGGTTGTGCCGTTGCGGATATGAATGCGGATGTCCGGATAGCGTCGGCCAATTCGTGCAAGAAAATCGGGCAGAACACCGAAGGTTGCCGGGTGGATGGTGCCGATGGTGATCTTGCTGGCAGCCTTGCCCGCGACCGCCTGTGTGATCGCGCAGCTTTCGTCGACATCGCGAAGCAGTTGAACGCAACGCTCGTAAAAAACAGAACCTGCCGGGGTGAGTTGTACGCGGCGTGTGGAACGAATGAGAAGGGGAACGCCCAGTTCCTTCTCGATCGCCTGGACCTGGGCAGTGACCGCAGGCTGGGCGAGGTTGAGCCGGATGGAGGCGCGCCCGAAATGCAGTTCTTCCGCGACGGCAACGAATGTGCTCATTTGGCGCAGATCCATTTCAGTTCCTTCCGCCGGACGCGCGATTAAGGTCGACGCAGGCCTCTAATTCCAACAGGATAGAGTGGTCCGTTGCCTTAGTCCAGATGCAACATTGATAGGGCACTGCGATTAATGGTTGCTGAAGGCGGTTTGGCCCCGCATAATGTCGAAGCAGGTGGATTGGGGCTACAACAATGTGGAGTAGCAATAGCCTGCCGATAACGGCTAGGATACGCGTTCAGAATAATCGATGGTGAGGCCATGAAAACGGATATCGGACATCTTCCGCAGGCAAAGCAGAGCGAACTGGAAAGGGTCGTCCGGATCATCCACGAAGAGTTCGCCGGCATTGTCGAGCGTTCGAAGTCCGACGCCAAGAAGGACGGACAGATTTATAAAATCATTCTGTTCGGTTCCTACGCGCGTGGCACATGGGTGGATGAGCCGCACACGTCAAAGGGTTATCGATCGGATTTCGATATTCTCGTCATCGTCAGCAACAAGGAACTGGCCGACCCGAAATACTGGGACAAGGCGACCGACCGGCTGATGTGGGACAAGGAGATCGAGACACCTGTTGGCATGATCGTGCATGGCGCCCGCGAGATCAGCAATTTCCTGCATGACGGGCAGTATTTCTTTGTCGATCTCGCACGCGAAGGCGTCATCCTCTACGAATTCGACGACCGGCCGCTTGCAGAACCGAAACCGCTCAGCCCGGCCGATGCACTCAGGGTGGCAGAGGAGCATTTTGGCGAGGGAATGGCTGCTGCTCGATCGTTTCTCGATACGTCAATATATTTGCATAATAAGCGGCCAAAGCATGCTGTTTTCGAACTCCATCAAGCGGTCGAATCCGCGTACTCCTGCTACCTCCTGACACTGACCAACTACTCTCCGCCATCGCACAACCTCAAATTCCTGCGCGGACTTTCGGAGGATCGTGATCGCCGTCTGGTTGACATTTGGCCACGCGACCATCAGCGGTTTACCGCATGGTACAACGTCCTCAACGAAGCCTACGTCAAGGCACGCTATTCGAAGCATTTTGAGATTTCCGAAGAAGCTCTTTCCTGGCTTCAGGAGCGTACGGCTGAGCTTCATGCCCTGATCGAGACGCTTTGCCGGGAGCACATCGAAAAGCTTCAGCAGGCCGTGAAAAACAGTAGTTGAGGCTAGTCACCTGAATCTGAAGTTCGGCTCATTGTTTTTTGGCAGAAACTCTTGACCGAGGCGAGTATTTGGTCGGCGGATTTGACCCACTTGTATGGGGTAGGGTTTTCGTTATGGGTTTCGATGAAGGCGTCCATGTCGGCCTCCAATGTGCAGTGGAACGGTGTACGCCGCGCTGCAACTGCTTTCGTCTCAGTTCTGCGAACCACCGCTCGACCTGATTGATCCAGGATGCCGACGTTGGCGTGAAGTGAACATGCCAGTGTGGGCGGCGTGCGAGCCAGGCCTTGATCCTCGGCGTCTTGTGGGTCGCGTAATTGTCCATCACCAGATGCACGTACGGTCCCTTGGGCATCTCGGCGTCAATTCGCTTCGGGAAGTCGAGAAATTCGGTCGCCCGGTGACGTTTGTAGCACTGGCCGATCACCGCGCCAGTCGCAACGTCGAGCGCGGCGAACAGGGATGCCGTGCCGTTGCGGACATAGGCATGGGTGCGCCGTTCGGCGACGCTCGGCGCCATGGGCAGAACAGGCTGCTCGCGATCCAGTGCCTGGATTTGCCACTGCCCGGTCCGGCGGCGACATATAAAGCCCGACTATGTCCTGCACCTTATCGACGAAGAGCGGATCAGAGGAAAGCTTGAATGTCAATCGGCGTCGTAACGGGGGTCTGACGCAATCTCGATGATGTTTGGGATTCTACTGGCCTGGTTTCCGAAGGAGAATCAGCGCCATACGAGCCCATTTTCGGCTCTCCGATCTGATCCCTGCCGAATTGAACGTGGATGCAGTGCATCACAGACCCGACGTGATCGTGGTCGCGGCATGTGGTCAGTCCGGAGGTTGTAGGTGCCCCGAATGCGGTACGACCTCCCATCGTGTTCATAGTCGCTATCCTCGGATAATTGCCGATCTGCCGTGTGCGGGTCGAAGGATCGAGCTGCATCTGACTGTCCGACGCTTCGTCTGTGCTGCCGACGAATGCCGCCGAAAGATTTTCGCAGAGCGTTTCGGTAATGATATCGTCCGGCCCATGGCCCGCCGGACAGCACGCCTGGACACGTTGGTTCACCATCTCGCTTTAGCATTGGGTGGTCGCCCGGCAGCACGGTTCGCAGATCGTCTCGGGTTTCCGGTTAGCAATGACACGCTGCTTCGAACCATTCGCCGATATGATCGCCCACCGCCACCGCCGCCAAGCGTTATCGGCATTGATGACTGGGCGTGGCGGCGCAACCATCGATATGGCACGATCATCTGCGACCTTGAACGGCGAAAGGCGATCGCCTTGCTGCCCGACCGAGAACCGGCGACTGCCAAGGCCTGGCTGGTCCAGCATCCCCAGATCGAGATCGTCGCACGAGACCGCGGTGGCGGATACGCGCAGGCCGCCACACAGGCCCTGCCATATGCCAATCAAGTCGCCGACCGCTGGCATCTGATGGAGAATGCTGGTCATGCCTTTCTCGACGCAGTGCGCAGGTCGATGCGGCAGGTCCGCATCGCAGTCGGCACAGCAACCGTAAATCCGAAGCTTCTGACTGCGGCCGAGCGTTTGCAGTATGAGGGATATCTGCGACGCGAAGAGGCAAACGCTATCATTCGTGGGCTCGTCTGCGAAGGCTTATCCATCAAAGAAATCGTGCGTAGAACCGAGCACAGCAGAAAGTTGGTTCGCAGCGTCGTTCGTGGTCAACGGACCGACATCTTTCGAGTCCGGCAAACGTCACTCGAACCACATCTGCCGTGGCTCGAAGCGCAATGGGATGCCGGATTACGGAACGGCGCTGAACTGTGGTGTCAGCTTCGGCTGGCTGGGTTTGGCGGAGGTCTCCGCGTTGTCACTGAATGGACAACACAACGAAGGCGGGCCGAAAAGGCCGAGAACAGGCTCGGCCACGCGCCGGCGGCACGCACCATCGTCCGCCTGATGACCCTTGAACGCAACATTTGACCAAGGCTCAAACGATGACGGTTGCCGCAATCGAGAAGCGACTACCAGACCTCGTCGAGGCCCGAGATGTCGTGGAGAGCTTTCACGAGATGCTACGGCGCAAGTCTAAAGATGATCTGGACGCGTGGCTCGCCCGCGCAGCAACAAGCTTGGTCGCATCATTCGCCAACGGCGTTATCCGCGACAGGGCAGCGGTTCAGAATGCAATAACTTCAATCTGGTCGAACGGCCAGACAGAGGGCCAGATCACCAAGCTGAAACTCATCAAGCGCCAGATGTACGGGCGCGGGAAACTCGATTTGCTTGAGGCACGTATCGTCGGAGCACCCTGATGTCATCGAGATTGCGTCAGACCCCCGTTACGGCGCAGATTGACAGTGATGCCTGTGTGACAGGGCTTTTATTCTTGCTATTTAACATTATGAATCATAACTAATGTATCGCGGAGGGTGGGGACATTCCCCTCGGCAGTTATGATCCCAACTGACCGGTCGCCACTTTCCGCTGTTTGATCTCTACCGCGGAAGAAGTCTTCTTTCCAGAAAGGGACCAGAGAACGCGGAAATGCTTTCTTGTCGAAGGGCAAGGGCTACATCCTTCCACGGCAACCGTACTTAGCTCGCGCTCCGTGCAGGTATTCGCCCGAATGTACAATGTTCGCCCTTAAATGATCTAAGGGAGTGGTGTGTGTCTTTTTTGAGGGTGTCTCCGGCTCTCAGTTGATCGAGCAAGCGATAGAGTTCCGGTCGATTCCATCGGTCGCCAGACGTCTTTTCATAGAACACGCGGTTACATCCGGCATCCCAGAGCGTTTTCACCTGAGTGACCGTATCCTGGCCATCATTTTTCGAAAAACGGGCATAGCCGATAAGCACAACTTGCACATAAACCTGCTGCCAATCAAATCATTTGGCAACAGGTTTATGTGCAAGTCGTGCTGCAGTACGAGTGCGCGCTACGCATAACTGATCACTCCAGTTCGTCACCCGGCATCTGATAGTCCCTGCTTCCAGGCACAATCAGTAGTACGTTGAAACCCTCATCAACATTGAAGGTCTGTGGGGCGAGTAGTTTGTTTGCATGTTCGGAAATGAACCAGCGCGCGATGTTCTCATCATGAACTGCCGATACGCTTTCCCGGACGCTCTTTTTGATCGTGTCGATAATTTCGATGCGGGGCTTGTCCCGAGTGTTGAGATGGATGAGCTTTTTCCGCGCTGGGCTACCCGCATCGGAAACGGCGACAGACACCCTGTCCTTGGCATAACTTTTGACCCGGGCCCGTAGTCGCTTTGGGCGCGCCGCATCGAACCGTTCGTTGATCGTCCTGATGCGTGTTTCGATTTCCGCATCGCCGTGATGCGCTTCCGGCATGATATCGTCAGCAGGTGTGAGTTCCTGGCCAAATTGATGGCGCGCCACTTCCGCGGCGTGATGAGCATAGGCGAGGTGGGTTACCGGCAGCGCCTTCAGCCATTTGCGGCGCTGTGTGATCGCCATCGACTTTGCCGCCTCCTCGCCGAACCTGGCGATGGAGAAGTTCTCCTTCCTCTGACCTTCACGGGTCGTCAGCGTCGCCTGCCAGGCATCACCATCCGCCGTTTCGACGCGCCTCACACCGGAGATTCCGCTCCGGTTGTTTTTGCGCAAAAGCACGGCCTGCCCGTGGTTGGTGGCAGGTGGAATGGCGAGGATGATGGCGTCGCGGTAGGCACGCGCCTGACGATAGGCGGCACCGCCCGAGCCGTAGACACTGTCCTTGAACAGCTTGACGATCCTGTGGCCGCGCCGCCTGAGGCTCACCCACCAGCCGGCACCATGGTGAGCCCCGGAGGCCTCTTCCCGTCGCAGGCCATAGTGGGCGGCATCATGCTTTGTCTGTCTTGGCGTCGTTCCGTCCGTCACCCCATGCTCCAGCCTGTTGAATTTTCATCGATGGTATTTTGTTGCATTCAGGTTGCATAATTCATGGGATTCCATGTTTCTGCCACAATGTTTGATTGCATTATGTCGAGATTTTGACAGATGACTGATAATTTTTCCGATCTTCCATCGAGGTTCGCCATGACCGACCAGCCTGCATCTTCGGACTTTCTCCAGGCGAGCCGTGTGCTCAAGGTCAAGTCTCCTCTAGGGGAAGACCAGCTTCTGCCGGAACGTCTTTTGGTCGAGGAGGGCGTATCGCAACTCTTCGACCTTCGCCTGACGCTGCGGGCGAAGAAGGAAGCGGTCAAACCCGAGGAGCTGATCGGCCGGCTGGTGGATGTGTCGGTCGAGGTAAGCCAGGGCGACGGGGAAGAGGGCAGCGGCATCCGCCGCCCCTTCAACGGCCTGGTGACGGAACTGCATGAAGGCCCGCCGATCACCCGCGGGCTGCGCTCCTATGCGCTGACGATCCGCCCGCAGATGTGGCTTCTGTCGCGCCGCTCCGATTGCCGCATCTGGATGGACAAGACGGCGGTCGAGATCGTTGAGACACTGTTTTCCGAACATGGCATTCCCGCCCCCGATACGTCCGGCATCATCTCGCCGCCGCCGGCACAGCATTACAGCGTTCAATGGAACGAAGATGACCTTTCCTATCTTCTGCGCCGTTTCGAGGAGGACGGGCTGTTCTTCTGGTTCAGCCATGAGGACGGTTCCCACAAGCTGCATGTGGCCGACAGCGCCAGCGGCTGGCTTTCGCCGTCGGCTTCGGCGCAGGGCGAGGGCCGGGTGCGCCTGGCGCAGGGGTCTTCGGACCGCAACCACATCAATGACTGGGCACGGCGTTTTTCCTATGTGCCCGGCCAGCGTGCGGGCGCGGACTGGAATTTCGAGACGCCGGGCATGGTGCCGGGCACGATGACGCCGTCGCTGGTGCAGATGCCGGATGCGACCAAGCGCGAGCTTTACGAATATCCGGCCCGGATCAGCACGGTGGAGGAGGCGGAGCGGGCGCAGAAGCTGCGCACGCAATCGATCGAGGCGGATCATGACCGTGTGTTCGGTTCGTCCACCTCGCGGATTCTGGAGGCGGGCCGACGGTTCACGCCCTACGAGGTTGCGCATCCCGATCATGCCTATGAGGAGCATGTGATCATCCGGGCAAGCCACAGCATCGTCGACCGCTCCTATGAGACGAATGGCGACGAGCCTGAATATCGCAACAGCTTCGAGGCGATCCCGGCCCGCGTGCCGCTGACGCCGCATCGCGCGACGAAGCGGCCGCGGATCGAAGGGACGCAGGTGGCGATTGTCGCCGGCCCTGAAGGTGAGGAAATCCATCCGGATCAATATGGCCGCATCAAGCTGTGGTTCCCATGGGACCGCAAGGCGAAAAAGGATGGTACGGATACGTGCTGGGTGCGGGTGGCGCAGAACTGGGCGGGTTCCAGCTGGGGCGGCCAGATCATCCCGCGCATCGGCATGGAAGTGATGGTCGCCTTTGTCGATGGCGACCCGGACCGGCCACTGGTGACCGGCGTGGTACCGAATGCACGTCAGACCGTTCCTTATGAACTGCCTGCGAACAAGACGAAGAGTACGTTCCGGACCAATACCCACAAGGGAAAGGGTTTCAACGAATTAAGCTTCGAAGATGAAAAACGCCGCGAAGAAATCTATGTGCATGCGCAAAAAGACATGAACACAAAGGTTCTCAACAATAACACACATGCTACGGACAACAATGATGTCCAGTTTGTTGGCAATAACAGACAGATCGAAGTCCGGAATAACCATGATGAAATCATCGGAGGGAATCTTTCGATCAGCGTAGGACCAGCAAATATTGGTCGCATCGTCACTAAAGTGCTGGCATCCCTTACTGCCGGGATCGGTCAAGCGGCTGCCAAATTGGGTTTGCCCGGTGCTCTTAACCCGGGTGAAGGCAACATGTTGCTGACCGTTGAAAAGAACAAGACCGAGACCGTTGGCGTCTATAACTCCATCAATGCTGGCGTCGGCATGATGACCAACGTCGGGCTATCTTATAGCGTTAATGCGGGCCGGCGGATCGCCCTTACCAGTAGTGACACAATGGGATTTTCGGCCGGGAAATCGATAACAGTTGGCAGTTCAGGGGAGGTTCATGTTCACTGCGGAGAATCGCACATTCTGCTTCATCAGGACGGCACGGTTTGTCTCGGGGGCACACGTCTTTTCCTTGATTTTAAGGATATCGAGATTAACGGCGAGAGCACAATCATAGCCAATGCCGGTCGTATTGATCTGAATTAATATCGGAGACCTCTTTATGCAGTTTTCCGCACTCGCTCTACTTGTTACACTGGCTTCGTCCAGTGGCTGGTCCCCGAGTTGTGTAACGGACTTGTCGGAATTTGATTTCCTCAGCACATCGCCGACGAATTTTGCGTTCGGTTCGCGTAATGATGTTTCGGCAGCCTATAAAAAGCTAATAGAAGTAATTGACGATCCGGCGCACTTTGAAAAGCCCACCTTGTTCTATGTGACCAAAGACTTTTCGCACTTCACCAAATCAGAGTGCTCTGGAGACAAATGTCGCGGGATGGATATCCTGATTGGCGAGCAGCAATGCGCAGCCGATCCCGGGAGCAACAAGACGGCATGTACTCCTATCGCAGCAGTATATCAGTCTCGTGTCTATTGCCTCCTTGAACCTTCACTGGAAGATTTCGATGCTGAAAATCGTTTTCGCCCTTTTCAATAGGAAGCGTGATGCGTTCCTAGTCCTCAATGTAGCCGAGAAGATTAGATGCAGTTTATAACCTTTATTTCACTTATCGTTTTAGCCTCGTCCTCCGGTTGGACGCCGAGTTGTATTAGCGATGAGGCCGAATTCGATTTTTATGCAACGCGGCCGCAGAAATTTGCATTTGGAACCCGTGACGAGGTTGCGCAGGCCTATGAAAGACTTGTCGACAATATCGGTAATCCGAAGTGGTACTCCAAGCCAACTCTCTTTTATGTGACTGGGGCTTACACCCAGTTCACTAGAGCCGAGTGCGCTGGCGACAAATGTGATGCGATGGATGTTTTCAACGGCCTGCAGCAGTGCTCCAGCGGTGCTCAAACATCGGCCGATACCTGCTATCCAATCGCCGCTGTTTATAATTCCAAGCTCTACTGCCTTCTTGAGCCCTCGCGTGAGGGAACCAATAACAGTGAGCCATTTCGTCCATATGAGTAGGAAGCATGGCTAAGGAAACATTCCCTTATGGCAACGATCTGAACCATCCTGAGCGATGGGCAGGTTTGGCCAACACAAAGTCCGAAAGCTGGCTGGTCGGCTATCACAAAGGGGCCTCCCTGATCGTCGGGGGACACACTTTTCTGTTTTTCGGAAAGGAAAGCCTCGTTGCATTTTCCGCTCGATTCAGAGGGGCCGGACTGACAGCAGGTTACGGTCTTTCGAACATTACAAAAAGGGCGACCCGCGGTGGAGGCCAAACGCAACGCTATCCCGGATCGAACCAGCAGCACAGCGATCCAGCTCAAGTCGTGGAAGCGTTCGAGCATTCACGTGACGCAGTTAATACGTTGGATTGGCACTATGAAAAAGATGATTTTGGTTCCGCGCATCAGATATACCGAACGCTCGCAGCAAACGTATCTGGGTTCAATGCACTGAAACCGTTTTCGTCAAATGATCTGAACTGGACATACGGTGCAGTCTCAGGCGTTTCCGTTGAGGCCGTTATAGGTGCCGGGACGGCATACCTCGCCGACGCGAGCAATCTTTTCACTGAAGCAAGAGTTATAAACATTACCCAAGAACCTACGTTGCTGTCGGCATCTCTTGGCTCAATGCAGGGGTTCTGGTTCGTTGATAAATTCTATTCGCTCTGGACCGAGCGTGCCTATTCCAAAACGGAGGAATATCCCTTTCGCGCTTACAGTGTCCATCCATACTTCCATCAATGGAAGTCGCCCGCATATGCGCAAGCACAGGAACTCTCACGGGTACAGGAACAGGATCGCGTCCTAAACGACATTAAGAAAGAGATGATGGAGAATCCCACTAAGTTCGGTTACCCCGACAGTGATTACGCTCTTCAGGAAATTATTAAAATGGATGAGCAGTTAAACCAAGGAGCGCGCGCGCCGGAATCAAATCCTTATCTGCCATGGATTGCAGCAGAACATCGTGAGGTCTTTGGCGCACCACGCTGGGGACCCTTGCCCCGTTAATCAGGAACGGCTGCAGAAATTTTGCAAAGTATTTTCAAGCGCAATGTTTAACGATGGCGCGATCCGACACCCAAGTTAAGAAACATACGTCAACATGAACATAGACAGGTTTTTTGATAGCGTGCCCTTTACAACATTGGTTCAGTTCGACCGTGGTCGAACGCCAATGAGCGTATGGTTCGAACTGCATTCTCTGAACAAGTTTTGGGAGAATAATTATCTTTCGGAGATAAAAGCTGGAAGACCCGCACTGGCGCTGGAGGTACTTGATAAACACCGGCAGGAAGCGCGCTTCTTAGCGGACTTTGAGGTCGAGCGTTGGGTATATATGTGTGCGGCGGTCGGTTGGACTCCGATCGCTTGCACCGCAACGTCTTGGTGCAAGGGCGCTTCACTCGATGACGTCTTGGCGCTATGGCGCAAGCTCGGAGCACCATCGCCCGTTGCGGACAGCAGTGCCAATCTTGCCGCACTTCTGATCAATCACGAGATGCTCCCAAGAAATTCACTGATCGAACTTATTACTGCAGGCAAGGATGTCGGGGGTATTTCGCTTCTGCTGGCAGCGAGGTTTGAGAAGCCGAAGGATGATCTGACTCTGGATCAAAAAGCAACCTTATCGTTAGAACTCAAAGAGGTTCTGGGAATCTAGGATGGGAATTAAGTAATGCCCTCAGCTCATCGCCGTTCTGACATAGGCTCAGGCCATTCCTGTCATTTCCCGCCGACACTTGCGACCGGCGGCAGCCCTAACGTATTCGTCAACAAAAAGCCGTTGATGCGGGTAGGCGATGCGTATGTTCCTCATGGTTGTCCGGTTTGTCCGGAGCCCTCACATGGTCGCAAGCTTGCGGCTGGCTCGTCGACGGTCTTCATCAATGGTAAGCCTGCTGGCCGCATAGGGGATGCAATCGATTGCGGCGGGCAGGCGCAAACGGGTTCCTCCAATGTTTTTATCGGTGACAGTTCCGGCTCCAGTAAAGCGGGAGACGCTGGCGGCACCGATTGCCAGAAAAGTATGGCGGCGAAATCGATGCCGATGATGCGGGGATAGTTTTAATGCTCCCTGACCCCGGTGACGAGAGACAACAGGACGCGGCCTCGCAAGCTTTGCTGAAAGCAGTTTGTGAGATCGCGGCCGATTCGGGAAAACGTGTTTACGCCGTCATGGATGGCTCGCAGTACAATGATCTGCCGCAACTGCTGAAAGAGGCGAACGTTGCTCACCGACCGCTTTACCGTTATGCGGGCGATGATTACGACGTCATCCTCGGCGGGCCTTGGCTGGTCGACCCTTACCAAGCTGCTGTACCGTATCCTGTGGGCGCACCGTCATCGGTGGATGAGGTTGAGGATGATCTATCCGAAGAAGTTCTGCAGACGCGCTCAGTTGCGCTTTCCGCGCAGATGGTGTTATCGCTGCAAGGAGGCGATCCGACAGGTGGTGGAATGCTGCCGGTGCCCCAAGGTGATAAAATAACGGTCGAGGAACGCCTTCGGAAGATACTCGCGTTGAGCCAGGGCAAACCTGCTGTGGTTTTCTGGTCCGGTGAAAACGATTTCGTTCCCGAGCGGCTTTATCGGCATCTGCGCGGTCTCAACCGGATATTTGTGCCGAAGACATGGAATGGCCCTGAGGTTTCAAACGAGTTGCCCCGTGGCGAAAAGGCCTCACCTGCTGCGGAATCCGATCTCTCAGCCTCTGAAAGTGTGACGTCCGCCGGGTATGAGCCGTTCATTTTCCGGCATGCGGATGCGAATGTTATGATGCAAATCATTCCAGTCTTGGACGAGGCCCAACTCGGGCATCTTTTCGGCCCCGCTACACAGCTGTTGTTCGCGCCGGGTGGAGAATGGGGTGGCGGCGTGAAGCGGGCAAGGATGGTGTTTTCGCCGGATAGACCGCTCGGTGAGCCGATTATTATGTCAAAAGATATGATGGCCGCTGTTTCCGAGGTCCGTGATCAGGCGTCTCGCCGCAAAATATCTGGCTATCTTGAACGCAACGCCGAAGACCACCTCAAACATATGGATGAGGAGGAGCGCGATATCTGGATAAGCTATCAGATTCGCGAGGCAAGAGCGCTCGGTGTGCGATCGGAAGCGGGGCTGGGACGCTGGTGTTATCTGCAAGCCATTACCGACGGACGGCTGACGCATCAACCGGGCGTGACTGACTACATGATGAGCAAGGGAGAGGGCACCCCTGACGAAAAAGTGCGATTGTTGCTGAAGTCTGTCAGGGTTGCTGCAAATCGTGGGGTGAACGCATGACGACGCTTGTTGCTGGCGCACCCCTTTTGGCGGGCGGCCCACCCGGCTGGGTGGCATACGGGGTCCTTGCGGCGGTGACGATCATCGGTGGCGCTTATATCGCCAGCCAACAGATGTCGAAGGCGGATGAAGACGCGGACAGCACGCTGCAGAA
This sequence comes from Agrobacterium sp. NPDC089420, assembly GCF_044900305.1. Lineage (NCBI taxonomy): Bacteria > Pseudomonadati > Pseudomonadota > Alphaproteobacteria > Hyphomicrobiales > Rhizobiaceae > Agrobacterium > Agrobacterium sp. NPDC089420. The sequence continues at coordinate 1,142 of NZ_JBJDMY010000025.1, read as the reverse complement.
CAATGATGCGTCTGACTGCACGGGTGATTGCGCTGAGGCGAAAGAGAAAAAAGAAAAGGAAAAGATCGGGGCGATGGATGCGGACTCCACCCAGAAACCCGGCGACAAGGACTTCAACAGAGACAGGCCAGGCACGGTCGATGATGCGAACAAGGATTTTGACGACCTTGTCGGAGACAATTCGATCGATAAAGGAAATGGTATTAGGATAGGCAAGCTCTCTGACGGCCGTACCGTAACGGTGCGACCTGAAAGTAAAAGTAACGGACCTACTCTCGATATTATAAAGCCGAACGGGCGGCCCTTCCGAAAATATAGATATCCCGGCAGTCTATCGACATGAGGCCCAAGATGAAATCCGATCGATATGGAATAGACAAGGAATTCTGCCGCAGGAGCGGTTGCAGGATTTTCTTTGGCGTGGACTGGCTGGATGATGCCGAATATGGGGCCTTCGAGGCGTTTTTCGGTTCGCGTCAATTGTTTGTTTCAAGCGGGGATGAAGCGCTCGAGCATTCGTTAGCCTCTTCATTTTCCGAAGCGGTTAAACTGGAAAGTGAGTTTGTCGACACTGATAAATATATTTTCTCGCCAAATGACGCTCTGATTTATGTGAGCGACGACCGGGATGTTTTTCTTGTTGCCGCATCAGGCGAGCGTATTACAACGTTGATCGAGGGAATATCAGCCCGCGGGGGGAGAACGTATTCCTCCCTGGTACGAAGCGGCGCGGCAGAGCCGAAGAAGCAGGTCAAGACGCTATTCGACTATTGGTCTGACTTCAATTTCGAGATTGCCTGACAGACTCTAACTGTAAATTAGTTCCGAAGATCATAACCGCTCAACGTGTGATCGTATACCCGCTATGTACATCCCAAGACTGGCCAATCAGTGGTCATAGACGATACTACAGGTGGTATAATTCATGTTGGAGGACCGGGCTTTGTCCATTGAACAAGGAACCGTAATATACGTTAAATTGATGAATGAGGTTGTCGATGTCTGGAGGCCAGTGCAAGCCATCCAGATAAGCGAAAATCGCTACAAATTATACGCCGCCTCGCTGATCTCGACTCTTTGGCCTTCCCAAAACGCGATGAATCTGAATCTCTGGTGCAAACCGGAGGTTTGCGATGCGATCA
>NZ_JBJDMY010000024.1:0-39939 GCF_044900305.1 Agrobacterium sp. NPDC089420 | reverse complement strand
TGGAATTGCAGAAGCGCTCCGAGCACGATGTCTATGCCGGTCCTTCGACACGGTATTGTCCGGCAGGCGTCTACGAATGGGTGGAGAAGGATGGCAAGCAAGTCTATGTCATCAACGCCCAGAACTGCGTGCACTGCAAGACCTGCGACATCAAGGACCCCAACCAGAACATCAACTGGGTCCCGCCGCAGGGCGGCGAGGGGCCGGTTTATGCCAATATGTGAGGCCGGCGATCTCGAACCGATGCAAAGCAGGTCACCACGGGCGTTGCCACCGCCGTTACCCTTGCCGCCGCATGCAATGGATTCATGACCGGTTTCCGGCGCGGAATCGAGCTTCCGGCAGGCCGCCATTTGTCATCAGAGCCCGTAAAAGCGTTCCCCGTTCAAGGCCCATATATTCTGTTGATCGGCCCGCGTCAGGCAAGATATCGCCCTGCCGAGAGTTTCAATCCAGGCGGTGTAATCGGCGACAAGGTTGACGACCGGCCAATCGCTTCCGAACACCAGGCGGCGCGGCCCGAAAATATCGATGACGGCCTCGATATAGGGTTGTAAGCGTTCAGGACTCCAATCGGGACCGTCTTCGGTGACGATGCCGGAGAGTTTGCAATGGACGTGTTCAAGATCACGGAAATTTTCCATGTCGCGTCTCCACGGCTCCAGCCCGCCGCCGGCAATATCGGGCTTGGCCATGTGATCGATGATGACCGGAAGATCGGGATAACGCTCTACGAATGTGAGAATGTGGGGAATGTGCCGCGGCTTGATCAGGGCATCAAACCGCAGGCCGAGCGCCTGGATCGCCCGGATGGCGGGGTCGAGTTCCGGCTTGAGTATCCAGTCATCCTCCGGCAGGTTCTCGAGATAGGGACGGATGCCCTTGAGCTTGCTGTGACGCGCCCAGACCGGCAGGCGGTCGAGGGTGGCGGAATCCGTCAGATCGAGCCAGGCCACGACACCCTTGATGACGTCGTGGCCTTCGGCCAGTCCGAGAAGATAGCCGATTTCACGGTCGGACGCGGCGGCGGCCACGACGACCACGCCTTCAACCCCGTTTTGCGCCATCAGCGGCTGGGCGTCGCGTGGCCCGTAATCGCCGTAGAGAACTTTGCGTTCGGGGCTGAGCCAATGCGAATAGTCCGGCTCCATGGCCAGCGTCCAGAAATGCATGTGGCAATCGATGCGGCGCATAATCATCCTCCTCTGTCGTCCGCTCCCTGCGGTTGCGGCGTTTTCAGCACTCCCGGGCCATGGCCAGCGCATCAAAGCGCGGCCATGCATCCTGCGGCACCGGCATAGCGAAGATCGCCGCGTTACGCCGAAGACTTGCGGGCTTGGCGGTGCCGACCAGCACACTTGCCGTCAGCGGATCGCGCAACGGGAAATGCAGGGCGGCGGCGGCAAGCGTCGTTCCCGCAGCGGCCGCCACGTCCTCCATGGCCCGCACCCGGTCCATGATGGCGGGGGCGGCTTCGGTATAATCGAACGTCGCACCGGGCTGTGCGCCGGTTGCGAGAATGCCGGAATTGAAGACACCGCCGATGACCAGCCTCGTGCCGGCCTGCCGGCAGCGATCGAGAAGTTGCGCTTCGGCCGAACGGTCAAGCAGGGTGTAGCGGCCGGCAAGCAGGATCGCATCGAGCGGAAAACGGCCGATGAGGTTGAGGCAGGCCGGCACCTCGTTGACGCCAAGCCCGACCGCCCTCACCGCGCCGGAGGATTTCAGTTCGGTCAGCGCCTTCGCGCCACCTTCGAGAAACGCGCGGAAATGGCGTGCGTAACCCGCCTCTCCCAGCGTCGTGACCTCGAGATCGTGAATGTAGAGGATATCGATCGTGTTCAGCCCAAGTCGCGCCAGGCTGTCCTCGTAAGAGCGCATGATGCCGTCATAGCTGTAATCATGCACCTGCGCGAAGGGCAGCGGCCGCACGAAACCATGGTCGGGAACGGCGCTCTCCGCCACCGGTTTGAGCAGCCGGCCAACCTTGCTCGACAGCACGAAGGAGCCCCGGGGCCTGTCGCGCAGGAAATCGCCAAGCCGCCTTTCGGAGAGGCCATGACCGTAATGGGGCGCGGTATCGAAATAACGGATACCGGCGTCCCAGGCCGCGTCCAGCGTCGCCATCGCATCCTCACGCGAGACTTCACGATAGAGATTGCCGATGCCGGCGGCGCCGAAGGACAGCGTGCTGAGGCGAAGGCCAGTGGACCCGAGTTCGCGGCTTTTCATGCCCCTGCCCCCTCGCGGTCAAGCTGGCGGCCGATGGCGCGGGCGACGCCGCGAAGCTCGCCGAGCCCTTTCATCCGGCCGATATAGGAGTAGCCGGGATTGGTCTTCTTGCCGATGTCATCACCAAGCAGATGACCGTGATCCGGACGGAAGGGAATGGCGGGGCGGCGATCTCCCACGGCGGCCCGGCGGCGCTCTTCGCGCAGCAGCGCCTCGATCACCGCCACCATGTCGGCGCCGCCATCCAGATGATCGTCCTCGAAGAACGACCCGTCCGCCTCCACGGTGACATTGCGCAAATGCGCGAAATTGATGCGCGGCGCAAATTCCGCCGCCATCGCCGCGACATCGTTGTCGGCGCGCGAACCATAGGAACCGGCGCAGAGCGTGATGCCGTTATGCGGACTGTCCACGGCGGCGAGAATATTGCGGACGTCCCGGGGCGTCGAGACGACGCGCGGCAATCCGAACAGCGAAAAGGGCGGATCGTCGGGATGGATGCCGAGCAGCACGCCATATTCCTCCGCGACGGGCACTACCTCTTTCAGGAAGGCGATCAGATTGCCCTGCATGGCGGCGGCGTCGAGACCCTTGAAACTGTCCAGCAGCGCGGTGATGGACGCCCGCGTCTGCACCAGCGCCCCGCCGGGAAGGCCGGCGATGATGTTGCGTTCGAGCAGTCGCTTTTCCTCCTCGTCCATCGCCCCTGCGCGCAATTCGGCGCGGGCGACGATGGCGGGATCGTAATCGTCCGCCGCCTGCGGACGCCGCAGGATGAAAACATCATAGGCGACGAAATCCGTCATCTCGAAACGCAGGGCCAGTCCGGTGCCCCTATGGGTGCGCCATCGCAGATCGGTGCGCGTCCAGTCGACCACCGGCATGAAATTGTAGCAGACGACAGGAATGCCGGCCCGTCCGAGATTGGCAAGCGTATCCTTCCACCGGGCGATCGCCTTCGGCGCGTCGCCGTCGCCGCGCTTGACGCATTGTTCCATCGGAATGGATTCGCACACCGACCACGTCAGCCCGGCGGCCTCGACCATCGCCCTGCGCCGCGCTATGTCTTCCGCCGGCCATGCGGTCCCGTCCGGAATGTCATGCAGCGCGGTCACCACACCCGCAGCCCCCGTCTGGCGGACGTGTTCGAGGGTGATCGGGTCGGCTTCGCCATACCAGCGCCATGTCTCCTGCATCTGTCTCTCCTCACCCTGCCATCTCGATGGCGGTCAATACACCTTTGGTCCTGATCGTGTGGTAAGCAGCGGTCAGGGCCGCCGCGAAACCCGGTTCTGCCCGGCAAGGAGCGCTGAACACCCGGTCAAAACCAAGGAACCGTTCGATTACCGCCTCGGATGGCAGGAACTCCTGATCAGGCGCCGTCCAGCCGTTGAACGCCGGGTCCTGGATGATGATCGGCTCTCCGGCTTCGTTGCGGGCGGCGCAGGAACGGATCCATAAAGCAAGCGCCATCATGACCGCGCCATGGGCTCGGTTGTCACGGCGAAGCTCCAGCAGCGGCGCCAGAATGCGCTGCGGTACCTTCTGCGACGCATCGGAAGCGATCTGCACGGCACGGTGCCGCAGGGCCGGATTGGCAAAGCGTGTGCGCAGACCCGCAACATAGTCGGCGCCACTGACAAGCGGCGACAGGGTCGATGCCACCTCGCGCCAGTAGCGGTCGACGAAAGCCCGCACCCGGACCTCGGCATAAATGTCGGTGACAGTTGCAAGCCCGGCGATCTGGCCGATGGCGGCGATGGCGGTATGGGCGCCATTCAGCATCCTGAGCTTCATATGCTCATAAGGTTCGACATCGTCGACGAACTCGACGCCCGACGCCTCCAACCCCGGACGCCCATGCGGAAAGCGGTCTTCGATCACCCAGCGGAAATAGGGTTCGGCAACGACCGGCCAGGCATCCGCGACGCCGAGGCCATGGGCGACCGCCAGCCGGTCGGCGCCAGTGGTGGCGGGCACGATCCGGTCGACCATCGCGCACGGGCACGAAACGGCACTAGCGATATAATCGGCAAGATCGGGATCGCTTATATGGGCGAATTCCGTCAATAACAGGCGCAGCACCGTGCCGTTTGCGGGAAGATTGTCGCAGGAAAGCAGCGTCAGCGGCACGGCTCCCTCCGCCCGGCGGCGACGGATCGCCGCCAGCAGGAAACCATGAATGGAACGCGGGGCGTCAGGATTTTCGAGATCGTGAACAAGGTCGGGATGGTCGCGCATGAGCCGGCGCTCCGACAGATTGGCGAGATACCCCTTTTCCGTCACCGTCAGCGTCACGATCCGCACCCGCGGATCGCACAGCCGCTCGATCAGTCGCGCGGGACTTTCCGGTGCGACCAGCGTTTCGAGGATCGAGCCGACAACGCGCAGCCTCTCGTCGCGTCCGTCACGCTCGCAATAGGTATAAAGATTGTCCTGCGGCGCCAGTGCGTCACGGGTGTCGGCATTGCGCAGCGACGCGGCGACAATGCCCCATCCAGCCTCGCCGCGATTGAGGCAATCATCGACAAACACCGCCTGATGGGCACGATGGAAGGCGCCGACACCCAGATGCACAATGCCGGGCGTCACGCCGGCGCGGTCATAGGCGGGCGCCGCGATGCCGGCCGGCAGGGCGGCAAGGGTCGTTTGGCAAAGACGGGTATTAGACAAGGCGCAACCTTTCAATCGAGGTGGAAGACCGGTTCCATGAAGGCCCACCATTCGCCGCTCCCGCGGCTCCCGAGCGGCTTCTGACAGGTTTCGGTCAGCCGATACCAGCGCTGTGAGGCAGGATCGGCATCGATGCGGCGGGCGGCTTCGGCATAGTCGTCGCCCACATAATCGAAGGTGCCGAACAGCAGGTTCTCCGGCTCCTTCAGGAAAATCGAAAAGTTGCGGATGTCGTTTGCCGACAGCACGGCCAGCACCTCCGGCCAGACGGCCGCATGAAGCCGCCTGTATTCCCCGACCATATGATCATGCAGCCCGATCACCATTCCGTAGCGCATAGGGGGGTCCTCAGCCGAATTGCAGCCCGCCATTCATGTCGAGCACCACGCCGGTCATGAAGCCGGACAGCGGCGAGGCAAGGAAGCGCACGGCATGGGCCACCTCCTCCGGCTCGCACAACCGGCCTACCGGAATGGCGGCAAGTTGCCGGTTTCTGTCCTCCTCGGAAAGCTGCTCCATGATCATCGGCGACACGACGAAGGCGGGCGCGATGGCATTGGCTGTCACGCCTGAAGGCGCCAGCTCGCGGGCCGTGGAAAAGGTCAGCCCCACCAGGGCGGCCTTGGACACGGAATAGGCGGTGCCGGCCGTGAGCCCGCCCGACTTCGCGGCGAAGGAACCGATATTGATGATCCGTCCCCACCGGTTCGCCTGCATGGCGGGCGCGATGGTGCGGGTCAGAAGAAAGGCGGCGTCCAGATTGACGGCCATCAGCCGTCGCCATTCCTCCAGCGTCGTCGCCGCCAGCTTATGCGGCGACAGAATACCGGCATTGTTGACCAGAATATCGATGCGCCCGTGGCGCGCCAGCACATCCTGCACCGCCGCGACGGCGGCTTCGGGCTCCGCAAGATCGGCGGCGACCGGCTCGCATTCCGCGCCGAGGCGCGCAAGGACCGCCGCATCGCGATCAAAGGCCAGAACCGTTGCCCCGGCGGCGGCCAGGGCCGCGACGATCGCGCCGCCGATACCGCCGGCCGCACCCGTGACCAGGGCCACCCTGTTTCTCAACTCCATCAATCCCCTCCCAATAGGCTCAGGCCGTCAGGTTCTTGCGCTGCTCTTCCGGCATCCGCTCGACAGCCACAAAAATCATGTCGAGATGGGTGACCAAAGCCTGTTCCGCCCCACCCGCGTCGCCGCGGTCCAGCGCATCAACCACGGCCAGATGTTCACGAATGACATCCGGCAGACGCTCGGCCGTCTGCCAGGATCGCTGAAATCGCGTCAGCGGAACCTTGGCGGCAAGGACCGCCTGCCAGACGCCCTCGCGACCGGCAAAGGTGCCAAGCAAGTGGTGAAACGCCTCATCCGCCCGGAAAAAGCCGTCACCGTCGCCTGCCTTGATGAAATCTTCCTGCTCGGCCACCACCGCCCGCATGGCGCGGCTCATATCGGGCGTCCACAGCGTTGCAACCTCGCGCAGCAGAGCCAGCTCCAGCGAACGGCGGATGAAGTGGCTGTCCTGAAGTCCGGCAAGGCGGATCGGCGCGACGAAGCTGCCGACCTGGGGATAAACGTCCACCAGCCCCTCCTCGGACAGCCTCTGGATGGCGGCACGAACCGGCGTGCGCGATACCGAGAACTGGCGGCAGATGGAATTCTCGCTGATCTGACTGCCCGGCATCAACCGCACATCGACAATGGCCTGCCTCAATGCCGCATGGACCTGGTCGGTGGCGGAGCGGTGGCGATCGAGCACCAGTTCCAGACCTTCAAGTCCGGTCGCACCGAGTGTGTTGCCGAGACCGCCGGACCATGGTGCAGCAGCGGAAGGAAATTTCATGTTCACGCCCTCGAATTGAAATGGAAGATTCCATTTGCAGCTTGGATACAAGTATTATAGTGTCCAAGCCACGATGGCAAGTGGGCAGCAAAAATTCCAACCCGGCCATCGCGCCGCGCGGCAAAGCGCACACCTTGGAGGAGGTTTATGAGAATGAGGAGAACAGTCATGATACGCGGCCTCAGCGGCCTTTTGCTTTCCGGCCTGGTCGGTGCCGCCGGCCTCGCCCATGCCGAGGACGATACGTCGATCGCGCTGGTGCCGGGAGGGCCGCACCCCTATTTTGCCGCCTGGGAACAGGCGGGCGCCGATGCCGCCAGGGATTTCAAGCTCAAGGCGGCGGATTACAAGGTGCCGCAGAAATGGGAGCTTTCGCTGCAGAACCAGCTGCTGGAAAGCGCGCTCGCGCAGGGCTACAACGGTTTTGTCATCTTCCCCGGCGATCCCGTCGGTTCGGTCTCCACGGTGGACGAACTGTCATCGAACGATGCGCCTGTCGTCGCCGCCGGCGGCTGCTTCAAGGACCCGTCCGCCGCAGCCTTCTGCCTTGGCACGGACACCGGCAATTCCGCCTATCTCGGCACCAAGGAACTGATCCGCGTGATGGGTTCCGGCAAGAAGCGCATCCTGCACCTCACCGGCTTCCTGGTCGACCCCAACACCCAGCTTCGCATCGATGCCGTCAACAAGGCCGCGTCGGAATCCGGCAATGAGGTCGTGCAGGTCATTGCCGATATCGACGCGCCGGAGCCGGCGGAAGAAAAGATCAATGCCTATCTCGCCGCCCATGCGGGCGAGGTTGACGGCATCATCGCTTCCGCCTGGGTGCCCTCGGTGGTTGCCGCCAATTCCCTGCGCCGGATCGGCGACAAGCGTATCCGCATGGTTGCCATCGACCATGACGAGGTCGTTCTGAAGGCGATCAAGGACGGTTTCCTGGACGGCACCATGATCCAGAACCCCTATGGCCAGGGCTATGTCGGTTCCTTCGCGGTGGACAGGCTGCGCGCGGGCTGCAAGGTGAAGGCGGATGCGCCATTCAAATCCAACGCGCTGACGGCGAAGTTCATCGATTCAGGCACCGCCTTCATCGATGCCAGCAAGGTCGATACCTACGTCGACACGATGCGCGAAGGCACGAAAGCGCTGCTCGCCAGTTTCGAGGCGACCTATCTCGATTGCAAATAAGCATCGGCTCCGGAGGGAGGAGGTCTCGCCGCCGCGTCCCTCCGGCAGGCACCCGCGCGATATTGCGCAACGGACTGCCTGTTTTGGCAGCAAGCCGGGCGCATCGCGAAAGTTTCAAGGAACGTTCCATGTCGTCGCATGATATTCCAGCCGCCGCGGAAGATTTTTCAAAGCGCCGGCCATCCCTGCGGGCGGGCAGGCCCCTCGGCCGCATCTTCACCTCCAACGAATTCGGCCTGATCCTGCTGATCGCCGTCTTCGCCGTGATCTTCGGCCTGACGGCCAAGGGCTTTCTCAGCCCTTTCAACCTTTTCACCCTCGGCCGCAGCGCTGCCGTCAACATCATGATCGGCCTGTCGATGATGACGGTGATCGTCACCGGCGGATTGAGCCTTGCCGTCGGCGCCATCGGGGTCTGCGCGGCTATGCTTTGCGGCTATGCAATCGAGGTGCTGCAACTGCACTGGGCCGCTGCGCTCATCGGCGCCATCGCGCTCGGCGCCGGCCTCGGTTTCGTCAACGGCTTTGCCGTGGTGCGCACCGGCCTTCACAGCTTCATCATCACGCTTGCGACCATGAGCATCTTTTTCGGCACCATGATCTTCCTCACCCGCGCCGAGGCCTATCGCAACCTGCCGCCGCTGTTCGGCAGCTTCGGCAAGATGAAGATTCTCGGCTATGTCTCACCGCTGCTCCTCGTCACGTTTGTCGTCGCGCTGGTTCTCGTCTGGCTTTACCGCCGCAGCGTGCTGGGACGCGAGATGCTGGCGGCCGGGGCGCGGCCAGAAGCGGCGGAGCTTTCCGGCATCCGCGTCGGGCGGGTCACCGTTTTGTGCCACATGCTGTCCGGCGCCCTGGCGGCGATCGCGGCGCTGATGCTTGTGGCACGCAACGGCGCAGCCATTCCTTCCATGGCAGGACAACTGGGGCAGGACTGGCTGCTGCCGGCTTTTCTCGGTCCGGTGCTTGGCGGGGCGCTGCTGAACGGCGGCAAGGCGCCGGTGCTCGGCACCTGCCTCGGCGCGGCGCTGGTCACGCTGCTGACAAGCGGCCTGCTGCTGCTCCAGCTCGGCGAATTCTGGGTGCAATCCTTCCTCGGCCTGTTGCTGCTGGTCGCCGTCTTCATGGACAAGGCGCGCCGCAGCTATCTCGCCTATCGCAATCTTGTGTGAGGAGACCGTCGTGAAAAGCTCATTCCTTTTCCGTCTCACCAAAGCCGACTGGTTCGGGCCGCTTCTGGCCGTGCTGATCACAATCGTGGTCATCCGCAGCTTCAGCCCGAACTTTCTTTCGGCCTTCAACATTCAGATCCTGCTGCTGGCCATCGCCATCAACGTGCTGATCGCCTTTTCACAGATGATCATCATCGCCATCGGCCAGATGAATCTGTCGGTGGGCGCCATCGGCGGGCTTTCCGCCGTCGCCTTTGCCGGCATGGTCGAGGTATGGGGCGTACCTGCGCCCTATGCCGCGATCGCCGCTCTCCTGGCCGGCATGGCCTGCGGCGTAGCGAACGGCGTGCTGATTTCCGTCACCGGTATTTCGGCTTTCGTCATCACCCTTGCCACCCTGTCGATCTACAAGGGCATCAATCTCGGCATCACCCGCGCGCAACCCTTCTACGGCATTCCCGACAGCGTCAGGGAACTGGGTACGGCGACCGTGATCGGCCCGGTGCCGATGCTGCTGCTTCCGACGCTGATCGCCGCCGGCCTATTGTGGTTCCTGCTTGCCCGCCTGCCCGCCGGCCGCTTCATCCTTGCCGTGGGCGGCAACGAGCACGCGGCCTCCCTTTCGGGCATATCCGTGCGCCGCACCGTGATTCTGGCGCACGCCATCTCCGGCGTGCTGGCGGCCAGCGCCGGCATGTTGCTGGTGGCACGGCTGCAAATCGGCCAGCCGTCCATTGGCGACGACTGGCTGATCCTGTCTTTCGCAGCGCCCGTCATTGGCGGGGCGGTTCTCGCCGGCGGCCATGTCAGCGTCGCCGCGACCTTTCTCGGCGTCGTCATCGTGGCGCTGATAACACAGGCGCTGGTGCTTTTTTCGATAGACCCTTTCCTGGTGCAGGTCGTGCTTGGATCGCTGATCCTCGCCGCCGTCGGCGTCAACCGGCTGCGTCAGGTACGGCTCACGGGCGGGAGGACATAAGATGGGTATTTCCCCGATTTTCGAGGCACGCCGCATCGAAAAGATATTTCCCGGCGTGCGGGCGCTCGACGGCGTATCGCTGTCGCTGCTGCCGGGCTCCATTCACGCGCTTCTGGGAGAAAACGGCGCCGGCAAATCGACCCTCATCAAGGTGATCACCGGCGTGCATCGCCCGACCGCGGGACAACTCCTCGTCAACGGCGAGGAAATCCATCTTTCCAGCACCCATGACGCCATCGCCAGGGGCATCGGCGTCGTACACCAGGAGCGCAATCTCATTCCGCGGTTTTCGGTGGCGGAGAACATCCATCTGGAACGCCTCGGCAGCCATGCGCTTCGACCGATCAACTATGCCGACCTCAATCGCAAGGCACGCCGCTGGCTGGAGGAACTGCAATTCGATGTGGACCCGGCAAGGTCCGTTTCGGACCTCTCCGTCGCCCAGATGCAACTTGTCGAAATCGCCAAGGCCCTGTCCCTGCAAAGCCGCGTGCTGCTGCTGGACGAACCGACCGCATCCCTGACATCAGGCGAAACGGATACGCTCTTCACCGTCCTCAGGCGCCTGCGCGACAATGGCGTCAGCCTCGTCTTCGTCAGCCACAAGCTGGAGGAGGTGCAGGAAATCTGCGACCGGGTGACGGTGCTCCGCGATGGCGTCAACGCCTGCGAAAGCCGGTCCATGCAAGGGTTGGGCCGGCAGGATCTGGTGCGGTTGATGATCGGCCGCGGCGAGAGCAGCGGAAGCTGGCGCAAACGCGACGTGGCGCAAAATCCGGTAGCGCTGGAACTGCGCGGCGTCACCACCGCCATCGGGCATCGCAGCATCGATCTTTCCGTGCGCAAGGGCGAAATCCTCGGCCTCTATGGCCTTGTCGGCGCCGGGCGCACCGAACTGGCCAAGGCCGTGATGGGCCGCATCGCACTCACCGGCGGAGACGTGCTGGTCGACGGCCGGCCGGCCCGCATCACCTCTGCCGCCGATGCGATCCATCGTTACGGCCTCGGTTATGTCAGCGAGGACCGCAAGAGAGAAGGCCTGGTTCTGCCGCATTCCGTCCTCGCCAATGCAGGCATCGTCATCTGGCGCAAGCTGGCCGGCTTTTTCGGCGACCTGTCCGATGCCAGGGTGCAGCACAGCGTGCTCCCCTATCTGGAACGGCTCGAGGTCAAGACGCCGAGCCTTGCGCAGACCGTCGGCAATCTTTCCGGCGGCAATCAGCAGAAAATCAGCGTCGCCAAGTGGCTCGCCGCCGGGGTAAACATCCTGATCGTCGACGAGCCCTCCGTCGGCATCGACATCAAGACCAAGGCCTACCTGCACGATCTGCTGCGCGATCTGGCCAATCAGGGTACGGCCGTGATCGTCATCACCAGCGACATGCCGGAAATGGTCGCACTCGCCGACAGGATCGTGGTGATGAACGACTATCGCATTCAGGGCGAAGTTGAAAACACCGGGGCCTATGACATGATGAGCTACGCGATCATGAGCCTCATCCATCGCGAAACGGAGGATCGGGTCGAGGAGCCCGCTTGAACGCTCGTCTCGTGCAGAATGCCTTGCCGCCAGCCAAGACGCTGATTGCCGACAGGGGTTATGGCAGCAAGACTTTCCGGGGAGCCGTCGCCGCGGGGCATTGTCAATTCTCCCGGTCGAGCGCAAGGACAGCGAAGCTAGCAAGCCAATGCTCGCCCATATAGTCTCCTGCGATGTGGGGAAGGCCTGCCGCAAGGTGGTTTTCAGCCGCCGCAATCAGAAGGGAACGGCGATCGTCATTCTCCGGCAAGGCGTTCCCGAGTGAGCGCCAGCACCATGCGCGGCTGAGATTGAGCCCATCAAGATGTGCAATCTTCCCATCCGTGCGATCGGTAACGGTCGCGGGCCTGAACAGTGTAGCCGGTTCCCTATGAACCAGCCGCGGCAGGAACCGGTCGAACCAGGGCAGGAAGACGTCAGGCGGTAACAAGCGACGCATGCATTCGGCTTCAATCAGCGCCGAGGATTGGAAATCATCGCCGCTCGGCTCGCCCCAGGCGGGGCAGTCCGTGTCTTCCCCGTACCAGCGCAATGCAGTTTCGTGCAGCAATGCCGCGAAAGCATCATCCTGCGTAACGTGCGCATAGTCGGCCGCCATGCGCAGGCCGAACGCAGTGTTGAAATGCGTTCCGACGCGTACCGGATAGGTCAATAGCGGCAGGAAATTGCGAAAGCGCTGCGTAATGACCCCGGCCAGCGGCGCAAGGTTGCGCGACCAGCGATCCTCAGCGTGGAGCACGAGTTCAGTCGCCAGTTTCAGAAGCCAAGCCCAACCATAGGGCCGTTTGAAACCCCGCGCGGTCGGACGGGCGAAATACGCACATTCAACCGCGACCTTGTCAGGCACGAACTGTGCGTCGAACAGCGCGCGGATGTCAGCTGCAGCGTGGCCATCGGGAAAGCGGCGCAGCAATCGTGCCAGCATCCAGTAGCTGTGGACGCAGGAGTGCCAGTCGTAGCTCCCGTAGAAGATCGGATGCAGTGCGTTTGGGGTTAGAGCATCCTGTGGCCCGGCAAGGGCATGATCGACATTATTGGGATACTCACGCTGCACGTGGCCGAGAGCGATCTTAGCCAAACGGGAAGCAAATTCGGCATCGAAATGGGTCGTGGTCATTGAGACACCTTGTTTTTCTCTAGGCCGATCAGCGTTTCGACCAAGCGTGGCAGGATATAGATTGGCAACTGTGTCGCCGCGAAATACAGGGCCATGCGCGGCGAGGCGGCTGCGCCTATCACCGACCAGACCAGACCAACATTGCGGTTACCAAGGATAAGCCCGACAGTCAGGCGCCGGGCCAGGTTTCCCGATAGCAGCATGGCGCCGGCTGCTTGCAGGGCGATATTGCAGGCGAACGCGAGCACGAGGCAGAGCGTGGCAGCCTCGATATCTGCGGCGAGCTGCGCGCGGACACCAGACATGGTTGCAAGCGCGAACACCAAAAGTGCTGCAACGATGATTCCGTCGACCATATGCCCGTGACTTGCCAGCATCGACGCGGCATGCCGACGGCACAGCAAGGCAATGCCCTCCGCGCTGCCGATCAACAACGCCAGCCGGAGCGCGAGATCGAAAGGGCTGAGCTCGAGTCCTCCAAACCAGCCTGCAAGTAATGGCACGGAGATGGGCGCAAGCGCCATGGACAGGACCGTGACGACGAGCGGCACGGCGCCATCGAAGCCGAGCATCCGCGCCACCGCAGTCGTGCCGCTGGACGGCGGGGCGGAGACGGCCAGTACCATTGCGAGTATCAGGTCCGGGCTGAGTCCGATAGCATGACCGGCGGCGCCGACCATCAGCGGGCACACGACCATGACAACAGCGGGCAGGAAGATGGACAGGGACGGCCGGCGGAACGCGGCAGCGACAGCCCGATTGTCGACCCGCAAGAGGGTTCCGAGAACGATAAGGAAAATCGTGGCCGGCATCAACGGATGAGCGAGGTCCGCGAGCGCAGGAAAAATAAGGCCAAGGAACACACCCAAAGCCAGCAATGTCGGCCCGCGCGGGATGAGGATGGAGAGTTGCATGCATCTGGCCCGATTTGCTTCACCTGCACCAAATGACCATTTTCTGATGTATTGTTGAAATCGATTATTACTATATGCATTATTGTCTTTATGAATTTAGCATCCGTCGATCTCAACCTCCTGGTCGCCTTCGAAGCGCTGATGGAGGAGCGCAACGTCACCCGGGCCGGCCAACGGATCGGTCTGGCACAACCTTCAATGAGTAGCGCGCTGACCCGGCTACGCGGGCTCTTTGCCGATGAACTTTTCGTGCGCTCCGTATCCGGCATGCAGCCAACGGCGAAAGCATTATCGCTCGCGCAGCCGATCAGCGAAGCGCTGGGTCAAATCAGGGGTGTGTTCGATGCCGGTTCGGTCTTCGAGCCGGCGACGGCTCGTCGGCGTTTGACCGTTGCCGTAACCGACTATGGCGACCTTGTCGTCGTGCCGCCGCTGGTGGCGGCACTTCGGCGCGAGGCGCCAGGCATCGATCTGGTGGTCCGCCCGATTATCAATCTGGCCGAGAGCGTCGCGAGCCTTGAACGCGGTGATATCGATGCGCTGGTCGGCGGCCACCTCCCGGCTTCCGCGCGCGTCATACGGCACCCGCTGTTCGATGAGCACTTCGTCTGCATTCGCGACGCTCGTCGGGTCGATGCAGGCGCAATCATCACCACAGACGAGTTCACACGTCTACCACACGCGCTATTCTCGTCCACCGGCGGCGATGGAGTTCCAGGCACGATTGATGCGATGCTGACACGGCAAGGCCGCAAACGCCGCATAGCGGTCACGCTCCCTCACGTCGTCGCTGTGCCCTTCGCCGTTGCGGGCACCGACCTCGTCGCGACGATGGCCGGACGTATTGCCTATCGCTTCGCAGCGAGCGCGGGTGTGGCGATCGTTCCGCTTCCGTTCGAAGTGCCCGTTTTTGTCATCGAACTCGTCCATACGCGCCGAGCCATGGCCGACCCAGGCCTACGCTGGTTCATCGATATGGTCGCTCGGGTGGGCCGAACAATTTGACAATAGCGACTTGGCAAGCACCAGTTGCTCCAACGACTGCCGACCGTATCACGGCGGATAACGTACGGGGCACTATGTACCTGTTGAAGCGCTGACGACAGAACCTCATTGCAGTCCAAATGTCGCGCCCCTAGGAAAACAATTTCCCGAATGCGGTGGATCAGTTGGTTCCAGGCCTCCGGGCGCGCCAGTGTTTCGGCTTCGTCCCGTCTTCACATCCCGGTGGCGACGATGCGTGGCGTTCCACCCCTGGCGCGCACCGTGTCGCCGAAATGGTTGCCGCGACAGGCGCTGTCGGCCCCGGCTTCATTCAAGGTCTCTACTCACCAGAAAAGACAACTTCAATTATGGGACGGCTGGGCTCTATCGAATCGCCAGCACCCGCATTGGCCGCGATCGCCGGAGCCTATCTGCTGGAAATCGGGAGTTGGAAGCTCTTCCTTTTTCATATTGGCGCTGCCAGCAGCGCTGGTCGGCGCGACCATTCTTTCACAGCGAGCGTATTTTCCACGTTTGACGCACACCGCGCGAAATCAGAGCGGGCACCTTGCGATCCTGAAAATATCGAGTTTGTCAGCTATGCCTCAAGCCAGGCATTCTCGCTGGGTGCTCTGCTCGTTTTCGTCTTCGGTGCGCAAGCCGTATTGACCGCCCCTCTGGACAGGGAGATTAGCGACTTTGTGGTCCTGCAGATCTTCGGTATCGCAGCATTCATTCTCGCTGCAAATTCGTCTGCGTGGCTGGCGATGAAATTTGACACTTTGAGAACAATCCGCACCGGTACAACGATCGTGCCTGTCGCGTTTCTTGCAATTCTCGCCTACGCACTCGCGGAAGGAAATAGTTTTTCTATTCTCGTTCCAATGTGGGTTCTCGTGAATTTCGGGTTCGGCATCAGAGGCCCAATAGGATTTCATCGGGCAATAATTGCCGCCCGCGGAGACCCTTCGCGCGCCGCGGCAATCGTTGTCGCCGCAATTTTGGGCATCGCCACGTTTGGCACCATTGCTGTCGCACCCTTTATTCTGGTCGGCCTCTTGCCCTTGACGATAACAAGCTCAATCTTCTCAACCCTTGCGCTGGTCTCAATAACACCGCTTCGAATTACAGAGGAATACAAAGGAATGACTGTGATCCCTTCACATCGAGGGCTCTCAGCCATTTGCCGCAAAGTCTCTCACCGGGACTGAAATCCGCAAGGACTCGATCGCCAGTCTCGGCGGCTTGATGTCCCAAGACCCGTAGATGACTGCCGACCGGCCAATATCTTGTGAGCTTTGCCAGACCTGGGTCAGGCACGGTGCGCGTAGCTTCCAACGCTCTCCATCTAACCTTCTTGAACAGCATCTACGAATAGTTTTCTAAACTCTTCCGCATCAACACCAGTAACCAATGTGCAATTTGGTAGGCGGCCCGCAAGATGCCGCTCACTTACGGCGGCAATCACCTGGCCCGCAGCAGGCCCGCTATTGGTATAAATGGAGATGTGCGACTGCACGGTATCGAACATCTCCGGCTTCAGCAGCCAGGCGATCGCAGCTGGATCATGCAGGCACGGATCCTTGGAACCGTAATTGATCAGCAGATGTGCTGCTTCGTTGGCAACGGGCGTATCGATGGCCTTCACCTGCTCGATCATGTCGCCGGTAACGGTTGCCTGACGCGTGACATCCAGACCGAGCATGGTAATCGGGATCCCGCTGTCGAAGACGATCGCGGCCGCATGGGGATCGACCGTAAAATTGAACTCGGCCAGCGGCGTGGTGTTGCCGGGACAAAATGCGGCGCCACCCATGATGGTGATGGCGCTGACAAAATCGGGAAGTTCCGGGTCGAGAAGAAGCGCAAGCGCCAGATTGGTCAGCGGCCCGGTAGCACAGATGTGCAGCTTGCCCTCAGCCCTGGCGATCCGCGAGATCTCGTTGGCCGCATGGCCGGTAGCAACAGGTGTCACCGGCGCCGGCAGTGTGCTGCCGGCGAGCCCGTCGGAGCCGTGCATGATCGAGACACGACCACGCGATGCCATAATGGGGCGAGCCGCACCCGAATAAACCGGGATATCCTGCCGACCACAAAGCTCGAGAATACGCCGCGCGTTTGAGACAACAGGTTCAAGCCCGACATTGCCCGCGACGCACGTCACGGCAATCATGTCCAGTGCATCCGGCCGCCCGAGCGCCAGAAGCATGGCAAGTGCGTCATCTGCACCCGGATCGCAATCATAGAGGAAACGCAAAGCTGTCATGATGAGAATTAGTCCCTGTCAACGAGAAGCCGGGCGGATTGTGGGGGCCATCCGAAACGGACGGTCGAACCAACTGCGACGTCTCCGGCCTGAGCAGGGGCGCGAGCGATGATTTCCTGCCTTTCGGCATCGATAATGACGCGCAACTCCGACCCGCCATAAACAGTTTCGCGCACACGGCCTTCACAGAAGCCTTCACCAAGCGTAATCGCCTCTGGCCGGACTACCAAAGCAGCCTTTGTTCCATCCGCAGGCGCCTCGCCTGCAATTGGTAAAGTTCCGATCGCGGTTGCAAGGGCGCCTGCCTTCACCGTACCGCGAATGATCGACGAAACGCCGATAAAGTCTGCAACAAACAGGTTCTCAGGCTCATCATACATCTGCCGCGGCGTACCGAGCTGGGCGATCTTGCCGTTATTCATCAGGCAGATGCGATCGGAAAGCGCCAGAGCTTCCTGCTGGTCGTGAGTGACGAAAATGATTGTCGCGCCCGTTTCACGGTGAATACGCTTGATTTCGATCTGCATCACCTCGCGCAGTTTCGCATCAAGGGCGCCAAGCGGTTCATCCATCAGGATGATCGCGGGATCGTAGACGAGGCAGCGGGCAAGTGCGACACGTTGCTGCTGACCACCGGAAAGCTGCGAGGGGTAGCGATCGGCTGCGTGGGCAAGCCCCACGGTTTCCAGTGCCCTGCCAACCTTTGCATCGATTTCGGCCTTTGGAAGGCTTCGCATCTTCAGCGCAAAGCCAACATTTTCAGCAACCGACATATGCGGAAACAGGGCGTAGTTCTGGAAAACGACTCCAATGTCGCGTTTGTTGACCGGCGCATGGGTCTGATCCTTGCCATCAATGATGACGTTGCCGGAGGTCGGATCCTGCAGACCGCAGATGAGCTGCAGCAGCGTGGTTTTGCCGGATCCCGAAGGCCCCAGCAGTGTGAGGAGCTCACCCCTGCGCACCTCGAGATCGACGTGATCGAGTGCGATGGTCCGGCCGTAAAGTTTTGCAAGGCCCTGGACCTGAAGCTTGATTTCGGGGGTGTTGGCAGAAGCGGCTGACATGTCGAATGTTTTTCCTATGGTCGTGATGGGAGAGGCAGCGTCGCGCATGTCAGCGCGGCCTTGCCTTTTCGGCGATGACGAAAAATACGGTCACAACCGCCACGATGAAGACCGAGGCTGCTGCCAGGGTCGGGGAAATGCTGAGAATAATATCGTCCCACATCTGTTTGGGCAGCGTCTGCTTGACGCCCGCACCAACGAACAGGGCGATGGTGAGTTCCTCGAAGGAATGTAGAAGGCCGAAAAGGAAAGCCGCAACGGCACCACCTTTGACGATCGGAAGAAGCACCAGACGGATCTGTTGAAAACGGCTGGCTCCAAGCGTTGCTGCGGCCTGCAAAAGACGCCAGTCTACACTGCGGAAGGTCGTCAATAAGATGACGAACACCACCGGCATCGCCGAAAGCGTATGGCCAAGGATGATCCCCGTGTTTGTCGCAATAAGCCCGACCTTGGCCAGAACGTAAAACAGCGAAACGCCAATGACGATATTGGGAACGACCATCGGCAACATGAAGGACAGGAAAATCAGGCCGCCAGCCTTGCGCTGCGTGCGGGCAAGACCATAAGCCGCCATACCCGATATGATCGTTGCAAGAATACCGGTAACGATCGCAATAACCGCCGAGCGCGTTGTAGCACCCATCCACTGATCGGAGCCCATATAGGCCTGGAACCAACGAAGTGAGAAGCTTTTTGGCGGGAACTCCAGGAAAGTCGAACCGGAAAATGCCATCGGTGGGAATGCAAGCACGGGCACGATCATCACTGCAATGACCAGCCAGACAAATATCGTGTATGCGCCGCGACCAAGACGGGCAGGCAGAAGGCGTGCAACGAAATCGCTGACGCTAGCCCCGACCTCGATAATCGCACCGCCGATTGCACCGATCACGCCGCCACTTCTGGCAGCTGCACCGTTACCCGATACGGCAGACATCCCGAAAAAGCGATCATAAACGGCAATCGTGATGAGGGTAACCGCCAGAAGCAGGGCCGCCAGTGCGCCAGCGAGCCGCATGTTGAAAAGCTTCTGGACCTGCGTGATCATCATCTGGCCGATCACCGTTTCATTCGGTGAGCCGAGCAGAGCTGGCGTAATGAAGAAACCCAGACCCATAACGAAGATCAACAAGCCTGCAGCCGCAACACCCGGCATGGAGAGAGGCAGGAAAATGCGCCAGAACGACTGGCTACGGCTTGCGCCCATCGTCATCGCCGCCGGCACAAGCCGCCCGTCTATCGACAGCATCGTCGGCAACATGGTGAGAATGGCTATTGGCAACATCGCATGCGCCATGCCGAAAACAACAGCGCCACGACCGTAAAGCAGGTTGAGTTCGGTATCAAAACCCATGCCGGTCAACATCTGTGCGACGATACCCTTTCGGGCAAGCAACACGATCCAGGCGAAGTTCTTGAGAAGCGGGCTCACCCAGAAGGGCAAAAGAACGAGCCACATGGCCATGCGCCGCCGATATTCCGGCATGCCCGCAAGCCACACGGCAATCGGGTAGCCAACCAGAAGGCAGACGATGGTCACCTGCGCAGAAATCGCAAATGTGTTTGCTAGAACTTTTACGTAAACGCCCGCCGAAAACATCTGTTCGTAGACCGTCAGATCGAAGGCGCCTGTCTTCGGATTGACGAAAGATTGCCAGATGAGCGCGCCGGCAGGCAGGATCAGCAACAGCGCCATGTAAGCAAGCCCCGGCGTGGAAAGCCAGAGGCTGTCGAGCCTGAAGCGCTGCCGAGCAAATGTGTTGGCAGAAAGGTCAGCCATGGTGGTCCCGTTCGTTAAAATGGCCCGTTCCGTACATCACAGAACCGGGCCACTCACAGTCAGATTGGGATCTCGCCGAAAGGCGAAACCCGAGGCTCGGATGGTCTTGTCCGCGGAAAATTAACTCAGGATCCACTGCTCGAAGCGCTGGGTCAACTCGTCCTGGTTCTCTGCCCAATAAGCGGCGTTGAGAACTGTCAGCCCTTTGATGTTTTCCGGCGCTGTCGGCAGGAGCGCAGACTTTTCCGCACTCAGATGCTCGTAGGCCTTCATGTTGGTCGGGCCGCAGGCCAGAATGTCGGTGTAGGCGGCCTGTCGCTTGGCATCAAGGCACCACTCGATAAACTTGCGCGAAAGATCGGCCTTCTCGGTGTTGCCGGCAATCGTCCAGCCGTCGATGTTGAACAGGCCGCCGTTCCAGACGATACCCGCCGGGGCGCCTGCGTTGATCGCAGCCTGGGCGCGGGTCGACCAGGTGGACATGAGATCAAGCTCGCCATCCTTCAGAAGCTGGGTCGCGTGTGCCCCCGACGTCCACCAGATGTTGATGTGCGACTTGATCTTGTCGAGGCTCTTGAAAGCGCGGTCAACATCGAGCGGGTAAAGCTTGTCGAGCGGTACTCCGTCCGCAAGCAGCGCCATTTCAAGCGTCGTGACCGGGCTGCGCCACAGACCACGGCGACCCTGGAAGGCTTCTGTATTCCAGAAATCGGCCCAGCTGGTCGGAACGGTTTTCACCGTATCCTTGCGATAGCCCATGGCCAGTGCAAAAATGGCAACGCCAACGAAATCCGTCTCAAATGTGTGCGGCGTAAAATCGTCCTTGTTCGGCACCTCGATGTTGAGCGGCAGCATATAGCTGTCGCCGAGCTGGCGGATACGCAGCACGTGTTCCGGTGTCATCAGGGCAACATCGAACAGCTTCGTATCCGTATCGACTGCCATCTTGTACTGCGGGATAGGATCGGGCTCGTTGGTGTTGGTCTGGATGCTAACGCCGGTTTCCGCGGCAAAGGTATCATAGAACGCAACCTTGAAACCTTCATAGAAGGCACCGCCCATGTCGCGCACGACAAGTGTTTCGCCGGCAAACACACGGTTACCCTTGAGAAGGACTGGAGCGGCCAGCGCCATGGCTGCAAGCCCCGTTGTCGTTTTCATAAAGCCGCGGCGTGATACGTTATTGTTCATTTTGCCCTCTGAGTTTGTTTGACCTTCATCAACTACTTTTCCCGTCCGCATGGCTTCGGTAAATTACATTTTTCCGTGCATCTGCTTTGGGACATGCGAAGCAAGCGGGCGCCGACTTGTACAAAACCGAACAACGGCATCCGCCAGCACAGCGTCACAGATATCGAGTTGCGTCTGCTCGATGAATTCATCGGGCCGATGCCCCTGATCCATGCTGCCCGGCCCGCAGATCACGACGGGAACATCCAGTGCCTGCGCGAACAATCCAGCTTCGGTTCCGAAACTCACCCGGCAATCCCGGCTTCCTTTCGGCAGGCACGATGCGAAGGCCTGCACAACCGGATGATTTCCATCAATCGAGTGACCCGGATAGTTTCCGGTGATCTCGATATCGATTGCGGCTTCCCTGAAACGCTCCTTGTAGGGCGCAATCGCAGCGGCGGCGACTTTGCGTATCTGCTCGGCCAAAGCGAGAGGATCGTCCGCAGCCATCATCCTGCACTCCATCAGAAGCTCGGCATGATCCGGCACGAGATTGACCGCAGTGCCACCGGACAATTTCCCAACGTGAACCGTGGCGTATGGCACCGAATAACCCTGCTCACGCGGGCCGCGAGCCGCGATGTCGTCCTGCAATCGGCGCAGGCCAACGATGAAATCAGCTGCGATGTGTAATGCATTCAGTGCCAGCGGCGCCTCGGCCGAATGGCGGGGAACCCCGGCAGCCTTGACCTGGAAAGCCATCTTACCCTTGTGACCAAGGCCAAGCTGCATCGATGTCGGCTCCCCGACCACGATCAGATCGGGCAGGATATCCCGTGCAGCGATCTCCTCGAGCATCGGCCTTACGCCGACACAGCCAATCTCTTCGTCGTAGGAAATGGCCAGCCAAAGAGGGGCCGCAAGGCTCTTCACGCCAATCGTTTCCACCAGCGCCAGCGTCGACGCGACGAAGCCCTTCATGTCCGTTGTGCCGCGTCCGTAGAGCTTGCCGTCTTTTTGAGTGACGGCGAAGGGCGGAACGGTCCAGTCCTGCCCAATCACCGGAACCACGTCGACATGGCCGGATAACATCAGACCACCTGGCACATCCGGTCCTAGTCTGGCCAGAAGCGCTGCCTTCAACCCGGTGTCATCATAAAATCGCTCACACACAGCGCCGGCATTCGCCAGCGCTGTCTCAATCTCGTCGATCAGCGGAAGATTGCTGTCCGAGCTGACCGTCGGATGAGCGACCAGCCTTGCCAGCCAATCCAGCGTCGATGTCACAGTTTCGCCTCCGCAGCATCCATCGCCGCGTTGATTTCAGTGATCAGACCAGCAACCTCGGCCTCGGGAATGGAAAGACGAAGACGCCGTTCAAGCGACGTGAAAATACCAAAGAACGAGTTCGAGCAATGGTTGAGCATGCGCATTGCATCCTCCGCAGAGATATTGCAACGGCTCGTCAGATAGGCGCAGATATGCTCGCAGGCGATGGCGTTCGGAAGCACATAGGCAGGCTGGGTGTCGTAGGCAATCCGGCGGAACGGCAGAACCGAGGGCTTGATCGTCAGACCGACAGAAAGCTTCGGATCGCGCGAGGATGCGCCAACGATGATCCGCGCTTCAACTCCTTCAAGCACCCAGCGCCCGAGCGCCGGATCCCATACGGCCAGGTCCGAGCCCTTGATGTTGATTTCAACACGCTCGCTCGCGCCTGGCGCCAGCACCGGCTTGGCGAAGCCCTTGAGCTCCTGCGGCGAACGCTTCAATCGCTTTCCCGGAGCCTGCAGATAAAGCTGCGCGACTTCTCCACCGGCGCGGTCGCCGGTGTTGGTAACGGTGAAAGCAACGGTAATCTCGTCCTTGAGACCGATGCTGGAGGCGGAGACGGTCAGATCGGAATAGGCAAACGTCGTGTAGCTCAGGCCGTGACCGAACGGGAAAAGCGGCTCCACCTCACGCAGGTCGTAAGCACGATAACCGACATGAATGCCTTCACCATAAATATGACGACCGTTTTCACCTGGATAATGCAGGAAGCCTGGAACGTCCGCGAGACGCTTGGGAAAAGTAACCGACAGCTTGCCGGACGGGTTGACCTTGCCCGCCAGAATGTCTGCAACCGCACCACCCATCGCCTGGCCGGAATAGAAGGTGACGAGCACGGCATTCACCTGGTCGATCCACGGCATTTCAACCGCATCCGGGCATGCAATCACCACAGCCACGTTCTTTGAAACCGCGGCAAGAGCAGCAATCATTTCGTCCTGGCCTGGACCGAGAGCAAGTGTCGTTCTGTCTGAGCCTTCTCCGTCATAAGCTCCTTCCGTCGAGGTATAGACGAGAACCAGATCCGCCTTGCCTGCCATTGCGAGGGTATCAGCGTCAGCTTCCTCTCGGAATGTCAGCGTGTGCGATGCACCGAGGGCTTTCTGCAATTCGTCCAATGGCTGATCGACCATCGTCGGGATGGTGGTTGCACAACCGGAACCCTGGATGACAGGTGTCCCGGCATCGCGGCCAACAACGAGGATGGTTTTCATGTCGGGGTTGACCGGCAGCGCACCATTGTTGCGCACAAGCACCATCGAGGCGGCAGCCATTGCACGGGCTTCGGCATGATGCTCCTCTGCCGTATAGACGGGTACGGGAGCCTTTGCTCCTTCGTTGCAAAGCTCGATCAGCTTGAGCATGCGCCGGCAGGAAAGGTCGGCAACATCAGCCGAAACAGCACCGCTATCGAGTGCGGCGAGAAGGTCGGCCTTGCGGCGCGGGCTTTCCGGCATGTCGAGATCACCGCCAGCGACCAGCGATACTGCGCGATCTTTGATGCCATGCCAGTCGGAAACCACGACACCTTCAAAACCCCATTCCTTGCGAAGGACCTGATCGAGAAGCCAGGGATCCTGGGATGCCTGGACACCGTTCAGACGGTTATAGGAGGACATGATGGTCCAGGGCCTCGACTGCTTGATCGCGATCTCGAAACCCTTGAGATAGATTTCCCGAAGAGCCCGTTCCTCGACGATGCTGTCCATCGTTGTGCGTTCGACTTCGGAATTGTTACAGGCAAAGTGCTTGAGCGATGTGCCGACGCCTTGCGACTGGATTCCTTCGATGACGGCTGCCGAAAGCCTGCCTGTAACCAGCGGGTCTTCCGAATAATATTCATAGGATCGGCCAGCAAGGGGCGTGCGGCGCAAATTGATGCCAGGCCCAAGCAGCAAATGCACGCCCATTGCACGGCATTCCTTGCCGAGGAGCTCGCCCAACCGTTGCATGAGGCCTTCATCCCAGCTGTTGCCCATGGCAGAGCCGTTAGGAAAACAGGTTGCGGGCTTCATCTCGCCCCATGCAATGGCAACATCGCTGGCGCGCTGGTTCACAACCGAAAGAAAAGCATCGAGATCCATTCCGCCACGCTCGTCACTATCGATCTGCGGGATCGAGTAGCGTACGCCGTAGGTGCCATCCGTCATCACGATCGGCTTGATCCCGTAAGCTGGGACAGCCGCAGTCTTCCACATACCGAAACCGGAAAGGAGATCGACCTTTTCTTGATTGACCATCGCCTCGACGACCGATGTGATTGTCTGGTGTGCGGACTGGCTCTTGTCTAGCATGCTTGGCTCCGTAATGCGGCAATCACCGAACTGACAGTACGGCGTTTGGCGCGCACACTGTCAGCCAGCGACAAAAAAACAAAATAAGATATTCGGAACTGGTGCTTTGAAAAAAACGAGCCTAGCTCGGGTCCGTGCGACGGAGGTTGAGGATCGGCGCCTCCATACCCGGCACATAATTGTCGGAAATCAGATTGCGGCAATGGTCCTCAAAGGTACGGACAAGGCGGGTAGATACCTGCTGGCCTATGCGGATCAGACCGATGCGCATGGGTTTGTGTTCCCCCGACAGACGAAGTCCGACAAGTCCTTTTCCATCCAGCGCAGCTTTGTTTTTCGGACGGACATTGGCAAGGGTGTAGCCATAACGATTGCCAACCATCGTGCGGATGACTTCCTGATGCTGAATCTGCGCGACGATGTTGGGCGTGGCACCGGCAGCGGCAAACAAACCCAGGAAATAGTCACGCGAAAGCGGCAGATCGAGCAGGATGAATTCGTGTTCCTCAAGCTCGGAAAGCGAAATTGCCGAGCGCTGTGCCAGTGGGTCTGTTTCCGCGACCTGCACGTAAGGGGGCAATTCCGCAAGCGGTGTAAACTCGAAACCTTCCGGAACGAGAAGATCATAAGAGAGCGCGATATCGAGTTCGGCACGCTCAAGCCGCGTCAGCAAGGTCCGGTGATCTGCAACCGTCGGCCTGACAGTGACGCTTGGATAGGCGGTCTTGAAGCTCTGGCTCACCTCCGGCAGCAACATCGGCGCGAAGGTCAGGAGGCATCCAAGCGACAATGTCCCGCGGATCTGTTCGGTCGCCTCGGATGCAGCGGTATAGAGGTTCTGAACCTGTTCGATCACGGCTTTTGCCTGCAGCAAAAGCTTTTGCCCGGCCGGTGTCAACGACAAGCCCTGGGCATGACGGCGCAGGAAAAGCTGGGTGTTAAGCTCGATTTCCAACTGGGAGATAGCTGTCGAAATGGACGGCTGCGACACGTGGATACGGTCCGACGCCAGAGTTATCGAACCGGCCTCGGCCGTTGCAATGAAGTATTCGAGCTGACGCAAGGTGAAACGCATTTGAGGCCCTGATGCCAAGTGGCGCGCTGAGAGCGCGACCATATGCCCGCTTCCAGACGGCGGGCTATCGAGGTGAATTTATTATGTCCCGTTTGCCGAAATGTAAATGTTCCGCCGGCCCTGCCACCGTTCATCACATGAACGGCGGGGCAAGACGCTGCTTTCGCCAATCCTAACCAGTGCTGCAGCAAATCATAATTTTCCGAATGCAAACCGTTCGCTAGAGCGGAACGATAGCTGACGCTGATCGGCGGGTTGCGGCGAAACAGAAAAGGGCGAATGCATGTCAGTCGAGAAGATCCATACGGTGGTTGTCGGAGCCGGCCAGGCCGGCGTGGCCATGAGCGAACATCTAAGCCGCAACGGTGTCGACTATCTCGTACTGGAACGCGGTCGCATCGCCGAACGCTGGCGCTCGATGCGCTGGGATTCACTGGTCGCCAACGGCCCCGCTTGGCATGACCGTTTTCCCGGCATGGATTTCCCGGGTCACCCGGACGCATTTGTCCCCAAGGACGGTGTGGCAGACTATTTCGAAGCCTATGCCGGTATGCTCAACGCACCGATCCGGTGCGGCGTTGACGTGACCAAGGTGGAGCGTCTGGAAGACCGTCCAGGCTTCCGGGTCGAGACCTCTGATGGCGCGATCGAAGCCCTTAACGTCGTCGCCGCCACCGGGCCGTTTCAAAAACCCTCCATTCCCCCGATCGTCCCCGACGATATCGGCGTGACACAGATGCATTCGAGTGACTATCGCAATCCGGCCCAACTCGCCGAAGGCGCGGTTCTGGTCGTCGGCGCGGGATCATCGGGCGTCCAGATCGCCGAGGAACTGATGCTCGCAGGACGCAGGGTTTATCTTTCAGTCGGCCCGCATGACCGCCCTCCCCGCGCCTATCGCGGCCGCGACTTCGTCTGGTGGCTTGGCGTCCTCGGGAAATGGGACGCACAGGCTCAAGCCCCGGGCTCGGAGCACGTGACCATCGCCGTCAGCGGTGCTCGCGGTGGAAACACTATTGATTTCCGGAGGCTGGCCGCACAGGGCATGGTGCTTGCCGGCATGACGGGAGCCTATCGCGACGGATCGCTGTCATTTGCAGACGATCTCGGTCGCAATCTTGATCGCGGCGACCAGAACTATCTGTCGCTGCTCGATGAGGCGGATGCCTTTGTTACCCGCAACGGCCTTGACCTGCCCCAGGAACCCGACGCACGTATCCTTGGACCGCAGGTCGACTGTGTGGCAAACCCGCTCCGCGAGCTTAATCTGCGCGCAGCAAACGTGACGACGATAATCTGGGCAACGGGATTCACATCGGACTACAGCTGGCTTCGGGTTAATGCGTTCGATGACGTTGGCCGCCCGAAACACCAGCGCGGCGTCAGCGCCGAAAAAGGCATCTATTTCCTCGGCCTTCCCTGGCTGTCCGGTCGCGGCTCCAGCTTCATCTGGGGGGTGTGGCACGATGCCAAGCATGTGGCCGACCACATCGCCATTCAGGACAACTACCTGGCGTACACGCCGCAGGATTGAAGCCTGCGGCGGCAGACAGCAATCCATCGCATAATCAATCCCATGGAGACGAGAATGGCACATATGCGCATTCGCAAGTTCAACACCAGAGAAACCTATCCGGAGCAGAACCTAGACAACGATCTCTGCCAGGCCGTCGTCGCCCGTGGCACGACGATTTTCCTGCGTGGCCAGTGCCCGCAGGATCTCGACACCGCCAAGAATATCGACAGCCATGATCCGGTCGAGCAGACGCACAAGGTGATGCAGAACATTCGCCAGCTCGTTCAGGAAAGCGGCGGCCAGATGGAGCATGTCACCAAACTTGTCGTCTATCTGACCGATGTCCGCCATCGAGAGGCGGTCTACCGGACCATGGGCGAATACATCAAGGGCGTTCACCCGGTCTGCACCGGTCTTGTTGTCGTGGCGCTTGCACGCCCGGAATGGCTTGTCGAGATCGACGCCACGGCAGTCATCCCCGACTGATATCAGACAGGCATTAGAGGATGCCGGCCAGCATCATCGACTGGCCGGTCGCCGTTTCGGCCGACAAGAGTGCGGCCGGTTGTTCCAGGATGGAGTTCATCATGACTTTCTCTATCGTTGCCCGCTGCGAAAAGACGGGTCAGTTCGGGGTCGCAATCTCCTCGTCGTCCCCTGCGGTTGCGGCCCGATGCGCCTGGGCTGAGGCCGGCGTCGGAGCAGTGGCAACACAGAACGTGACCAACCCTGCCCTTGGACCGCGAATGCTTGCTGCGCTGAAAGATGGCGCAAGTGCTGAGGATGCGGTTGTAACGGCGCGGAAGAGTGATGGATTTCCCGGCTATCGCCAGTTGCTGGCGGTGGATGCGTCGGGAACCACAGCCATTCATTCTGGCGAGAATGCGCTGGGGATATGGACTTCTGCAACCGGCAACCAGTGTGTTGCGGCGGGAAATCTGCTGGCAAATGACGGCGTGCCGAAGGCAATGGTCGAAACCTTCGAGACAACGTCAGGCACCTTGGGAGACCGGCTGGTCGCAGCGCTCACAGCAGCTGTTGATGCAGGTGGCGAAGCCGGTCCTGTCCATTCAGCCGGCATACTCATCGTTGACAGACAGTCTTGGCCGTACGCCGAATTGCGGATCGACTGGCTGGACGAAGGCTGCCCAATCGCAGCGGTGGCCCGGGCATGGAATGTCTACCAGTCGCAGGCGCAGGACTATGTGACGCGTGCTCTGGATCCACTGGCAGCCCCCTCTTACGGAGTTCCGGGTGATGAGTAGCGACTGGTCATTGCCTGGAACGGATACGAACAGCCGTTCACCTGGATAATGACTTTGGTGGAATTCATTGGACTGGCAGCAACTCTTTCAGCCATGAAAGCGAGTGCCGGGTGCGCCGAGGCTCTGCCTTACGCGTAAGTGCACCGTTCTCCGCGAACTGCTGAAGATCGCGTGTCGCTGTAGCGCGGGATAGGTCTGCGATCGAGTTGTATTTTTCGGCGCTTAGCTCCCGCTTCGAAGCCTGCCATTTCTTCCTTGAAGATGCGCGCGATGACCTTTTCCTGAAGCTCGTTCAGCTGGCCTCGAAAACGATTATAGAACTTTGCTTTCTGAATGAAGAAATCTATGCGCTTGAGCGTCGCTTGTTGAGCATCCAGGATAGTTTCTGAAAAGGAAATGATCCCGTCAGTGATATCAGGCGTACGCTTCTTCATTCCGCCCGCCACAACGCTGCGCACCCGCATCCGGCGTTCGCAGAACAGAAAGTCGAGGCGTCATCACGGCGTGCGATCAGTCCCCAAACCAGTGGCCCATGCCATACAATGTCGCGCCCAGTGATAGCGCCTGTGAACAGAATTGGCTCGCGCACATTTAATGTTGCATTTCCAACATTAATATTGTTGTATTTGCCATATATAATTCCAGGGTGGCGCGATAAATGTTGTATGATACAGATTTTCTTTCGAGGCTGGCAAACGGACTGAAAGACCTTTCTTCGGTGTGGGGCCTTTCCCCGGAGGCAGAGCTGACGCTCCTGACGATCTCCGAGAATGCGACCTTTCGTATCATCGACGAAAACAGCGGCCGCGATCTGATCGTGCGTGTGCATCGGCCCGAATACCATTCTGAAGCAGAGATTCTTTCCGAGCTCGCCTGGATCGATGCGCTGCGGCAGGATGGGGCGGTTGTCACACCGCGGCCGATCTCAGCGAACGACGGCAGCCTTTTACAGGTCTTCTCCGACGGCGAAACCATGCGCTACGCCGTCGCCTTCGAGCATATGGCAGGCAAGGAGCCAGATGCTGAATCCGACCTCGTCCACTGGTACAGGACGCTTGGGGAAATCAACGCGAGACTGCATGCCCACAGCCGCAGGTGGACGCGTCCGGAGAATTTCGTTCGAAAGACATGGAACTTCAACCGCATCCTTGGGAATGGCGCCTATTGGGGCGACTGGCGCGACGCCCTTGGGCTGACAGCCGATGGAAAGTCGATTTTAGAAAGAACGCACGCGCTGCTCGAAGCACAGACCTCCGCCTACGGCTATGGCGAGGACCGCTTCGGCCTTGTTCATTGCGACATGCGTGCCGCCAACCTTCTGGTGGATGGTGACAGACTAGGAGTGATCGATTTCGACGATTGCGGACTGTCCTGGTACGCCTACGATTTTGCCGCCGCGATCAGCTTCATGGAACATGAGCCCTGCATCCCCGATCTAAAGGCCGCCTGGCTTGAAGGTTATCGCCTCGTCACTCCTCTTGATGCGCAACACGAGGCTGCGCTGCCGATGTTCATCATGCTTCGCCGCATGCAACTCACGGCATGGGTCGCTTCCCACGCCGAAACGCCGACGGCCCAATCCATGGGCACGAGCTATACCGATGGCACCGTGGCGCTCGCAGAGCGCTATCTGGCAGAGCACCGTTGAGGAGAGCCCCATGAGCGTCGCCACCAAGGAAATTCTAGATCTCAACCGTTTTGATGCAAGCGCCACCGAGGCCCTGCCGACCGAACTCGCGCAGCGCGTCGCCAAACGCCAGGCAACGTTTGGAGCCTCATCGGTGCTCTTTTACGAGCAGCCAATCGAAATGGTACGCGCCCAAGG
Source organism: Agrobacterium sp. NPDC089420 (assembly GCF_044900305.1). Classification (NCBI taxonomy): domain Bacteria; kingdom Pseudomonadati; phylum Pseudomonadota; class Alphaproteobacteria; order Hyphomicrobiales; family Rhizobiaceae; genus Agrobacterium; species Agrobacterium sp. NPDC089420. Next base: position 9,698 of record NZ_JBJDMY010000024.1, on the reverse strand, counting down.
CGCCTATCTGTATGACGCCGAGGGGCGAAAATATCTCGACGTCTACAACAACGTCCCATCGGTCGGCCACTGCCATCCACGCGTGGTCGAGGCCGTCGCGCGACAGGTTGGTGAACTCAACATCCACACGCGCTATTTAAATCGCGTGGTCGAGTCATACAGTGAAGCGCTGCTGTCCAAATTCCCGGCATCGCTCAGCAATGTCGTTTTGACCTGCACCGGCAGCGAGAGCAATGACCTCGCCATGCGCATAGCCAGGATTGGGACTGGCGCCGAGGGTTTCGTCGTCACCGAGGCAGCCTATCACGGCAACACGGCGCTGGTGACCGAAATTTCCCCCTCGTCGCTGCGCAAGCGCAAGCCCGCACCCTTTGTGGCGATCGTTCCGGCGCCCGCTGCCCGTGACGGCATGAGCGTTGCCGCAAGCTTTGCCGCATCGGTGAAACAGGCGATCGACGAGCTCGAGTCCCGCGGCATCCAATGTGCAGGCTTGATCGTCGACACGATCTTTTCCAGCGACGGCATCTATGCCGATCCCGCTGGCTTCCTGAAAGCAGCGGCTGACGTGATGCACCGCGCCGGCGGCCTCTTGATCGCCGATGAGGTCCAGCCGGGCTTCGGCCGGACGGGAGGAGGCCTCTGGGGCTTCGAGCGCCATGGTGTAACGCCCGATATCGTCACGATGGGCAAGCCGATGGGCAACGGCTTCCCGATGGGCGGCGTAGTGACCCGACCCGACCTGCTTCAGCGGTTCTGCGAGGAAACCGGTTATTTTAATACGTTCGGCGGCAATCCTGTTGCCGCGTCCGCCGGCCATGCCGTGCTGCGAGTGATCGAAGACGAAGGCCTGATCGAACGCTCGGCCTCTGTCGGCGGTTATTTCAAGCAATCGCTCCAGGCTTTGCAAATTCGACATTCGGTAATCGGCGATGTGCGGGGGGCCGGTCTCTTTATCGGCCTCGATTTCGTCAACCCCGCCACGGGGGAGCCGGACACGGCGATTACAACGACCATGATCAATAAATTAAAGCAAAACGGTATTCTGATCGGGGCAGCAGGCAAGTTTGGCGCAACGCTGAAGATCCGCCCGCCACTTTGTTTTTCGAATGAGGATGCCGACCTCTTTTCCGATACGTTGGACAGTATCCTAAAAGCGCGTTGAGCCTCCTGAGCACCTTGCGGGCAAGCCGGGCGACGATGTCGTCCGGCTTGTTCCCGTTTTAGCCCATCGCTTCCAGCGCACCGAGGGATTCAGGCAGAGTTTGACCGCCATCGACAACGATCGTCTGACCAGTGATGTACGCCGCCTCTTCTGATGCGAAAAACAGCGCGGCGTTCGCTATGTCCGCCGGAGTGCCAAGACGGCGCAATGGCACCGAAGCCTCCATTGCGGAAATATAGTCTGGACCGTTGTCCTCAAGTCCCTCGGTCATGATATTACCCGGCATGACGGCATTGACCGTGATGTTCTTCGGCGCCAGTTCGATCGCAGCCGTGCGCATGAAGCCGAGCTGGCCGGCCTTGCTTGCCCCATAATGCGACCAGCCGGGGTATCCAGTAATCGGGCCGGTAATCGATGAGGTGATGATGATACGGCCTGAACCGGCCTTCGTCATTGCTGGCAAAACGGCGGAAACACTGAGAAAGGTGCTTTTGAGATTGGTCGAAATCACCTGATCGAAGTCGCTCACCGTCATTTCGCCCAGCTTTGCCGCCGGAAAGATGCCGGCATTTGCGCACAGCGCGTCCACGCCGCCATAGCGGGTTACGGCCGCATCCACCATCGCTTTGCAGCCCTCCTCCGTACTGACATCCGCGGCAAATCCCGAGCCATTGGCTCCGATTTCAGACGCCACCCTGTCGGCATCGACCTGGCTGCGCGAGACAACGAGGACGTTCAGGCCGGCCTCCCCAAAACGCAATGCGATGCCCTTGCCAATCCCCCGGCTTGCGCCGGTAACGATGACGGTTTTTCCTTGCAGTGACTTCAACATGTTCCACTCACTCTTTTGTTGTAATTTCCACAAATTCACTTATCGCGGCTGCATCAATATGAGGCGTCAGATCAAAACATCGGCACGCAGTCGGCGTCGTCTGCACAAAACAAATGCATAGTATTATTAGATTGTTAGCAGTCCGGCTCCGCAGAAATTGCGCTGGTCTCCGGATGCTACGGCTCTAATCACGCTTCGCACCATGAAGCAGAAAATAGATGTTGTAAATCACACATTTTTACGACAAAGTTCCAACATAAGTGATCCACGCGCCGCTCAAGCGGCCGAGAAAAAAGGGGAAAACTGTGATGAAAATCTCCAGACGCAACATGATGCAGATGATGGGTGCGGCCGCTTTTTCCGGCCCGCTGGCAAGCGCCACCCGTGCCTTCGCGGCTCGCGAGAAAGAGCTCAATATCCTGTGCTGGGAAGGCTACAATTCCGCCCAGGTCCTGGATCCGTTCCGATCCAGCCACTCTGCCACGGTCAAGGCAGAAAGCCTGACCAACGACCCGACCATGATCAACCGCCTTCGCGCGGGCGAGACCAAAATCTGGGACCTCATTAACGTCAACAATCCCTGGGCGCGCAAGGTCATGGGACCGGCCGGCCTCATCAAGCCGCTGCCGCGCGCCGAATTCGAACCCTATTTCGATACCATGCTCCCCAATTTCAAGGCACCTTATCGCTGGGCGATGAGCGACGATGGCAACGACCTGCTCGGCATGGCGCAGCGCTTCGGACCCTACAGCTTTGTTGTCAACACCGACAAAGTCAGCAAAGCCACGGCGGAAGAACAGGGCTGGGACCTGTTCAACGACGCTTCACTCGCTGGCAAGTACGGCATACAGGAATCCGATGACTGGAACGTCTTCAACATCTTCCTCATTGCCGGCATAGACCCGTTCAAGGAGCACACGGAGGAGGAGTTCAAGGCCTTCGCCGAAACCGCAGAAAAAGTTTTCAAAGGCGCCAAGATGGTCGGGGACATGGCGTCGCTCAACCAGGCTCTCGTCTCGGGTGAGATCGACCTTTACATGACCGGCGGCACCTATTCGGTCTCTCCGGCGCGCGCCGACGGCTATACGAACTTGCGCGCGATCACACCACTCAGGGGTCCGATGGACGGCAAGGGCGGTATTTCCTGGATTGAGATCACTTCGACGGTCAATAATCCCGAGGTTTCGCCGCTTGCCCTGGAATTTCTAAAATACGTCCAGGATCCGAAAGTCGCCCACACTGTCGCCTTTGCCGAGGGCACATTCAACCCGGTAAGCCAGATGGGCAATCCGAAGTGCTTCGAGCTTTTCACCAAGGAAGAGATGGAAGCCATCCAATGGGACAGTCTTGAGGAGGATATGGCGCGCTCTGCGCAATACGACATCGTGCCTGACTACGACAAGGCACTGGAACTGATGACCGCCGCCAAGCGCGCTCGCGGTTGAGCCAAGCCTGTCCCGACGGAGCAAAGAATATGAGCCTTGCGATGATCTCGCCTGCCCTACCCGACGCCTCATCCAACATGGAAGTCCCAATCCATCCTGCGTCGAAACTGGTGCTGCAACTGGTCGACGTTCGAAAGATTTTCGGCGAATTCGCCGCGGTTGACGGCATCAGCGTCGATATAAAGGAGGGCGAATTCGTCACCATTGTCGGACCCTCCGGGTCCGGCAAGACTACACTTCTGCGCATGCTTGCGGGTATGGAATCTCCGTCGGAAGGTTACATCACGCTGCGCGGCGAGGTGATCAACAACGTGCCGGCCGACAAGCGTCCGACATGTCTCGTCTTCCAGTCGCTTGCACTTTTCCCGCACAAGACCGTCGGCGAGAACATCGAGTTCCCGTTGAAAGTCCGCAAAATGCCGGCCGCCGAACGCAAAACCCGCGCTCTCGAACTCATGCGTATGGTCCGCCTGCCCGAGGGCTACTATTCCAAGAACGTGATGCGCTGCTCGGGCGGCGAAAAACAGCGCGTGGCGCTCGCCCGCGCCTTTGCCTATGATCCCGACGTTCTGTTTTTCGACGAACCGCTGTCGGCGCTCGACTACAAACTGAAGAAAGTTCTGGAGAAGGAGCTGAAGGACCTGCACCGCGAAAGCGGGAAGACTTTTGTTTACATCACCCATTCGCTTGAAGAGGCGATGGTCATGTCTGATCGCGTCGGGGTGATGAGTCGTGGCCGCCTGGTTCAGATTGGCACACCGGAGGAAATCTACACCAAGCCAGCAACGCGTTTCGTCGCGGAGTTTTTCGGCGAGGTCAACAGTTTCGAAGTCAGGCGCGGCGGTCAGGACGCCTGGACGCTTTCCGACGGCAGGCCGATCACCGTTGACCCGGTTGCAGCATCCATTGGCGAGACGGCAACTGTGATCGTCCGGCCCGAAACCATGCGCTTCGTCAGCGGCTCGTCGAGCGCCGACAATCTGATCTCCGGCACGATCTACAACGAGTACTCTCTCGGCTCGCGCATGCAGTATCAGATTCATTCCGGAAACCGAATCTACTTGGTCGAGGCCGCACGCGCCGCCGCGACCGGTATCACTTCAGGCGACGCCGTCACCATCGGCTGGGATGCCCACGACGCGATCGTGGTCGGAGATTGATATGGTAACCATCACCCACGCTGAAACGGCCCGTGAACAAAGTTATCCGCCTTCTCTTTCCGCCGGCTTGCGCGCGGCCGCGCCTGTCTCGATTCTTCTGCTGCTTGGCTTTCTGGCGCCTCTCCTGACGGTGGCCGCCTATGCGTTCGCCACACCGAAGAGCTTCGACGTCTTCCGATCCTTCACCGGCGCAAACTTCGCTGTGATCTTTGATACCTCCAACACCGTTTGGATGTCCTTTGCGTGGTCGATCGCCTACGCCTTTGCCACAGTCGTGTTGTTGGCGGTGATTGCCTATCCGATAGCTTATGGTCTCAATCGCATGTTCGGCAAATGGTCTGGCCTGGTCGGCGTGCTCTTCGTCTTTCCACTGTTCGTCTCGGAAAACGTCCGCCTCTACGGTTGGGTACTGTTTTTTATCAAGAACGGGGTGCTCGACGGCGGCCTGAAGTGGCTCGGTTTCTCAGGCGGGCCTGAGGTGCTCTATACGCCCGGTGCCATCCTCTTCGGCATGACCTATGTCTATCTGCCTTTCATGTTGTTCCCGATGTCGCTTGGCATCGCCATGATCCCCAGGGACCTTGTCGATGCGGCCCGCGACCTCGGGGCTAATCGGCTGACGATCTGGCGAGAGATCGAGCTGCCGCTCGCCATGCCCGGTATCCTGATCGGCATGTTGCTCACCTTCGTGCTCGGCGCAGGCGCGATCGCCGAATCCAAGATCCTTGGCGGCCAGTCGGTCATTACCATCGCGCAGGATATCGAGGTTGCTTTCACTTATGCGCAGAACTGGCCCCTTGGCTCGGCGCTCGCCCTCCTACTCGTCGCTATCGTCAGCGGGCTCGCCCTCTACGTCCTGTCCAGGCTCGATCTCGACCGTATTCTCGGAAAGAAGTGAGACATGGAAACCCGCTCGCAAATCCGCGCCCGCGCGTTCGTCAAGGGCTGGACATCCTTCGTCGTCCTTGCAGTATATCTTCCGATCCTCTGCGGGGCGTTGGCCGGCCTGTCCAAGGGTCGCTATTTCAGCTTCCCAATTCACGTCTTTTCAACCGAATGGTGGGGTAAAACCCTTACCTCGCTTGAAATCCAGGCTCTCGTGCAGAACTCCCTTCTGATCGCTTTCATTGTCACGCTTGTCTCCGTGATATTCGCTTTCTTCGGCGCGCTCGCCTTTGCCCGCTACGACTGGAAGGGGCGCAAGCTTTTCCAAAAGGCGATCCTTCTGCCAGTCTTCTTTCCGCAGCCGGTGCTGGGGCTTGCACTCCTCCTGTGGTTCAACGCGCTCGGCATCAACCCGAGCTGGCAGACGGCCGTCATTGCTCATCTCGTCTGGATCGTTCCGGTGGTGACGCTCGTCATTGCCATTCAGGTCTACTCCTTCGATCCAACTCTGGAGGAAGCTGCGCGTGACCTTGGAGCGAGCCGCTGGTTCATTCTGCGCGAGGTAACCCTGCCGATCCTGTGGCCGGGCATCTGGTCCGGCGCGCTTTTCGCGTTCCTGCTCTCCTGGGGCAATTTCCCGTTGTCACTTTATACGGCGGGCGTCGACTCAACGATCCCGAAATGGCTCTATTCGAAAATGGTCGCCGGGTATTCGCCAATGGTGCCGGCGCTCGGCACGATGAGCACGGTATCGGCTGCCGCATTGTTACTGGCCGGCGGGCTTGCCATTTTTATGCTTCGCCGCCGTCAGGCGGATACATGAGGACGCCTCGATGAACTGGAAAACCGACCGCCGTTCCTTCTATTATCAGGGCGCGCCGGAACCCGATGACCCGATACTCGAAACGGGCAAGGTGGCGCTTCTCGTCATCGACATGCAGAACACCTATCTCGATCGCCCCGCTCCCGACGCCCTCTCGGGTGACGATCTTGTTCGTTATGACGCTTGGACGCCGTTTCACGAGCGCATGCACGACGTCGTCATCCCCAATACCCAGCGTCTCATGGAACGGTTTCGCGCGCTCGGCCTCGACGTGTTTTTCGCGCGAATTGCTTGTCTGCGCACCGATGGCCGGGATCGTTCACTCAGCCAGAAGAAACCGGGGTGGAATAACCTTTTGCTGCCGAAGGATGAGCAAGCCTCGCAGATCCTGTCGCAAATCGCTCCGCAAGACGGCGAGATCGTTATCACCAAGACCACCGACAGCGCGCTCACGGGCACGAATCTCAGGCTTGTTCTGACGAATATGGGCATCACCCACGTTGTTTGCTCCGGCATTTTTACAGACCAGTGTGTATCCTCCACCGTGCGCAGCCTCGCTGACGAAAGCTTCGACGTCATCGTCGTCGCTGACGCCTGCGCGGCAGGCTCGATGGAGCTTCATGCAAGCGAACTAGAGCGGCTGCATATGATCTACGCCAACGTGATGACCACGGAAGAGTTGATCGGCTATCTGCCGCTGGCAAAAGCATGAAACAGTCGGGGACGAAAATCGCCCCAGGCTTGCTCGCCCAGAACGTTCCTGACACAATTTGGTCGATGAAAGCACTCGAAGCCCTTTATGCCGACAAGAACCCCTCTGTCCGTTTTGCAGCTGAACACGGCGCACTGAGCTTGTCCCCCACGCGGCCGAGTTTTGCGCTGGAAAGCCATTGGGAGTGAGGAGCGATGAAAAAACCAAAGAGCGTGCGCCAGGCGCGCATCCTGACTGAACTCAACCAATCGCCGAGCCTGCGCGTTGCCGAACTTGCCCGGCGGCTCGACGTCTCGACAGAGACGATCCGGCGCGATCTGGACGAGATGACCGAACAGGGTCTGCTCAACCGCACTTACGGTGGCGCTGTACGTTCGCTTTCCACCGAGCCTTCGGTCACCGAGCGCCATGCACTTTTTGTCGGCGAGCGGGAAAGGATCGCGAGGGCAGCCGTACAAATACTTAAAGGCGCTCAGGTACTGATGATTGGCTCCGGCTCGACGACAGTGCACACCGCGCGGCGTATCGCGATCGAGATGAAGAGCATCACTGTGCTCACACATTCCTTCGGTGTGGCAACAGTGCTCGCCATCAACCCGACAATCAAGGTGGTCATGCTTCCTGGCGACTACCACGCCACCGAGGGCGCGACCGTTGGCGCGCATGCGGTGTCATTCCTCAATTCCTTCTACGCCGATTTCGCCATTCTAGGCGCAAGCGGTCTGGGTCCCGACGGCCCATCGGACGCCCTGCTCGAATGTGGCGCGGTCTATAGCACGATGGTTTCCCGCGCAGCGCGAACCGTCGTGGTCGCCGATCATTCCAAGCACGACCGGCTCTTCCCGGCGCGCTATGCCCCTTGGCGGGAGATCGCCCACGTCGTCACCGACAAGGCGCCGGGCGAGGACCTGACGGAAAGCCTGGACAGCAACGATGTGAAGCTGACGATTTGTTGAACGGTGCCTGAAAAAACGGAGGGACCAATGATCAGCGAGACGGTATCACCAGGCCAGAAACGCGCGCGTGACTTCGGCATTGCCTTCGACGGCAGGCCCGGGCCGCTCAACGCCATCACCGACATCGCGGGTATTCATGTCGGCTTTTCGACGATCCGGGAAGACGTCCCCCGCCCCGGCCGCAAGTTGCCGGTGCGGACCGGAGTGACGGCGATACTGCCGCACGCCACGGCAGGCGAACCGATACCGGTGTTCGCTGGCATTCATCGTTTCAATGGCAACGGTGAGATGACAGGATCTCACTGGATCGAGGACGGAGGCTACTTTGTCGGACCCGTCCTGATTACCAACACGCACAGCGTCGGCATTGCCCATCAAAGCGCCGTGCGCTGGATGATTGACCGATTTGCAGCGACCTATGAGGGAGACGACCACTTGTGGATCATGCCCGTGGTGGCGGAAACCTACGACGGCATGCTCAACGACATCAACGGCCAGCATGTAACGGCCGAGCACGTCCTGGAGGCGCTGAACGTCGCTAAAAGCGGTCCGCTCCGTGAGGGGAACGTCGGTGGCGGCACGGGCATGATTGCCTACGGTTTCAAGGGCGGCACGGGTACCGCCTCGCGGCTAATAACCCTTGATGACAAGGAATTCACCGTCGCGGCCCTGGTGCAGGCCAATCACGGTCAGCGCGACTGGCTGACAATCGGCGGCTTGCCCGTTGGCAAACTGCTGCAACAAAATGACCCGGGGCTGTCCGAGCGCGGCTCGATCATCGTCGTCATTGCCACAGATCTGCCACTCGCGCCGCACCAGTTGCGGAAGCTGGCGCGGCGCGGCGCAATAGGCATCGGTCGCAATGGCACGGTCGGCGGCAATAGTTCCGGCGACATTTTTCTCGCCTTTTCGACGGCTAATCCGCACCCGATGCGCCACAAAGCTGGATCGCTATTGAGCATCGACATGGTCAATGACGATGTGCTTGATCCGGTTTATCAGGCCGTGGTGCAAAGCGTGGAAGAGGCGGTGGTCAATGCGATGATCGCCGCGGAAACAACAGGCGGCACGCCCCATGACCGTCATCGCATCGAGGCAATCGACGGCGACGAAGTCGCCAGGCTTCTAGGCTCAGCTCCTATCGATTTGGATTGAGACGTTTTTCACCAACCGCGCGAGTTCCGCCGGCATCTCATTCGATCTTAACTTTAGCGGACAGAAAGCCGCAATTTGTCAGGGCTGCGGCTCTCGAAAGGATTCAAACCGCCGTTCCTCAATCGTTTCTGACCTGATCCCCAAGTTTGGAGCGCCGGGAATTGGAGTTTTCCGGCTGTTACCACGATGACGGGCTGGTTGCGCCACCGGGATTATGCATGGCAATCGGGACCTTATACCCGATTGCCGAATGAGGTCGATCCTCATTGTAGTATCGACGCCAAGTCTCCAACTTTTCGCGCGAATCCGCAAGGGTCAGGAACCAATGCGCGTTCAGGCACTCGGCCCGAAGCTTGCTGTTGAAGGCCTCGATGAAGCCGTTATCGGTCGGTTTTCCGGGCCGAGAGAAGTCCAGAGTGACGTTGTTGGCGTAGGCCCAAAGGTCGAGGTCGCGAGAGATGAACTCGCTGCCATAACACCTTCGGAACTTTGCGCTGAATGAGGCTTTGATCACCTGCGTAGCCCCAATCAGGCGAAGCAGGTGGTCATAGCCGGGCATCAGGTCTCA
>NZ_JBJDMY010000023.1:0-43091 GCF_044900305.1 Agrobacterium sp. NPDC089420 | reverse complement strand
AAATGCCGCAATTAAAGGCCTGACAGAAGACCGCACTCGATCACACGTTCATATGGGCAAAAACTTCTTGCATAACGGGCGGCAACCACAGAAGTGCTAGTACATTTGGAATTGGCGACGCTGTTCAACATAAATTTCTGGTCGTCGCAACTCTGTTAATGGGTACCAATCCCTCACCTGTCTTATGCGGTCAAGATCAATCTCGATCGTTGTGCAGCACTCAGCATCGGGTGCCGTCGCGGCGATCACTCCCCATGGATCGACGATCATGCTGCGCCCGACAAACTGGGCATTCGATTTGGGCTCCCTGCCGTATAATCCGGTAGCGGCGATGAACAGTTGGTTATCCGTGGCACGCGTTCGGAGTGTGAACTCCCAGTGATCTAATCGCGGTGACGGAAAAGCGGTGGGTAAGGCCACGACTTCCGCGCCCATGAGTGAAAGCTCCCTGAAAACTTCGTGGAATCTGAGATCTGCACAAGTCGCCACGCCAAGTTTGCATTTCGGAGTTTCAACGACAAATAGGCTGTTCCCGGGCTCGATTTTACCAGGTTCACCAATGCCTGCAGCAATATCTGGGCCGTTTCCCGGAGAAAAGAGGTGCGTCTTGCGATAATTGAAAAGGATTTCGCCGTCTGGGCCGATCAATGGAGCACTATTATAGATCAGTCCTCCCTCACCCTCTTCGAACATCGAGCCGACGACACACATCGAATAACAGCGTGCTTTTTCTGCGAGCCGTCTTGTCGTTTCCCCGGGGATTTTTTCGGCAATACGTCGATATGCCTTCGGATCACTCGCCCCACTCCCGGTCATGACCTCCGGAAGAACGACAAGATCGGAGCCACGTTGGCCCGCGACATCCAGAAGAGCGCAAAGCTTATCGACGTTGGCCTGGTTGTCGTCATCAACTGCAGTGATCTGTATGACCGAAACTGTCATCCTTCTGGGATTCATTCTGGGTTCCTTTGTGCTGTTGTTTACGACCTTGGTGAGCCGGTGATCGATAAGATCATGATTCAAAAGAGAGTATGAGAGCGCAGATTTGATTCCGTCATATCTGCGCTCTCATAGAGAACACGCTTCAAACAGTGAGCGCGACGCCATCGTAGCCGGGGTCTGCCCCACCGCGCCACTCGGAGCCATTTCTTGCAATGACGTGCACGCCCGAGAACGTGTAGCTCTCCGCGAGCCGCCTGATTTCATAACCTTCGTTCCGCAAGTCATCGGTCAGATATCCGGGAATACGATTACAGACCTCGATCGTATTGTAGGTTCCGCTGAACCGCGGCGCATAGACGGCTTCGACCGGCGACATGCCGTGATCGATGATGTTGAGCAGGACCTGAAGAATACCCATGGCGATCTGGGTGCCGCCCGGAGCCCCGATGACGATCTGCGGCGCGCTGTCCTGGAATACAATGGATGGAGCGATGGAGCTGAAGCGGCTTTTTCCCGGAGCGAGCGAACCTGCCCTGCTAGGCCGCGGATCGAAGACGCTCATGCAACCGTTGTACATGAACCCCAAACCCTCGGTGATGACGCCCGATGGCGTACCGAGCGAATGAGTCATAGTAACGGCGTTGCCCGCATCGTCCACAACGCCAACATGTGTCGTGTATTTGCTCTCGCTATTACCGGCATAGCGCTCGACCGAGGCTTTTTCCCCGTTCCGGATGCGTGCTGCGATTTCTTCGGCGTAAGGCTTGCCCATCAGCATATCGTAAGGAACGTCGAAGAACGACGGGTCGCCAAGGAAACGGTCCTTGTCGATCGTCGCGTATTTCATCGCTTCGGCAACGATGCGAATATAATCCGCGCTATTATGTCCGAGTTGTGCGAGATCGAATTGCTCAAGCACGTTCAACATCTCGATCAGCATCATGCCGCCGCCGGGCGGCCTGTTAGTCGCTAGTTCCAATCCGCGATAGGAGGATGTCAAGGGCTTATAGCGGCTCGTGCGATAGCTGGCGAGGTCCTCAAGCGTTATTAAACCGCCGTTCGCCTGCATGTCAGCGACCATCTCGCGGGCTATATCGCCCTCATAGAATATGTCCGCCCCGTGCGCGGCGATCCGCTTCAGGGTCTCTACCATATCGGGGTTGCGCAGAATTTCACCCGTGGCGAGCGGCATAGCACGATCATCAAAATAGATTTCCCGACCGGACTTGCTGAATGCCATCCGTTCGCGATTGGGAATCCGCCCGGATTTATCATCGAGGTTCCACCACATGTTCATATGCGGTCGGACCCTGACACCCGCCTGTGCATGTGCGATTGCCGGAGCAACGATTTCAGACCAAGGCATCGTACCGAATTCTAGTTGCGTTTCGTAGTAAGCTTTCAGGCTGCCGGGCACCGCAATCGACTGATACCCTACGTCGTTGACGCGGCCACGTAGCACGAAGCCGAAGCCGTCAAAGGTTTCCTCTTCGATGAGATCTTCCCACATGTCCGGTCGTGTTGCTGCCGGCGCCTTGGCGTGAAAATCGATGCATGTGTGAACGCCACGCTGCGGAAGATAGAGCTGGAGGCTGCCAAAGCCGGCAATTCCGCATTGCTGTGGATCTACGACGCCTTGAACGAGCGCACTCGCTATAGCTGCATCCACGACGTTGCCGCCTGCGCGCAGAATGACTGCCCCGGTCTCGGCTGCTTCGGGTTGAGCTGCAACGATAGTTCCTTTGGTCATGGTCAGTGCTCTCAATTGAAACGTGAATATTGCCCCCCGCCGAGGTCGACCGACAGGAGTGTCGCTTTTGCTGGATCAGTTCGTCCGGCGCTCTAACCGTGAAAGAATGTCTGCGGCGCTTGATCCAAGCCACAATTACATTGAGTTGAAAAAAAGAAGATATTCAAAATTGCCTCACCTACCCATCTGAGTTTCAGATAGCTCTCTTCCACCCGATCTTGCAGCAAGTTTCACGACTCGTCTGATGCCGTACTTTATCTTGGCGTAATTAGAATGGATTACAGCGCGCACTCGAAGACATAAGGCTTGTGGCCAGGGGCAGACCCGAGCTCTGTAAATTCCATCACAGGCTGTCACGAAGGCATCTGTTTATCCGATACCATGTTGCCAACATAACCGAACTACCTTGTCTCCGGAAACGATCCTACACTTCCAGCCGTGACATACAGAACACTTCCATCGGCCTAACATCAGATGAAAGCCGACGGGAATCTGTGCGAGGGCGTAAAAAAATCAATAAAGGGAACAACGATGAAGCTGATCAATGTTAGGAACAAAATCAGAATGGGCGCCGCGACGTCCGCGATTGCGGCAGCCCTTATATTCAGTTCAGGCAACTCAGTATTGGCCGAAACGACCATCCAGGCGGTCATGCATGCACCTTTACGCGTCCTCGACCCTGTAATGTCGTCGGCTTACATCTCACGCGATTTCGGCTACATGATCTACGACACGCTCGTCGCAATGGACGAAAAGTTTCAGATCAAGCCCCAGATGGCGGACTGGAAGATTTCCGATGACGGGCTCGTTTACACATTTACACTCCGCGAGGGGCTTTTGTGGAGCGATGGCACGCCTGTGACCGCAGAAGATTGCGTGGCCTCACTGCAGCGTTGGGAAAAGCGCGATTCTATGGGACAGGTGCTTGCAAAAGCAACTAAGAGTCTGGAAGCCACAGACGCCAAGACCATCACCTTGACGCTGTCCAAGCCAGTCGGGATCGTACTTGAAGCCCTTGGGAAACCGTCATCGCTCGTACCGTTCATGATGCCAAAGGCGGTTGCCTCAACCCCTGCCGACAAGCCTATTACGAGCTTTGTCGGCTCAGGCCCATTCAAATTCGTTGAAAGCGAGTTCCAGCCGGGCGTCAAAGCCGCTTTCGTCAAAAATGAGAAATACGCTCCACGTGCTGAACCACCGAGCTGGCTTTCAGGCGGCAAGGTTGTCAAGGTCGATCGCGTCGAATGGATCGTCATGCCCGACGCCCAGACCGCGATCAATGCGCTGGCGAACGGCGAAATCGACTATATCGACGAGCCGCAGATCGACCTTCTGCCGCTACTTGACGGCAACAAGGAAATCATTGTCAAAAATAACAATCCATTCGGTCTGCAGATTCTCGGCCGAATGAACTTTCTCTACCCTCCTTTCGACAATGTGAAGGTCCGTCGCGCCGCTTTCCTTGCCATGTCCCAACCGAGTTTCATGGCAGCGATGTCAAGCGATCCGTCGCTCACCAAGGTTTGCGGCGCCGTCTTCTTCTGTGACACACCTCTTACGACCGAAGCCGGCAGCGAGACACTCATCGCCGGTTCCGGGATGGAGCAGGCCAAAGCCGCGCTCAAGGAATCCGGTTACGATGGAACTCCGATCCGCATCATTCAGCCAACCGACGTCAATACCCAGAAACCGCAACCGATTGTCGCTGCACAGCTTCTCCAGGAAGCCGGCTTCAAGGTACAGCTGTTGCCAATGGACTGGCAGAGCGCCGTCGCGCTTCGTAACAATCCGAAACCACCGTCCGAGGGCGGCTGGAACATGGCCTTCACAGGGCTAGGCGGCATGGATGTATCCAGCCCCCTGACGAGCCTGCCGTTGAACACGGTCGGCAAGGACGGCTGGCCAGGTTGGCCAAAAGACGACAAAATCATCGAACTGCGGGAAGCCTTCGCGCTTACAAAGACGCCTGAAGACCGGCGGAAAGTGGCTGAAGAATTGCAAAAGCGGATCTACGATCAAGTAATCTATATCCCGCTCGGCCAGCTCAAGACGCCAGCCGCCTGGAGTGCAAAGCTCCATGGCGTACTCGACGGCCCTGCCGTTCCGTTCTTCTGGAATATCGAAAAGAAAGCGGATTGATGTATCGTCGGGACGCGCGCTACTCAAGGAGCGCCGTCCCGATCGAAATCATTCGGTACTTACGGTAAAACACGCGAAGGGAAACTCGACGTGCTCAGGTTTGTCGTAGGACGACTTATTGCCACTATACCCGTTATTTTTGTGGTCGCTTTGGCTATCTTCCTGCTGGTCAGGCTTGCACCCGGAGATCCAGCAGTACTCATCGCAGGTGACAATGCAACACCGCAGCAATTGGAGATTATAAGGGCGAATCTCGGCCTTGATCAACCGTTGATCGTGCAGTTCGGCAAATGGCTGGGACAGATTGCCGCCGGTGATCTTGGTACATCCATCATGTCGCAGACGCCTGTCGGCAAGATCATTGCCGACCGTATCGGCCCGACGCTGAGCCTGGCCTTTACCACCATCGCCCTTTCTGTTCTCGTTGCAGTGCCACTCGGGGTCCTGGCTGCCGCCAGACATGGCACTGCGATAGACAGAATCGTCATCGCAATCTGCGTAATCGGCTTTTCTGTCCCGGTTTTCGTGATCGGCTACACTCTTATGCTGTTCTTTTCGATAGAGCAGCGTTGGCTTCCCGTTCAGGGGTTCCGCGGTATTAGCGAGGGCATCGCACCGTTCGCACGTTACATCGTGCTGCCAACCGTGTCGCTGTCCGTCCTTTATATAGCTCTGATTGCGCGCATCACCCGCGCAAGTTTGCTAGAGGTCCTGAACGAAGATTTCATTCGCACCGCCCGCGCCAAAGGCGTTTCGGAAACGAAAGTGCTTGTCAAACATGCACTGCGCAACGTCACCGTGCCGGTCATCACCGTAATCGGCATCAGCTTCGCGCTCATGCTGGGTGGCGTGGTCATCACAGAAAGCGTTTTCAACATTCCTGGCCTTGGAAGACTGACTGTCGATGCCGTCATGGGACGCGACTACCCTGTAATACAGGCGCTGACGCTTCTCTCGGGACTCTTTTACGTTCTCGTCAATCTTCTGATCGACTTGGCCTATGTCCTCCTCGATCCAAGGGTCCGCTACGAATGACTGTCGCTTCGTCTCCTCAATCAGACCGCACTCCCCTGCACCGGTCTGTCCATAAAAAGATAGGGAAAACGCTGTTGAACTGGAAACGACTGGATCCAATAACGCTGTCGGCTGCACTCGTTCTCTTCCTGGTCGTTGCAACCGCCATTTTCGCACCGCTTATCGCCGGGCAAGATCCTGTAAAGCTCGACCCGCTGTTGCGCCTGAAACCTGCTAGCGCCGAGCACTGGTTCGGTATGGACGCTTACGGGCGTGATCTCTTTTCACGCGTAGTCTACGGCACGAGGATCGCCTTGGGAATCGGGATCGGCGCGATGGTCGCAAGCATTGCCATAGGTCTGGTCATCGGTCTTCTGTGCGGTTATATTCGGATATTCGACAGCATTGTGATGCGGATCATGGACGGCATCATGGCTATACCGGCAGTCCTGCTGGCAATTACGATCGTCACGCTTCTCGGGGCGGGTTTCTGGACAGTCCTGTTAGCCATCATCATTCCCGAAATACCACGCGTGGTCCGGCTCGTGCGCGCAGTCGTCCTCTCGGCCAGAACGGAATTCTACATCGAGGCGGCTATCGTTCTCGGCAGCCGCACTGGAAGGATACTATGGAAACACCTCGTGCCAAGTACCATCGCGCCGCTGATCGTTCAGGGCAGCTATATCTGCGCCTCCGCGATACTGACCGAGGCCGTGCTGTCTTTTCTCGGCGCGGGCATCAGCCCATCAACGCCCACATGGGGCAACATCATCGCTGATGGCCGCAGCTTCTTCCAGATCAAGCCCGCGCTCATCTTCTGGCCAGGAATTATGCTTTCGGCGACGATTCTGGCGATCAACATCATCGGAGACTTCATGCGCGACGTTCTCGATCCGAAGAGCAACAAGAGGGAAGCGGGCAAATGAACGACGAAAAGCAAAAGCCGTTTTTGTCTATCCGCAACCTGACCGTCGGCCCTGTCGCAAGCCAGACGCCACCCATCGTGTCAGACGTATCGATCGATGTCTTCGCAGGCGAGATAATGTGTATCGTCGGAGAGTCTGGCTCTGGAAAATCGGTGACCTCCCTTGCCACCATGGGACTGCTTCCCAAGGGTGTGCTGAAGCCCCGCGGCGGACACATACAGCTTGGCGGAAAAGACGTGCTGAATGCATCCGACAAGCAGTTCCGTGAATTGCGTGCGACCACCGTGGCCATGATCTTCCAGGAGCCGATGACGGCCTTGAATCCCGTGGTAAAAATCGGAGAGCAGCTCGAGGAAGTTCTCAAAACGCACACGAACATGAAACGCTCGGCTCGCAAGGCACGTATCATCGAAATAATGGAAGAAGTGCATCTGCCGGATATCGAACGCATCTATGTCTCCTATCCGCACCAGCTTTCCGGTGGCCAACGGCAGCGCATCATGATTGCAATGGCGCTGCTCCTCGAGCCCAAGTTGCTGATTGCCGATGAACCGACGACTGCTCTCGATGTGACAACCCAGAAGCAGATTATCAAGCTCATCGACGAGCTGCGCCTGAAGCACGGCATGGCGGTCCTCTTCATCACCCACGACATGGGTGTGGTATCCGATATCGCCGACCGTGTGACGGTCATGCGCGCCGGCAAGGTCGTCGAAGCAGGCGCGACGATGGACATTCTTAAAAGCCCGAAGTCCGACTATACCTGCAACCTCCTCAAGGCCGTGCCGAGCCTTGTGCCGCGAGAGCCTCGACCAATGTCATCCGAGACAAAGGTATTGAACGTTGCCAATCTGTTCAAATCCTACAGTATTCGCACGATGCTCGGGCGCGCCCGCACGATCGATGCTGCCGCGGATGTTTCCCTGCAATTGCAACGCGGTAGAACCGTGGGGATAGTCGGCGAATCCGGCTCGGGAAAATCGACCGTGGCGCGTTGCATCATACGCCTGCAGGATCCGACGAGTGGCTCCGTCCACCTTCACGATACCCGTATCGACAATCTCTCCAACAATCCGCTTCGATTGCAGCGACGCCGCATACAGATGGTATTTCAGGATCCGAACCGATCACTCAACCCGCGCATAACCGTCGGCGAATCGATTATCGAGGGACCGACCAATTTCGGAGTGGCGCGTAATCAGGCTCTTGCAGAGGCAAGGGAGTTGCTGCAACTCGTGGGCCTTCCCGAAGATGCAGCCGAGCGCTATCCGCACCAGTTTTCAGGCGGCCAGCGACAGCGTATAGCCATCGCGCGGGCGCTTGCACTCAAGCCGGAGGTTCTGATCGCCGACGAAGCCGTATCGGCTCTCGACGTATCCGTTCAGGACCAAGTCCTTAAACTTCTGGCTCAGGCTCAAGAGCGTCTCGGTCTTGGTATCCTTTTCATCACCCACGATCTCAGGGTAGCGGCACAAATCTGCGACGAGATCGTCGTGATGAAGTCCGGGCGGGTCGTGGAGGCAGGTCCCACCTCGACCGTGCTCCTGTCGGCGAAAGCAGAATACACACGCAGCCTGATAGAAGCAGCACCTGGCAGACATTGGGATTTTGCGAATTTCAGGCCTGTCCGCAGTATGTGAGCCGCGACGAGCACCAAGAGTGACTGTTCTGACCCCGGACCAGAAGCCTGCCGCGCCAGATGAGGACGAAAAGATGGGTTTTCGCTGTAACGTTGAACGCACGGACTACATTGCCATTCCATTGCCCAACGGGATTACATTGGGGGCAAAACTCTGGCTTCCTATAGAACCGGGCGGCCGAAAAGTCCCTGCCATCATCGATTATCACCCGTATAGAGGCTGCGACTTCACGGCGGCAGCCGACGAGAGAACCTATGCAGAACTTGCTGCACGCGGCTACGCCTGTATCAAGCTTGACGCGCGCGGAACCGGCAATTCGAGCGGCCTCCATGTCGATCAGTTCGCGCAGGCCTATTGGGAAGACGCCTGTCACGCGCTCGACTGGATCGCCCGCCAGCCCTGGTGTTCCGGGCGCACCGGGATGACAGGCTTGTCCTGGCCAGCGCACGCCAGTCTGATGGTCGCCTGCGAACAGCCATCATCGCTTGGCGCCATATTGCCCGTCAACGCCGCCGACGATCGCTATCTCAACCGCCATCAAGGCGGATGCCTTCTCGTCTACGCTGCCTGGCACGGGCCGGTTCTTGCCGGCATGCACGCCAGACCACCCCTGCCTTGGGTGGTTGGCGAGGACTGGAAATCGATATGGATGGAGCGGCTAGAGGCATATCGCAACTATTTCGAATTTTGGTCGCAGCATCCGCTGTCCGATACCTATTGGGAACCAGGCTCCGCTGCCCGAGACTATAAACGCATCAAGGTACCTGTGCTGATGGTTGCTGGATGGGCAGACTCCGGTTACGTCGTCAACATCCCGCGCGTTCTGACGATGCTCGACGCTCCATCGAAAGGTATCATGGGTCCATGGGGGCACAGCATGCCGCAAGAGGCACTGCCCGGACCGGGAATCGATTTCGTAAGCCTCGCCGATCGGTGGTTCGGACATTGGCTGAAGAACGAGGACAACAAAGCCAGCGACGATCCCGTCGCCCGCAGTTGGCTGGTCGATGGAACAGCAGGTCCAAATCCGAGTAGCCCCACTCGCCCCGGGCGCTGGGTCGCGGATTTCGAGTGGCCGCCATCCACCACACGGATCGAACGATGGAACCTTTCACACACCGGACTGTGTCAAGATGCCCCTGAAATCGCCTCACCGTGCTTTCGCTCGATTCGCTCAAAACTGACCAGCGGATGCGCTGCTGGCGAATGGATGCCGTGGTACCCAACCGGATTGGCCCCGCATATGCCGGAAGATCAGCGCACGGATGACGGCCAATCGCTCTTATTCGACAGCCCGCCAGTAGACGCAAGTATCGACCTGCTTGGCGAGGTCGAAGTCGCCCTGCGGGTAAGTTCGGACTGTGACGTCGGCCAGGTCGTGGTTCGTTTGTGCGATGTCGCACCGGACGGATCTTCCACACGTATCGCGTTCGGTTTCGTCAGTTTGCGTCAACGCGAAGGCGATGCCAGGTGCGCCGATATAGAGCCGGGTGTTTTTTACGACGTTTCCGTCAAGATGTTCCCGGCTGGCTGGCAGGTGGCGAAAGGGCATTCGTTGCGGCTGGCTATCGCGACGAGCTATTGGCCAGTCGTTTGGCCGGAGAGCAAACCGGCAACGCTGTCCATCGATCTCGGTGCAAGCTCTTTGCGCCTGCCGGTCAGATATGCCGCGACGGCGGACGACAACACGCTCGGCATACCACCGGACGAAACCGCGAAACGCGCAGTCGCATCACTGGCGGCGCCCCATATGACGAGACGCCGCGACTTCGACGTCGCCACCGGCACCATGAGCATCACCGTCGATGAAGATTGCGGATCAACGCTTGATCTTGAGACGAACCTTGAAACGTCTTCAAAGACGCTCAGGCGTTTCACGATCCAGACAGACGACCCACTCAGCGCCGAATGCCTTTCATCCGCCACCTGGTCCATGTGCAAGGATGATTGGCATTGCACGGTAAGCGTGGAATCCACTACGCGTGCCGACGCCGACAACTGGGTCATTGCCACTCATCTCGTTGCAAGGGAGAGGGCGGAACTGGTGTTCGAAAGACACTATGAGCGAAAGATCCCACGAGAACCGGTTTGATTTTCGGCAAATTCCGTCGAGCTTTGCTGGATGCGGTCCTGAATGTGAAAATGCGTCACACCTTTTCCTGTCCGTAACAGCGACGGAATTTGATTTTTTCGGTCAATCATCAATATGAACAGGGTTCGGTCAAATAAAAACGGTGCTGAGCGCGGCTACAGTCGGCGGTGCGAAGCATACGTCTGCACCCCTTCAAAATGAGAACTCATCCTAAACGCATCGCGCAAAAATATGCGCCAGCTTGCCACGATGAGAACAGATAAAGCAAAACAGCAAACAGCAAATCGCGTCGCGTGATTTTTTTCACGCGACGCGATTTAAATATCTGATTTACCTCCGATGTGTTTTCATCGCGAGAGCGGTGAGCGATATACGATCACACTGACATGCAGACGTATTTGAGTTCCAGGAACTCTTCCATGCCATATTTTGAACCTTCACGTCCAAGGCCAGACGACTTTACGCCTCCGAATGGCGCTTCTGCCGTAGAGATAAGGCCGGTATTGACACCGATCATACCGTATTCCAGCGCTTCGGCCACGCGAAAGACACGGGCGAGATCACGCGCGTAAAAATACGACGCCAAACCAAATTCCGTGTCATTTGCCTGACGAATGACATCATCTTCATCGGTAAAGCGGAAAAGCGGTGCGACGGGACCGAACGTCTCTTCGTTCGCGAGCATCATTTCGCTGGTGACATCCCCAAGCACGGTAGGCTCGAAGAAGTTCCCGCCCCTCTCATGAAGCCTCCCGCCCATCATGATTCGAGCCCCTTTTGACCGAGCGTCGGCGATATGCTCCTCGATCTTGCCGACTGCGGCACTGTCGATCAGCGGGCCCAAGGTTACGTCGGGTTCCATACCGCTGCCTACGCGCAATTTCGCTATCGCAGCACAGAGCTTATCCGCATAAGCCTCGAAGACCTTGTCCTGAACATAGATTCGGTTGGCGCACACGCAGGTCTGACCGTTGTTGCGGAATTTGGAGACGATCGTCCCTTCAACTGCCGCATCCAGATCGGCGTCATCAAAGACGATGAATGGCGCGTTGCCGCCAAGCTCAAGCCCCATCTTCTTGATCGTCGGGGCACTTTGACGCATCAATTCGGCACCAATATCAGTTGATCCGGTAAACGTTACCTTTCGAACGATAGGGTTTGACGTCATTTCGCCGCCGATCTCTCTTGCTGCTCCGGTCACAACGCTGAAAAGTTCCGGAGGTATGCCCGCACGCTCGGCAAGAACAGCGAGCGCAATCGCCGAGAACGGTGTTTGCGACGCAGGTTTCAAAACCACACCGCATCCCGCACCCAGTGCCGGCGCGGCCTTTCGGGTGATCATTGCGTTCGGGAAATTCCATGGGGTGATGGCAGCCACAACGCCGATCGGCTGTTTCATCACGAGGATGCGTTTGTCCGGCTGGTGGCCCGGGATAATGTCGCCATAGATGCGGCGCGTCTCTTCGGCGAACCACTCCACAAAACTGGCGCCATAGACGATTTCGCCCTTCGCCTCATTCAATGGTTTGCCTTGCTCGAGCGTGAGAATCTCCGCAAGATCGTCCTTGTTTTCGATCATAAGCTCGAACCAGCGCCTAAGAAGGCCGGAGCGCTCCTTCGCCGTTCGGGCCGCCCATGCGGGCATCGCCCGTTGCGCTGCTTCAATTGCCTCGCGTGTTTCAATCGCTCCCAGTTTGGGAACGCGCCCGAGAAGGCTGCCATCGGCTGGATTGATGACGTCCACAGAGGGACCATCCCCGGCTTCGATCCATTTTCCGCCCGCTAAGGCGGCTTGTCTGAACAAGGTGCTATCTTTTAGAGCCATGGTGGCTATCCTCTGCAGAACGGGTGCGTATTCGACTAGCGTGCGATTTCAAGTAATATTTCATTCGTGATATAGTGGGTACCCTGGCTCGAGCCCGCAGAACCTACGCCAATGCCACGTGCGCAGACGCGCTCCACAGTCGCCATGATTCTGGCGGCGAGTTCGGGCTGTCCCAAATGCTCGAACATCATCGCAGCCGACCATATCGCGGCAATCGGATTCGCCGCATCCTTGCCCGCGATGTCTGGTGCCGAACCATGAACAGGTTCGAACATCGACGGCGAGCGCCCGGTCGGGTCTATGTTGGCTGATGCCGCAAATCCAAGTCCACCCTGTATAGCTGCGCCGATGTCGGACAGGATATCGCCGAACAGATTGGATGCCACGATGACGTCCAGCGTCTCCGGGAACATGACCATTCGGGCAGCGAGTGCATCGACGTGGTAGCTTCGTACCTCTACGTCCGGATATTCCACGGACATCTGCCTTGTCACATCGTCCCAAAAGACCATAGAATGGCGTTGCGCGTTGGACTTCGTCACCGAAGCAAGTTGCTTCCTGCGCTTTCGCGCCATTTCGAAACCGTATCGGAGAATTCGTTCCACGCCTTGGCGCGTGAAGACGGCAGTCTCGATCGCCACTTCATTTGCCGTGGCACGGTGTACCCTTCCACCCGCACCTGAATATTCTCCTTCCGTATTTTCGCGGATACAGAGGATATCGATATTCTCAGCACGAAGGGGGCCGGTCACACCGGGTAGAAGCTTGTGAGGTCGGACGTTCGCGTAAAGGTCGAACTCTTTTCTGATGCGCAGCAAAAGTTCATGCAGCGAAACGTCGTCGGAAACCTTCGCCGGCCACCCGATCGCACCAAGCAAGATTGCATCGTAGCTCCGGAGTGTTTCTATGCCATTCGCGGGCATCATGGCTCCGGTTTTCAGATAGTGGTCGCAGGACCACGGAAATGTCGTTGCCGAAAGGCCGATATTACAGGTTGCCGCAGCGGCAAGTGAAACTTCCCAGGCTGCGGCAGTCACCTCGACACCTATCCCATCTCCGGGAATAATTGCTATGTTGATATCCGTCATGCTCATAATCCGTGCGTGTACTTGAACAACCCATGGTGCGACGTTGCGCGGACCATGGGACTGTGAGAGGGAGATATTAGGCTGTGTTGCCGCCATCAGTACTAAGGATGTTGCCTGTCGCAAACGTCGCCTGAAACGCAACGAAAGCTATGAAGGCCGCGATTTCGTCCGGGCTACCCATGCGCTTCATTGGGATTTTGCCGACAATTTCCTCACGTACCCGCTGGGTGCCGCCGAACCACTGAAATTCAGATTCCATCATCGGCGTGTCGACCGGGCCGGGGCATACGCAGTTGACGCGTACGGTGGGCGCCAATTCCAGAGCGAAAGCGCGGGTCAGTCCAACAACACCAGCTTTCGCCGCGCAGTAATGAGAGTACATCGGCGCACCCTTGAATGACAAATCCGAGCCAATGCTAATCATGCTGCCGAACCCCTGCCCCTTCATCCGCAAGCCCGACTCTCGCATTACATGAAAAGTGCCCGACAAATTGACGTCAATCTGCTCGCGCCATTTCGCAACGGTCATTTCCTCAATGGAGCTCGGCGTAAGAATACCCGCGGCATGGACCAGCGCGTCGACATTACCGAGCCTGCCCCATGCCTTCGCGGTTGCTTCAGCAGTGGATTCCGCGTTCGAGATATCCGTAGTCACAGCAGTGGTTTTTGAGGGCAACTCGTTTCCAAGGTCGATAAGCTTTCCCTCGTTTCGCCCCATGATAACAAGCTCAACGCCTCGAGCGGCCAGATGGCGAGCAACTGCATGCCCGATACCGGAACTTGCGCCGGTAACAATTGCTTTCTTGCCTGCTAGATCCATCATTTTTCTCGCTTTCTATTTCTGGTCCGAAGTGAGCGCCTGAATGTCGATTGCCCCTATCATTCGCCTTTGCGAAGAAAGTCAGCCATTCGTTCCCCAATCATGATGCAGTTTGCGTTGAGGTTGGCGCTAACGATGGTTGGCATGATGGAGGCATCGGCGACGTAAAGACCTTCCAGACCGTGAACGGCAAGTCGGTCCGTTACCACCGCCATCGGGTCCCGCCCCATCTTGCACGTGCCTGCTGGGTGGTAGATACCGATCGCGGTGCGACGGACGTAATCACGCCACTCGTCCTCGGTCTGGACTTCTTTTCCAGGGAACATTTCGCCCGTAACGAACTGGCGCAACGGCTCCGTATCGAAAATGCCACGCAAGATTTTCGAACCGGCCACAAGGGTGTCGATGTCGCGTTCATCGCCGAAAAGGTTGGATTGTATACGCGGTTGGTCCCGATAACTCGGCGATCTTAGCGTAATCTCACCACGCGAATGTGGGCGATGAATGTTCGTAATTCCGGTGACCGCCGGCTTGTCAAACATGATCGGCCCGTCTTCGCCAAAGTCGTATCCGACGGGTGTAAAGTGGTATTGGAGATCGCAATGGCTCAGATCCGGCCGCGAGCGTGTGAAGCCGATGATATGAGTATCCGGCGTGCTTCCAGGTCCACGACCAAAAAGCAACCACTGGGCACCGAACATCGCCTTGTAAAAGAGGTTCGTTTGAACATTGTAAGTGGCTCTGTTCACAAAGGCTGTATGGTTGGTGCCCGGGTGATCCTGGAAGTTCTGGCCGACCCCGGGCAGATCGTGAACAACATTGATCCCATGGCTTCGCAGATGGCTGGCGGGTCCCACGCCTGACAACATCAGAATTTGAGGCGAGGCGAGCGCACCTGCGGACAAAACAATGCCGCGGCGAGCCTTAACGACGCCCGTCCGCCCATTTTTTTCATACTCTACCCCAACCGCTTTCTTGCCATTGAAGATGATGCGCGTTACCCACGCGTGGGTGCGAATGTCGAGGTTGCTGCGCGAACGTGCTGGCCAGAGAAAAGCGCGCGCCGCACTGCAACGTCTGCCACGGATTTGCGTTGCCTGCACAAATCCGACGCCGTCATTCGGAGGTTGGTTGATGTCTGTGGTTCGCTTGAGCCCGTATTTCGAAGCAGCCTCCAGAAATGCGTTCGAAATTGGATGGCCGGCTCGCAGGTTGGACACCTTTAGAGGACCACCGGCACCGTGGAACTCGCTCGCACCGTTTTCGTTGTCCTCGGATTTACGGAAGTAGGGCAGTACGCTTTTGAAATCCCAATCCCTGTTGCCCAAGGCTGCCCAATCGTCGAAATCCCGCGGCTGGCCACGAACGTACAGCATGCCATTGATCGAGCTCGATCCCCCCAGCGTTCTGCCGCGTGGCATATCGTCCTCACGTCCGAACCGGGTGGGATCTGCCTCACCTTTGAAGCACCAGTCGTACTTCCTGCTCCCAATTGCGTAAAGATAGCTCGCCGCAGGCATCTGGATAATTGGGCTTTTGTCAGAACCTCCCGCTTCGAGAACGACGACACGCGACCACGGATTCTCCGATAAACGCGCAGAAACGACTGCACCGGAAGAACCCGAACCAATTACGACATAATCTGCCTCGGACATTGGTGACTTATCCTTTTCTATAGTCGCTTTGCCGGTCTCCCTACAATCGCGGCTGGAACCTCCGGTTCGTCAGGCAAATTTTGCCAGAACTGCAAGCACGGGCCGCTGGCTTTGTCGATGAGACATAAAGCCTTGAGCGATCTCCCCCGCGAAAGCGATGGACTAAGTTGATTGTAAAATCGAGTTCGGGGACCGGAGAAGTATTTTTTGCCGTTGCGGAGATATCGATTCTGCCGATACGTTAACTCAGCTAGTGATAGCGCACAAAGATAAGAGCGTACGGAAATGCGCTCAAATGAATGGGAACAGTTATGTATTTTACGTTCAGACAGGTGCAGTATTTCGTCCTGACAGCCGAACTTGGCACCATATCCGGCGCTGCGACGGCTGCACGAATCTCGCAATCCGCGATTACCGAAAGCATCCGGCAACTCGAAGAGCAGGTCGGAAGCGCGCTTTTTTCCCGCCACGCCCGGGGGATCGCGTTGACCTATGAGGGGCATCGCTTCCTGCGTCATGCAAAACTCATCATTTCCACTGTCAAGGATGCAGAGGACGCCTTCACGGCCAAGATCGACAGCGTGTCAGGAAGTCTTCGCCTTGGGGTGACGAACCTCGTTGCCGGCTATTTTCTTTCCGACATTCTAGCCCGGTTTCGGCGGGTTTTTCCTGAAGTCGCGGTAGAAGTGGTTGAGGATCATCGAAGATATATCGAACACCTCCTCATCAGTGGCGAACTGCAACTCGCACTCATGGTAATATCCAACATCGAAGAGCAGTTCGCCCTGTCGGTCGATCCGCTCGTGCGGTCGAGATTTAGAGTTTGGGTGGCCCCAAAGAATGCCCTAGCCGACAAAAGCCGCGTTAAATCGTCCGACCTGCGCGACCAAAAGCTTATTTTGCTGGCAAATGACGACTTGCTGGAATCAATCTCAGGCTGGCTGCAAAGCGAAGAACTGATCGACCGGGTTTTCTTGAGAACGACTTCGGTGGAAGCAGTCAGAAGCCTTGTCGGCACCGATACCGGCGTCGCTATCATGCCAGATCTCGCCTTCCGGCCCTACACTCTCGAAGGCGATCGTCTTGAAGCCCGCCCGGTCGAAGGCCTTTCGGTTACTCTGGATGTCGGCCTAGTATGGCGACAAGGGTCGCCGGATACCGACCAAGCCGAAATTTTCAAGACCGTAGCACGCGATTATCATGCGAAACGATAGTCCGGCGAGATATCGATAAAACCGATATCCCATCCCAAGCATTTCGTAATTTCCCTTCCCTCACTTCCGCGACACACTACTGAGGATTGGATCACGGCACTGAAATCCAGTGTCCGCAGATTGCCCATTGGTCAGGGAGACATTTAATGGATATGGTTACCACTCCGGTTTTCTCGACGAAGCTGCTCATTAACGGTGAGCTCGTCGATGGAACAGGTGGCGAAGAAACGATTCTGAACCCGGCGACAGGCATGCCTCTCGTTTCCATCAAGGAAGCGAGCCGGGAGCAGGTCAACGCCGCAGTGGCAGCCGCGCAGGCCGCCTTCAAAACCTGGTCGCTTACGACGCCACGACAGCGCTCGGAGCTTCTTCTTGATGTTGTCGAACACCTCAAGAAGAATATCGAGACCTACGCGCGCCTTGAGTCCCTCAATTGCGGCAAGCCTTATCTGGGCATGCTTAATGGCGAAATGCCAGCCATAATCGATGCCATTCGCTTCTTCGCCGGTGCTTGCCGCGTCCTAAATGGAAGTGCTGCAGGCGAATATGTCGAAAATCACACGTCTATCATCCGCCGCGATCCGGTCGGCGTTGTAGGGTCGGTTGCTCCCTGGAACTTCCCGCTGATGATGGCCGCCTGGAAGGTTTTCGCACCGATTTCGGTCGGCAACACGGTTGTCGTCAAGCCGTCCGAACAGACTCCGCTCACCCTTCTGCGCCTCTGCGAATTCCTGGCAACCCTCCTGCCCAAGGGCGTCGTTAACGTCGTCACCGGCCGTGGAGAGTCTGTTGGCTCGACGCTTGTTTCGCATCCAGGTGTTTCGATGGTTTCATTGACGGGTGACGTTACGACCGGCCAGAAGGTGCTGCAGTCCGCCGTCACCACGCTGAAGCGCACTCATCTGGAGCTTGGCGGAAAAGCGCCGGTTATCGTCTTCAACGATGCCGATCTGGATGCTGTCGTCGAAACGGTTCGCATGGCGGGCTTTGAAAATGCCGGCCAGGATTGCTGCGCGGCCTGCCTAGTCTATGCCCAGTCAGGTGTTTACGACAAGGTCGTTGAGAAACTCAACGCAGCAATCAAAACCATTCGCAGCGGCGCACCTGAGAACGAACAGACCGAACTCGGTCCGCTTATCAGCCAGCGTCAACGGGACCGCGTCGAAAGCTTCGTTCAGCGTGCCCGCACCTCAAAGCACATTGAAGTCCTGACGGGCGGCAGGCCCACGTCCGGAGACGGCTTCTACTACGAGCCCACTCTCGTCGTCGGCGCCAATATCCAGGATGAAATCGTGCGTCGCGAAGTGTTCGGTCCGGTCGTTGCGGTATCCCGCTTCGAAACCGCGGAAGAGGTTGTCGATTGGTCGAATGAAAGCCACTACGGCCTGGCGTCTTCCGTATGGTCTTCTAATACCGCCACCGCGCTCAAGGTCGCAGCTCGTCTGCGTTATGGCACGGTCTGGGTGAACCAGCACTTCACGCTATTGAGCGAAATGCCGCACGGTGGACTGAGACATTCCGGTTACGGCAAGGACCAGTCCATTTACAGCCTTGAGGACTATACCTCGATCCGCCACGTAATGCTCAACTTCTCGTAACGGAGCCAACAGTGGCCACGGCGATAGATCGTACCCGTCTTATTCCATTCGATCGGCAGACGACGGGTACAATCGCTCCACTCGGGGAGGCTGGTTGGTGCATGGAAATCTTCTCCTCTGCTCCATCCAGATCGCCATGGTCCAGGCAACGAAAAAGAGTACGGGCAATCCTATATGCAGCTCGGGTGTTGTGGTGGAAGTCGGCCTTCGGCCATCAATCGCTTCAACGCCGCTGCAACAGAGCAAAAGGAGGTAAAAATGCATAAAGAAGACCTCCTCGAAAGATTTGATGGAGGTGGGGATAGTACTTTCTCGCAGGTCGGGGAGCACGAAGTCTCACGGATACTCGAACAGCATTGGCAAGTCCGCGGAAATGTCAGAAGCCTTGTGTCGGAACGTGACGAAATTCTGGAAGTTGTCGCGGATGACGATCGCCATTTCGTGTTGAAGATCTACAGCGCATCGGAGTCGCCATCCTTGGCTGACTTGCGCGCACAGGCTTGTGTTCACATTGCGGAAAAGGATCCCGCCTTGCCGGTGCCGAAGATAGTCCGCACTGCGGGCGGCCTACAGGCGGTCGCGAGGATGGAGAGCGGCGAAGACCGTGTCGTCCAACTCATGACTTTTCTTGACGGCGTATCGCAGGTCACCACTCTAAAAAGCAGCCAGCAGGCATTTGAGATCGGCAATGCCCTTGCAAGAACGGCAAGCGCCCTCGCTGATTTCAAACATCCCGCCGATCGCCGCAATCTCGTGTGGGACCTCGCGAATGCGGCAAACGTCCGGCCGCTGCTTCCCGAAGTCTACGCCGGTCGTTGGCACATGCCCCACCAGATCTTGCAGCGATTTGAGGACCATATACTCGAAACGCTGCACGACCTCCCGATGCAGGTGATCCATAACGACTTTAATGGGCACAACCTTCTTATGCATTCCGAAGACGTGACAAGGATCACCGGCATTATCGATTTCGGCGATGTAACGAGAAGTCAGCGGATCAACGACGTCGCTACAGCCGCATGTTATCAGTTGCGCCTTGACGAACCGGGCCTTTCCGGCGCGCTCGACGTTGTGCGAGGCTACAATGCCGTCACGGCACTGGATTCGCGTGAGATCGCGATCCTGCCGGACCTCATACTCACCAGACTAGCGATTGCGGTCGCCATTACGGAATTCCGTGCAGTCCGCCTTCCGGAGCGCGCAAGCCAGATACTCAAGAACACCGGCTACGCATGGCGCGCCCTATCGCACTTAACGGACCTCGACAAAAACTGGGCAGTCGATCGGTTTTTCGCTGTCTGCGACAAGGAGACTTCCTCATGACCAAGCCGCTGATGATTAATGCGTTCGACCCCAGTGCAGTCGATGGGCTAAACACTGAGACGCTTCAGCTCATCGAACGGCGCAATAAGGTCCTCGCGCCGTCCTATAAACTCTTTTACGAAACGCCGGTCCATGCCGTTTCGGCCGAGGGCGTATGGATCACCGACGGCCGCGGACAGCGCTATCTGGACGTCTACAACAATGTGCCTTCCGTCGGCCATTGCCATCCACGGGTGGTCGAGGCGGTTTCCCGGCAGATGGCCGTGCTCAACACCCACACACGTTATCTCAACGATGTCGTACTGAGCTATGCCGAGAAATTGCTCGGACATTTCCCGTCCGAACTTTCGAATGTCATGTTTACCTGCACGGGCAGCGAATCTTCCGATCTCGCCATGCGCATTGCCAAAACCCATACTGGCGGCACGGGTATAGTCGTGACCGAAAATGCGTATCACGGCATCACCGAGCAGATAGCTCGAATGTCTCCTTCCCTCGGCACCGGCGTTGCGCTCTGGCCCGACGTGCGGACCGTTCCGGCCCCGGATGCATACCGCATCGGGGATGAAAACGTCGCCGAAGTCTTCGCTGCCTCCATCAAGGAAGCCTTCGAAGACCTATCGCGCCACGGCTTCAAGCCTGCCGCTTTCGTCGCCGACATGATCTTTTCCTCCGATGGCATTTTTGCGGATCCTGCAGGCTTCCTGAAGCCCGCTCTCGAAGCTGTCCACGCGGCAGGCGCCCTGTTCATTGCCGACGAAGTCCAGCCTGGATTTGGACGAACCGGCCCGATGTGGGGATTTGCACGACACGGCATTGTACCCGACCTCGTCCTTATGGGTAAACCGATGGGTAACGGCTTGCCGATCGGAGGGGTGGTTGCACGTCCGGAAATTCTGGGCGAATTCGCAACAACTGCTCGGTATTTCAATACGTTTGGTGGGAATCCTGTTTGCTGCGCCGCCGCCCACGCCACGCTCTCCGTGATCGAAGACGAAGGGCTTGCCGATAATTCCGTGAAGGTCGGCAATTATCTACAGGCCGGTCTTCGTGAACTGACAGCAGGTATGGCTGCAACCGGCGACATCCGAGGTGCCGGCCTGTTTGTTGGGCTGGACTTTGTAAAGGATCCCCAGACCAAAGAGCCGGACGGGGATCTCGGTCTTTTCGTTGTAAATGAGCTGCGCGACAGGAACATCCTGATCAGTGCGAGCGGTGTTGAAGGCAATGTTTTGAAGATCCGTCCGCCTCTTCCATTTTCGACAGAACATGCAGACATCTTCCTGGAGGCATTCCAGGACGTCATTCGCAGCCCTGAGTTCCAGCGGAAGGCCGCCGTATAAAAAACCGGCCACCTTTCACGGGGTGACTATCGTTCAACATATATTCGGGGACACAGCATGAGCTTCGTTCAAATCAGCAACGTCACAAAGTCCTTCGGTCATTATGCGGCTGTCAACGGGATCAGTCTCGACGTAGCTGATGGCGAATTTCTTGTTTTGCTGGGCCCATCAGGTTGCGGCAAGTCCACATTGATGCGGATGATTGCCGGTATTGAAACCGTGACGTCAGGAGCCATCAGAATCGATGGCAAGGACGTCACGGACCTCTCGCCAAAGGACAGAAATGTCGCAATGGTCTTCCAGACCTACGCGCTTTACCCGCATCTCACTGTCCGCGCCAACATCGAATTTCCATTGAGAAAGATGAAGCTGGACCGCAAGCAGATCGAGGAACGCACACTTTGGGCGGCGCGTATGTTCAGGATCGAGAGGCACCTCGACCGCAAACCAAAGCAACTTTCGGGTGGCGAGCGCCAGCGTGTCGCCTTGGCACGAGCATTGGTGCGCAGTCCATCCGTGTTTATGATGGATGAACCACTGTCCAACCTCGACGCGAAGCTGAGGGCAACAGCTCGACAGGAAATCCAGCAGTTCCAATCGGAAACCAAAGCAACCACGATATATGTCACACATGATCAGGTCGAAGCCATGTCTCTGGGACATCGAATTGCCGTCCTGTCCGAGGGTGTCGTCCGGCAGGTGGGGACACCGGATGAAATCTACAATCGTCCGGCCGACATGTTCGTTGCAACATTTGTCGGATCACCCGCGATGAACCTTGTTCCACGTGGCGATGTCCTTGAAGGCTTCCGTCCAGAGCAACTCCTCGCCGATGATCTGGTATCCGAAAAAGGCGCGACCAGAGAGGTCAACATCATCGTGCGGCGGGTAGAAAAACTGGGCTCTACTCAGCTCGTCTACGGCACACTGGACGGCGCGGACGACGTGCAAATCGTAGCTGACGTGCCTGCTATGGCTGGCGGCAAGTTTACGATTGGAGAGCGTCAGACATTTCGGGTGCCGCTCCAAGAAATTCACTCGTTCGACAAATCAACCGGAAAACGGCTGGAAACAAGTGCTGCTGTCGCAGCCTGACAAATCTGCGAACGGTTTTGGGAAGAACGCAGTGACCCGTGCGACTGGGCGCACGGTTTTATGGGGACGTGCGTCCGGTCCCCGAGCATTGCCGCATTTAAAATAAAAACGGATCGATCAGTCAAAATCGGAAAACGATAGGGGAATGAATTATGACAACTACACCTCGTTTCACAGTTCCGCATATATCGCGCCGCTTCCTCCTGCAATCGAGCGCAATCGCACTCGCCGCCGCCGCGTCGCCTTCAGGCTTGTTCGCACAAGGCAAGACTGTCGTTACACATTCGAACTGGCGTTCGACGGAGATGCCGGAAATTTTCCTGAAGGTTTTCGACGATTATCGCAAAGCCAATCCGCAAGTCGATTTACAGGTCGAAGAGATCGGCTTTATTGAATACATCAAGAAAATGGAGCTTTCCGGCCAGGCCGGTGCATTGCCGGACACGTTCGAGCTCTGGGTTCCCACACAGCTCGCTCGCTTTGTCGAGGAAGGCTGGATCGCTCCGCTCGACGAACTGATCGACGCAGACAAAGCGGCCGGAAACGATATCCTTGGCGCCTACGAGCCGTGGGCAGACACGGGCTACAAGGGTTCGACCTACGTCCTTCCCTCGCTCGGTCTCACCAACGTCCTCCTCTGGAATAGGACGGCATTCAAAGAAGCCGGCCTTCCAGACCGCGCTCCCGAGACCATCGACGAGATGCTCGAATTCTCAAAGAAACTGAACAAGCCACCGGAAATGTATGGCCTCGGCCTCGATGGCAACGGTCCCGAGCTTTGGCTAGCTCTTGCCTGGATGTTCTATGCGAATGAAACCCGCATTGGCCGCGTTGGTGGAGACTTCCAGATCAACAAGCCAAAAGCGGTCGAAACCGTTCAGTTCATCGTGGATCTCGTGAACAAGCATGGTGTCGTACCTTCGTTCACGACGACCGACTTTGAGAAGCTGCGGAGTTCGTTTGCGACTGGCCGTGTCGCCATGATGCCGGACTGGAATGGCGTTCCGGCGGTGATCGAGGGATTGAAACCGACCTTCGAGTGGGCCATCTCGCCGCTGCCGAAAGGCAAGACGACCGGGGCAATGCTGATGGGCGGTGACAGCACCTATGCGATCAGTACCAACGCGAAAGACAAAAAAGCTGCTTGGGAATTCATTAAGGTCCTCGCAGCCCATGACACCCAGCAGGCGATCGCCGACAAATGGCCGTTCCTCATCACCCGGAAAGAAATATGGGATGAGGTCCAGAAGGGCACGGTAGGCACATCCGACTCGCTGAAGGTCGCGTTGGAGCAATCCCAGCGCCCGAACGCCTACGATACCTACAGTGAAATGCCCCCACAGTTACTTCAGGCGGTAGACATTTTCCGAACCGAACTTCATGGCGTCGTTGCCAAACAACAGACGGCCCAAGAGGGAATGGACAAGGTAGCCGCAAAATGGGCGGACCTCTACCAGCAATGGGACGACAGCTACGGCGAACTCGGAGACCGCTATACTCGATAGACAAGGACGACGGACGTGCGCGGCCGATGGGCCACGTAACAGTTTGAAAGGAGTGCGCCGTGACCTTCGATAGTCTTGCATCGCGGAAAAGACCGTCCGCCGTCCGCCGCGTGATACGTGGCAACTACCATACTTATATTATGCTTGGGCTTTTGCTGGGCATAATGCTGCTGCCCATCGCTTATATGATCATCATAGCTATAACGCCGGCAGACCTGCTTTTCAAACAGATCATTCCCGAACGCGTGACATTCCAGAACCTGCTAAAAGTTTTCTCGACAGAAGAACTGGTCTTACCGTTCCGAAACTCAGTCGGGATTTCCGCTCTCACTGCGTTTTTCACGATTATTTTGGCTGCACCCGCCGCATATGGCATGTCACGCTATAGAGTAGGCCTATCCGGAACACTTATCGTACTGCTGCTGTTCACCCAGGTCATCCCGGTCGAAATTCTGGTTCTGAGTTACTTCCCTTTCCTGAAATCCAGTGGCCTGGTCGATACCTGGGCCGGACTGATATTTCTGGACACCACGCTGACCGTACCGTTATGCACCCTCATCCTGAAGTCCATGTTCGACGGGGTGCCTGAAGACATCGAACAGGCTGCCCGCATCGACGGATGTACGTCTCTGGAATGCTTTTTCCGGATTACCCTTCCGCTGAGCTGGGGTGGTATTCTGGCAACCTTTATCTTCGCGTTCCTGATGGCCTGGCAGGAGTTCCTTTACGGATTGACGTTCACCGCTTCGCTCAATGCGCGCCCGATTACGGTCGCGCTCAACCTCCTGATTGGTCACTATACGATCAGTTGGGAAGCTCTTATGGCTGCAAGTTTCCTATCGGCATTTCCCTTGCTGGTCGTTTTCGCCTTGTTCCAGGGTGTTTTCATCAAGGGCATGGTTGCAGGAGGTGTGAAATGATAATCGAACAACAGTCGCATGTACCTCTGGTTTCCGTCGGCGAAAATCGTGTGAAGCTCGCCAGAGCTTACCGCCGGGAATGGGCCTTCTTTGTAGGTCCGACATTCCTGTTTCTGGTTGTCACCGGGATATTCCCGTTGGTGGCAAGCATCTACACCGGCTTTTTTCAGACTCGACGCGGGGAGCAGTTTTTCGTCGGCTTTACGCACTACAAATGGGCTCTCCAAGACGAGCTTTTCTGGGCATCGACCATCAACAGTTTCATCTTTACCGGCGGTACCGTTGTCGGGCATCTGCTGATCGGCTTGACCTTCGCACTTCTATTGAATTCGGCGAAAAGCATGCAGTCTTTCTGGAGGGGGTTGCAGTTTATTCCCTGGTTATTCCCGCCGGCCGCTGTGTCGATCCTCTGGATATTGATCTATCAAGGTCAGTTCGGGCTCCTGAACTCCCTGCTTCGCGGCGCCGGTCTCGGCAGCTGGGCGATCGACTGGCTTGGGCAACCGTCCTCCGCACTGGCGGCAGTAACGATTGCCAGCATATGGAACTGGTATCCCTTCCTGACACTGATTTTGCTGGCTGCCCTGCAAAACATACCCGATGATCTCTATGAGGCCATGGATGTTGATGGAGGTGACGCTTGGGACAAATTCCGGCTTGTCACCCTTCCCCACCTTGCCCCGGTCATGCTGACAGCATGTTTGCTCGATTTCTTCTGGACGTTCCGGTTCTTCGATATGACCTGGATCATGACGAAGGGTGGCCCCGGCAGATCTTCGGAAGTGCTGGCGACCTATCTCTACAAGCTGGCGTTCCAAGAATACCGCTTCGACCGGGCAGCAGCGGTGGGCGGCCTCATTCTTCTGATGATGGGGGTTCTGACGGGACTTTATCTGATCGCGTACCGATACGTTGAAAACCTCTCGGGGCGACAGCGAGCTGCGTTGCATACGGTCTAAGGCGATTTTGCATCCGGAAATGCTTTTAAAAACGCCTCTCATCGAGTGCAGGCTGATTTTAAATTATGAAAGGAAATATAAAATGCGCATGAAAACAATGCTGATCGTTTTTTCCGGCAAGGGAGAGCAGATCGGCCATGCACAGGGATTTGTATCCTCAGCCGCCGATGGCGTGATCGCAACGGCTGAGCTGCCGGGTGTCGCCCAAGACGGTCAGCTCTCAAGCCCGTGCGGAAAAGCTCGCTTCGAAACCGTCGTGATGGCAAGAAACGGCAGGACCGTGGAGGCCGGTCGCGTCCTTTTTCCGGAAATCGATAGCTACCTGGACGTATTCACCCCCGAAACCGGAATAGTGGTCCCGGCGGACGAAGGAAAAGAAATCGGCTCGATCACCTGGCATATCAGGGAGGGTGGAGGCGAATTCGAAGGCGCAACCGGCGTCGTCACAGGCAATTTTGTCGGTTATCCAGACGGTACCTTCGTCGATCATCAAGTTTACCGCATACTTCTACCCTGAAAATAGAGAACCCGTGCTCAATCTTGAGCAAAGCGCGTGCGCGGCTGTTACAAAGAATTTAATGAACCTGATTGGCGTGAGTGCCACTATGGAAGGGACCGCTTGACATGACTACCGAATCCACAAGCAGATTGAAAACAGACGCCATTGTGATTGGAGCGGGTCACAACGGTTTGGTTTGTGCAAATTATCTGGCAAGGGAAGGCCTTCGCGTTCTTGTTGTTGAAGCGCGTGACGTGATCGGTGGGGCCTGCGTCAGCGAAGAGCTCGTGCCCGGGGGCACATTCTCATCCTGTTCATATATCCAGATGATGTTGCGACGCGAAGTTGTCGAGGATCTGGAGTTAAAGAAGTTTGGCCTGGTATCGATCGCGCCTGACATGCTGGAAATGGGCCTGTGGGAAGACGGCGACCATGTTATGCTATGGCGCGATATCGACCGTACCCTGAAGTCTATCGAGAAGCACAACGCGCGTGACGGTGCGAATTTCATGCGCTTTGGAACGCGATTGAGGCGCTTTGGCGAATTGACCGGGGCGCTTTTGATGAGCGACCCACCTTCTGTCGAGGAGCTTAGCGAGGTCTTTGAGCAAGCAGGAGAGAGCGAGCTGTTTAACGAGTTCGTCCTGATTTCCGCTGAGGATCTGTTGTCACGATATTTTGAAAGCGATCGCCTCCGTGGCTTCATGATGTTCATGGGGATGGTTTCAACCTGGGGCGGTCCCCGTACGCCCGGCACCGCCTATGTTTACGGCTACCACGCCCAGGGCGAGTTCGAAGGCAACTATGGTCAATACGGCCTCCCGCAAGGCGGGATGGGCATGATTTCCGGTGCGCTTGCAAAGGGACTGGAAGCGCATGGCGGCTCTGTCAGGACAGGATCGCCAGTTCGTAAAGTCATTGTTCAGGACAGCAAGGTAATTGGTGTGGAGCTGGTCTCCGGCGAAGTGATCGAGGCAGATCTGGTCATTTCCAACGCCGATCCCAAGCGCTCACTGGAAGGTTTTCTCGATGCCGGTGTTTTGCCGCTGGCGGTTGAGCAGAAGGCATCTCAGATCGATGTCCGTGGTTCCATGGCCCGCATTCATCTTCTCGTCGACACGCTGCCAGACTATGTGGGCCTTGCTCCGGGCAAAATAGGACCGCAACATCAGGGACTCGTCATCATGGGAGCGAGCCCAGCCCTTTACGAAAAGGCTTGGGAGGCCCAAAAGAAGGGTGACTTCCCGGACGATTTCGTGATTGAGGCCCTGATACCTTCCGTGACGCATCCCGGTCTGGTCGATACACCCGGACATCACACGATATCGCTCGGTGTGCAGCAGCTGCCGTTCGATCTCGCAGAGGGCGACTGGGATAGTCGCAAGGACGAATGGGCCGATAAGGTTCTTGAAGCATACTTCCGCTATGCGCCCAACCTGCGTGGCAGAATTCTCGGCCGCCATATCATTACGCCGCTTGATCTCGAGCGGGTCTACAATATCACCGGAGGCAACATCTTCCATTCGTCGATGATCGGTACCGAGAACAATTTCGACAAACGGCCAATAGAGGAAGCAGCACACTATCGCACTCCCATACAGGGATATTATCTTTGTGGTTCGGGGAGCCATCCCGGTGGTGGAGTTTCAGGTGCTCCGGGTCACAATTCGGCAAAACGTATCATTGCCGACCGGCAAGGGCGTCATGACGA
This sequence comes from Agrobacterium sp. NPDC089420, assembly GCF_044900305.1. Classification (NCBI taxonomy): domain Bacteria; kingdom Pseudomonadati; phylum Pseudomonadota; class Alphaproteobacteria; order Hyphomicrobiales; family Rhizobiaceae; genus Agrobacterium; species Agrobacterium sp. NPDC089420. The sequence continues at coordinate 15,033 of NZ_JBJDMY010000023.1, read as the reverse complement.
GCGCCTTATCCGGGAAGACGCCGTTATGCGTAGTTCGTCGCTGACGAAGCTCGTGATGAGTACGGGCCTGGGTCGAAAACTTGGCTACACGATCGCACGGAACTCTGTATTCCGAAAATTTACGGAGAGAATGAACAAAACAAAATAGAGCGCAACGATCCGCTGCTCCATAATTCCAGCGCTATTTTGGCAGAATTGAGTTTTCGTTTTGAAGCTGCCGGAAAAAGTTGGCCTGTTTGGCAAAGCGCACGCGCTCCCCGAGCCGACTTTCCAGTGGCCAGAGCCAACATCTGGCGATTGCCCGTGCGCTGGCCATGAACCCGCCTCTTTTGCATTTCGATGAGCCAATCGCCCGAACGGTCAGTCTTTCGGATAGCTGTTGATTGCCACTGAGAAATGGCCCGGCGCCGGAGTGAACCCCTCGAGCTGGACCACGGGACAGGGAAAAACTGCTACACTCTGCGGGCCTCAATCGGAGAAGGCTCATGAAGTCCCGAGGTCCATATCGACGGCATTCGACGCCGTTCAAATGGCAACTTTGCCAGGATATCAGAAACGGGGTCATCGGACGTCGTGATGCACAGCGTACCTACGGTGTTTCGGCCAACCTCATCCAGTTGTGGCAAACGCAGTTCGATCGTGGCGAGCTGAACGATGGCGAGGCTGGGGCGAGCACCATCGCCGAATATGATGCGCAGATCGCAGCACTCGAACGCAAGCTCGGCCAGCTTACAATGGAGCTAGATCTTGTTAAAAAACACCGCACCAACTGATCGTCGGCAGCAACGAGAAATCCTCCTTCGTCACCGGCCCGCGGCCTACTCCTTCAGGCAGAGGTGCAAAGTGATCGATCTCCCAGAAAGCACTTGCTATTACCGATCGACAGCAACCATTCCACTTACAGCGATTTGCGTCACCACAATATACATCCTTCAAGCCGATGCGAAGGATAGTCCGCACCATCATTTTTAGCATGGCGTTGGTATTCAGGGTGTTTTCCAGGTCTTCAACAGCATTTCCACGAATTTTTCCGCAGCCGGAGACAACGCGCTGCTGCGCCTCTGCACGATACCGATCGTTCGGGAGACCACGGGATTGACGATCGGTCGCGTAACAAGGAAAGGGTGGTCATCCTGTGGGGTGGCCAATCGTGGCAGCACCGAAATCCCCAGCCCAGCTTCCACGAGACCGAGTGACGTGTTGAGGTGTGTCACTTCGTAAAACCAGTTCAGCTTCAGATTGTGTCGCGCAAGCGCGCCATCAAGAAGCGTCCTGTTGCCGCTGGAGCGATCGACAACCACCAGAGGGTGTGGCTCCAATTGATCCCACTGGATCGTTTCGAACGCCGCCAGAGGATGGTCTTTCCTCATCGCCAGCACAAATGGGTCATCGATCAGCGGCTCGAACGCCAGATCGGGATCGGAATTTCCCATCAGGTTAATTCCGAACTCCACCTCGCCACGGGCAACCGCCTGCAAGCCCTCGTTTGCCGTCAGGTCCCTGATACGCAGCCGAATATGCGGATATTGCTGGCTGAATGTCTTGATGACGGTGGGTAGAAAGTAGAATGCCGCAGTCGGAACACATGCCATGGTAATAAGGCCGCGCCGCTGCGCACCGTCCTTCATTGCAAAAAGCGATCCGTCAAATTCCTCCAGCATGCGCCGGACAAGCGGCATGACCTCCTGGCCCATCGCCGTTGGAGCGACATGGCGTGTGGTCCTTTCGAGAAGCGGCGCACCGATGGCCTGCTCCAGTTTCTGGATACGCCGGGTGAGTGCCGGTTGCGAGATATGCAGCGCATCAGCCGCTCTGTGAAAGCTCTCCAATTCAACCACTGCTTGAAAAGCCCGCAAATCAAGAATTTCGCAATTGATGCTCATATCGCAATAAAACCTCCGAACATTGCATTTAACAGATTATACTTTTTTCCCCATATTGCAACAACGCAGCGCATTGATCCACCAAATGCAAGATTGAGGCTTCCTCCCATGAACGATCTACTCAAGATACCCTGTGTGCTGATGCGCGGCGGAACATCGCGTGGACCGTTCTTTCTCGCATCCGATCTTCCCCACGATCAAGCCGAACGGGACGCGGCCCTCCTCTCCATCATGGGGTCCGGCCATCCGTTGCAGATCGATGGCATCGGCGGCGGCAATCCGGTCACATCGAAAGTGGCGATCATTGGCCCTTCCACGGTCAAGGGTGCGGATATCGACTATCTTTTCGCGCAGGTCCGCACCGACAGGCAATATGTCGACTATTCGCCCAATTGCGGAAATATGCTCGCTGCCGTCGGCCCCTTCGCGATCGAGGCCGGGCTTGTCGAGGCCCATGGCAGCGACACGCTGGTGCGCATTCACAACGTCAATACCGGCAAGCTGATCGAGGCGAAGGTTCCGACACGCGGCCGCGAAGTTATCTATCTCGGCGACGCTTCGATCGATGGTGTGCCGGGCCTCGCAGCGCCGATCGCCTTGACGTTCATGGATGCTGCGGGCGCAAAAACCGGCAGGTTGCTGCCGACAGGCAAAGCCGTAGACATGATCGACGGCGTGAAGGTGACGGCCATCGATTGCGCCATTCCGATGGTGCTGATGCGCGCGGTAGATCTAGGCCTGACCGGCTATGAGGACCCGCAGGCGCTCACCGCCAAGAGCGATCTCATCGAGCGCATGACACGCATCCGCATTCAGGCCGGCAAGCTGATGGGCATGGGTGATGTCACGGACATGGTCATTCCAAAGCCCGTGCTCGTCGCGCCCGCCCGCAGGGGCGGCACTCTTTCGGTACGATACTTCATGCCGAATGAATGTCATCCCGCACTGGCGACGACCGGCGCCGTCGGCATCGCGACCGCGGCCGTGACCGAAGGCTCGGTTGCCTACGATTTGGCAGGCCGCCTTTCCGTGCCGACCCAGATCCGCATCGAACACCCCGCCGGCCGTCTCGACGTGCAGCTGGAAATGCGGGATGGAGCAATAACCGCCGGGCTTGTCAGAACGGCGCGCAGACTTTTCGAAGGCTTCGCCTTCGCCAAGCCGACCGCTGCGATTGAAGACGCAGCTTAAATATAGCCATATTGACACAAAACATGAAACAGGGAGGAGACCCTCATGCGTAAATACCTGCTTGCAACCGCGGCGCTCTGTGCGCTGGCAGCATCTGCGAATGCCGAATCCGTCAGAATGAGCGTAGGCTCATACAACCTCAACAACCTGCCCTTTCCCGTGGCAGCCAGCCTCGGCTTCTATAAGGACGAAGGTCTCGATGTAACCACCGAGAACTTTGCCCAGGGCGGATCGAAGGTGCTGCAGGCGCTGGTTGCCGGCTCCACCGACGTCGCCGTCGGTTTCTACGATCACACGATCCAGATGCAGTCGCAGAACAAGCACGTCGTCGGCTTCGTCATGCTTGCCCGCAACTCGGGCCTGGTGCTTGCCGGAAAGAACGACACAGACTTCGATCCGGCGAAGCCCGAAACCATCAAGGGCAAGAAGGTTGGCATCACATCTCCCGGCTCATCCTCCGATTTCTTCATCCGCTACTACCTGAAGGAACACAACCTCAGTGATAACGACATCTCCATCATCGGTGTCGGTTCAGGTGCTGCGGCCGTTGCCGCTCTACAGCAGGGAAAAATCGATCTGCTCGTCAACTACGATCCCGCAGCCACGATTGTCGTCGAGCGAGGCTTAGGCAAGATCCTCATCGACGCGCGAAGCGATCAGGGCGCCAAGGATGTTTATGGCGGCATTTATCCGACATCGGTCCTTTACGCGACGCAGGACTACATCAATGCCAATCCCGAAGTGATCCAGAAAGTGACCAATGCCACGGTCCGGGCGCTGCACTGGATGAAGCAGCATTCCGCGGAAGAAATCGTCGCAAAGCTTCCCGATGATTTCGTGTCGGGCGACAAGCAGACTTACATCAAGGCTGTCGAAGCCGCCAAGGCGATCTTCTCTGAAGACGGGAAGTTCGTACCCGCCGATCTGGAAACGCCCCTGGCGGTCCTCAAGAGCTTCAACGAAGCGGTCGCGAAAGCAACGATCGATCTCAACTCGACCTATACCAACAAGTTCGTCGAGGCCGCCGCCTCGAAGGCCGCAAACTGAAAGCCGATCCATGTCTTCGTCAGTTAGAAAGTTAACGCCTGTGGCACAATCCGAACCTAAATCAATGGTGGTAATCGACAATGTAACCATGGCTTTTGGTTCGTTCGTTGCCGTCCAGGACGTGAACCTCAAGGTCGGCGATGGAGAGTTTCTCTCTATCGTCGGACCGACCGGCTGCGGTAAATCGACCATTCTCAATGCGATTGCAGGACTGTTGAAACCTGCCAAAGGGTCGGTCAGCATTGATGACGCAACCGTTCAGGGCGTGCAGAACAATATTGGGTACCTCTTCCAGCAGGATGCACTTCTTCCCTGGAAGACAGCTTATCAGAACGTCGAGCTTGGCTTGTTGTTCCGGGGCGTTACCGAAGACGAACGGCGTGTAAAGGTTCTGGCCTGGCTCGAAAAGGTCGGCCTGAAAGGTTTCGAGAACCGTTTTCCGCACCAGCTTTCGGGCGGACAGCGCAAACGCGTGCAGATGGCGCAGGCGCTCATCACCGAGCCAAAGGTCATCCTGATGGACGAACCCTTCTCCGCACTGGATATCCATACCCGCCATCTGATGCAGAACGAACTGCTGCGGCTGTGGCAGGAGGACCGCCGCGCCGTGGTCATGATCACGCATGATCTTGAAGAGGCAATCGCGCTCGGAGACCGCGTCGTCGTTCTCGCGGCCGGTCCGAAAAGTCGCGTTATCGAAAGCTTCCCTGTCGATCTGGAACGGCCCCGCAACGTCGCGGAGATCAAACTCGATCCGAAATTCATGACTCTGTACCGCGACATCTGGGCATCCCTGCGCGGCGAGGTGGAGAAAAGCTATGCAAGCCATTAATGTTCGCATCATCCAGGTCTTACTCCTGGTCGTATTCCTTGGCGGATGGCAGCTAGGCGTTTCAACCGGCGCGATCGACCGCTTCTTCTTCCCGGCGCCTTTTGACATCGTCAAGCAGGTGATCAACTGGGTTGCCGATGCCGGTTTTTACAAACATGTCGGCATCACCCTCAGTGAAACAGTGCTTGGTTATCTCATTGGTACGGGTCTCGGCGTCGGCGCGGGCGTCTGGCTAGGGCTCAGCCCATTTGTCGCCCGTGTTCTCGACCCATTCATCAAGGCCGTGAACGCCATTCCGCGTGTGGTTCTGGCTCCTATCTTTGTTCTCTGGCTTGGCCTCGGCCTGTGGTCCAAGGTTGCGCTCGCCGTTACTCTGGTGTTCTTCGTTACCTTCTTCAACGCCATGCAGGGCGTGCGCGAAGTGAACCCCGTTGTTCTGTCGAATGCCCGCATTCTCGGTGCCAAGCGCTCCGACCTGTTGCGGCACGTCTACTTCCCGGCTGCCGCGAGCTGGATCCTGTCGTCGCTGCGCACCTCTGTCGGCTTCGCAGTGGTGGGCGCGATCATCGGCGAATATCTGGGGGCTTCGGCAGGCCTCGGTTACCTGATTGCCCGTTCTGAAGGCAACTTCGATGCAGTTGGCGTGTTTGCCGGTATCATCATCCTTGCCGTCTTCGTTTTGATCATCGACCTTATCCTTGATGTCGCCGAGAAAAAACTCATCACCTGGCGGCCGAATGCGAATGAAGAGCGTTCCGCATAAACAGACGGAATACCGGCAATAGCTTGGGGCGGTTTTCGGACCGCCCTTTTTTGTTGCGCATTTTGCCCTCGCGAAGCACACGCTCGCAACCTCTACAGATAGAGGCCGCCGAACTGTCTGAGATCATGATACGAGATATAGTTTATGCACCTGACGCAATAATACTTCGACTATTTACATTCACATAATACTTGTTTTTATCTACATTTCGCCACGAGGAGCGTTGCCAGCCCAGGACGATTTCAGGTCCGATCGGACCTGAAATCTGAATACCAATCTACATCATAAAGTTGGAGCGGGATTGCAGGCGAAAACTGCACACGGTTTTCGCCTGCAATCCCGCTCCAACGCCTTAGAGAAGCTGGTTACCTGGGCATTCCTCCCCGACCCCATTTTGCCAGCGGAACTGTCAATCCGGAAAAAGGGATGACCGGGTACGGACTTGCACTCCTTTTTGCGGCCGGTGTCACTTGTTTATTACTCGTGAGGAAGCAGACTTCTATTTTTCGAGACGGGATCCATGTCAGTGTGATTACCGTAGAGTTTTACCGAGGCGGACAGGATTTACTATGCAGCGGTTTCAATTGGGAGCCATCGACCTCAATCTTCTCAAAGTGATCTACGCGCTGGTTGTGAAGGGAAACATGACCGCCGCCGGTGCGTATATTGGCCTTTCGCAGCCTGCCATGAGCCACGCTTTGAAGCGCGTGCGCGCAATAACTGGCGACGAATTGTTCAAAAAGACCTCTGGCGGCTTCGTCATGACGCAATTTTGTACCGAGATATTTCCTGCCGTAAGGCGCATTATTGAGGACACAGAATCCGTCATGTTATCACGGCTCACTTTCGAACCGACAACATCTCATCGCACCTTTAGAATTGGCATGAACGATTATTTCTCGGTCGTCCTGATGCCACGTCTCGTAGAACGTGTTCGATCCAAAGCCGAACATTGCGTTCTGGAAGTCATCCACATGCCGCGTACGGGGGTTGCCAATAATAGAAACTTTCTTCCGGTGGTACAGGAGCATCTCGATGAGGGTGCCATCGATGTCGCAGTTATGACGGCGGATAATTTCCCCGCCCGCTATCGCTGTACCTCCCTCTTCACCGAGAGAAGGGTCTGCATTATGTCGGCGCAAAACCCAGCAGCAAAGAAAGCTCTCACTCTCGATGCCTTGCTATCCCTCGGGCATGTTAAAGTGACCTCGGCGCCGAGCCGCCGTGGTTGGATTGACGAGCGGTTGGATGCTATGGGACTGGAGCGCAGAGTGGTGGCTGTCGTTCCGCATTTTTCCGCTGCGGTCGCCATCGTTGCGCGCAGCGATCTCGTTGCCATCATGCCCGAAAGTGTCGCGAAGCTTTTTGAACGTTCGCGCGAACTGCTGATACTGGAATCGCCTTTCGCCGAAGAAAAGCAATCCACCAGCATGATCTGGCTTGCCGAAAAGGAACACGATCCAGCAAGCCTTTGGCTACGCAAACAAATCTCTGCATGTTTTACTGAAGACCGCCCCTAGAAAAGACGTCGGCCCACAGAACATCGCTCAGTGCGCATTCAGTTTCGCCTTAATGAACTGATCGGCAACACTTAGGAAATCCTCCATCGTGACGGCAGGAAGCTCTTCCTTGAAGCTACCGTCATTACGCGCAATGGCGAGCTCGTCCGGGATCGCCCGTCTGTTGACGAAGACCATATCGAGCGCGGGCAGGCACAGGATAAACTGTCCGAAATGGCCAGAGGCAACGCAGGCACCTTTCCACTCCGGTGTGTCATTTGTCACAACCGGAATCCACCAGAGATAACTGTAACCGGCGATCCGAGACCTTTCGCTTTCGTTCAACTTATCCGCTGGTACGCGAATCTGCGTGCTCTCCGAAACCCACTCGGCCGGTACGATCTCCTCATCCCGCCAACGCCCCTCTCGCACCATCGCCAGCCCCAGCCGTGCCATGTCTCGCGCGGAAAGGAAAAAGTGGTATGCTAGGTAGCGCGATGTTCCTTCGTATCCCATCATACGTTGGCGCGCCGGATCGAAATCCTGCATTTCCATCGGGCCTGCAAAATCTTCCTCGAAAGCTTTAAAGACGCTGCGGCCAGTCAGCTGTTCGAAGACGGCACCGAGGACGTTGAAATCCCAATTATTATAGTGAAAGTATGCCCCAGGCTTTTTTGAACCGCGTTCCGGGATGTTCTTCGTATTGCTGCCAGGACTTCCCGGTTGATGGTAGACACCCGAGCTGCTGATTAGAAGATTGCGTAACGTCGCTGTCTTTTCGATAGGGAGAAGACTGTGATCCTCATCGATATTCAGATCCGCCATGGTCAGGTCGAGGTCGATCTTCCCTTCGGCAACAGCCTTGCCCATAAGCATCGAGAGAATGCTTTTTCTTGTCGAAGCGAGGTAGCTCACCTCGGATGTGTCACCGTAGCTATAAAGAACTCGCCCTCGCAAGACCACCATAAAGGATGTCGTCGGCAGGCCATCGAGTATGGCGTCAACCTTCGCATGCACATCGGCAGAAAGGCCATGTACTTCAGGGAATTCGACCGTTGCCCAGTCCCGTGCGGGAAATTCATTACTGGCGGGTTGGGACAAATGGCCCAGTGGTGCTGAAACAGGCATAATGCATCCTTCTAAGGTTAAAGATATCGATTGCGGGAGGCTCAATCGTTCAGGTGGCAGGCGCTCTTGTGTTTTAAGCCAAGGGAACGAAGTTCCGGGCGTTCGACCCGACACAGTTCCATTGCCATTGGGCACCGAGGATGGAAATGACATCCCGAGGGAGGCGAAAGTGGACTGGGTATTTCTCCCTCAATCGCCGAAAATTGCCGTTGAGCAAGATCGAGACTTGGCCTCTCCTGAAGAAGCGCTCGGGTATAGGGATGGTTTGGATTGGAAAATAGTTCGCCGACGGGTGCCTCTTCAACGACACGTCCCAGATACATGACGACAACGCGATCGGAAATATGCTCGACAACGGAGAGGTCGTGGCTGATGAATAGATAGGTGAGATCAAGCTGCTCTCTCAGATCGAGAAACAGATTGAGAATCTGTGCCTGGATCGAAACGTCGAGAGCCGCAACGGACTCATCGCAAATCAGCACATCCGGCTGAACGGCCAGAGCGCGGGCAATCCCGATACGCTGGCGCTGGCCGCCACTAAACTGGTGTGGAAAACGATTTGCCATCGAAGGGTCGAGGCCCGACCGGACCATCTGCTGGCTAACATAATCATCGAGTTCGTGTACTGTAGTCATTCCGTGATGAAGTGGGGCGGCGCCGATGATGTCGCGCACACGCTGTCGGGGATTGAGAGACGAAGACGGGTCCTGGAAAATCATCTGGACTTTTAGCCCAGCATCCTCTGCCTCTTTTCCGGACATGTCCTCCAGCCGTTTCCCCCGGAGGAGAACCGAGCCTTCGGAGGCTTGCAGGAGGCCCGCAATGACCCGGCCGAGTGTCGATTTACCACAACCGGATTCTCCAACGATACCGACCACTTCACCTTCAGCAACGGATAAGCTCACGTCGTCCAGTGCACGGACTATGGGATTGGGAGCTTTCAGGCCAATAAACTCTGCACCACGTTCAACCATGCCGGATTTGCGGCTGAAGCACTTGCTGACATTGCGAACTTCCAATCGATTGCTCATGATGACGCGCCTTCGATGACGGGGTGAAAACAGCGAAGAAGGCGGCCTTCCATCAACTCCAGCGACGGAGAACTGAGACAGATATCCGTTGCGAAGGAACAGCGAGAATGAAACGCGCATCCTTTTGGCATGTTGGCGAACGACGGGGTCGTGCCGGTTATCTGCTTGAGCCTGGAACCTCGCCTGTTATGAGCAGGTAGGCTTGCAATCAGCCCGTTTGTGTAGGGATGTAGCGGGCGTCGGAGTAGAGCCGCGGTCGATCCTTGCTCTACGATGCGGCCCGCATACATGACGGAGAGCTTTTCAGACAAGCCTGCAACGACCGAGAGATCATGGGTGACCCAAATCAAGGCGGTCCCTTTTTCGCGGGCAAGTTTCTGTACGATGGAAAGAATCTGCGCCTGGATCGTCACGTCGAGCGCGGTCGTCGGCTCATCGGCAATGATGAGATCGGGTGACATCATAAGAGCAATAGCAATCGCCACACGCTGCCGCATGCCGCCGGAAAACTGATGCGGATAGGCGCTCAACCTCTCTTCAGGACTGGGAATTCCAACCATACCCAAGGCGTCTCGTGCACGCTCCCGCGCAGTCTGTTTGCTTACGGCCTCGTGAGTGTGCACCACTTCCATCATCTGCGTATCGATACGCAGCACGGGATTGAGCGTGGACATTGGATCCTGAAAGATCATGGCGATGCGGTTGCCGCGGATGGATCTCATCTCTTTTTGGGGGAGCGTCCGCAGATCCTGTCCCTTGAAAAGAATTTGTCCACCCGTGACCTGTACCGGCTTTTCTATCAATCCCATAATGGACAGGCCGGTCACGGATTTTCCCGACCCGGATTCACCGACAAGTCCCATGACTTCACCGGCGGCGAGGTTCAGATTGATATCGTCGATGAGGGTAATGCGGCCCCGATCGCTCATAACTTCGGCCTTCAAGCATTTGATTTCAAGTATAGCGGTCATTTCTGTGCAGCCTTCGGATCTAGCAATTGACGCAACCGGTCACCGACCAGATTTATTGCGAAAATCGTCACAAGCAGCGCTATTCCAGGAAAGAGAGCAATCCAGTACGTGCCCGAGAGCATGAACTCGTAGCCGCTGGAGATCAGAAGCCCGAGCGAGGGTTCCGTCACCGGTACGCCAAGCCCGAGGAAACTCAACGTAGCTTCCAGCGTGATCGCGCGCGCGACCTGCATCGTCAGGAGTACGACCAGAGGAGAAAGACAGTTCGGGAGGAGTTGGCGGAACAAAATGTTCCGATGCGACATGCGCAGCAATCTGGCTGCCTCCACATATTCTCGGCGAAGTTCCGTCAGGGCTGCGCCGCGGGCCGTGCGGGCATACGTTGCCCATTCCACGAGGACGATGGCGAAGACGACATTACCCACGCTTTTTCCGAGAAGTGCCAGGATCAGAAGCGCTGAAAGAATGGTCGGAAAGGAGAGTTGGAGGTCGACAATGCGCATCATTACGGTCTCGATCCTGCCTCCGGCATAGGCAGCAATCAGCCCGAAAGCGGTTCCGATCAGGAAAGCGAAAGCGGCGGAACCCATCCCGACAATGAGGCTAATTCTTAGCCCATACAGAATGGCCGAGAGCATATCGCGGCCCTGATCGTCAGAGCCGAAAAGGAAGGTAAACCCGACAGAGGACTCGGTTCCCGGTGCCATGCGTCCGTCCATGATGTCCAGTTGCATGAGGTCGTAAGGATTTTGTGGTGATAGTAACGGCGCAAAGATCGCCAAGAGAACGATCAATATGATTGTTATCAGCCCGAAAACCGCCAGTGACGAGCGGGAAAACTGCCGTAGGAATTGCAGGCCGGACCAGAATTTGGGTGGGCTCAAAATGGCGCGCACGTCACTCTCCCTGAAGGCGGATGCGTGGATCGAGCAGGCGGTAGGTGACATCCACGACAAGATTGATAATGACGAACATGATGACCACCAGCATGAGATAAGCCACAATCACAGGGCGGTCGAGCGCAGCGATACTGTCGATGATGATCTTGCCCACACCAGGCCACGCAAAGATGGTTTCGGTTACGATGGAAAACGCGATCGTCTGGCCGATATCGAGGCCAACCACCGTGACGACCGGGATCATGACGTTTTTGAGAACGTGGACGCCGAGAATGCGCTGCGGTGTGAGGCCTTTTGCTCTGGCGAATTTCACATACTCGCTGGACATTGCTTCGCGGACGCCAGCCTCGGTGAGCCGCGTGACCACGGAGATATTGAAAAGAGATAGACTGACGGCCGGCAGAAGCATGTGGCGGAGGCCATCCAGCGTGATGAAGGACCACGGCACACCAAAGATGCTTTTGGTCGTGCCCCGCCCTGAACTTGGCAACCAGCCGAACTGGACGCTGAAGGTCATGATCAAAAGGATTGCGATCCAGAAGATTGGTAGGCTGAAGCCGAAGATCGAACCGATCATGATCATCCGGGCGAAGGGACTTTCCGGTTTCCACCCGGCGGCGAGGCCAAGCGGCACACCAACGATGAGCGAAAGCAGGACAGCAGCAAAGGCAAGCTCCAGCGTTGCGGGCAGGCGCGAAAGTATCAGTTCGACGGCGGGTTCCTTATAGACATAGCTCGTTCCGAGGTTGCCCTGAAGAATACCTTTCAGGAACAGGAAGAACTGTTCGTAAAGAGGCCGGTCGAGACCAAAATCGGCAATCAGTCTGAGGCGATCTTCGTGAGTTGCTTCTGCAGGAAGCAGCGTCTCTATCGGACTGCCGATCAGGTGAAGGCCGATGAACACGATCAGAGCCATTGCCAAAGCGACCAAGATCGCTTGCAGCAGGCGCTGTATAATCCATAGGGTCATGATGCCCTCTTGCTATTGATGAGATGGACGACTGCTGTGTCGCGCGCGCCGGCGCGCGACATCTCACATGTTGCATTTGTAGCCGATAGTTCCACGCCAACGCGCCAAGAATCCGGTTCTGCGACGTGATCTGCTGGAGGAAGCGCAGGCTGGCGACAGGGCCACCAGCCACTCAAGTCTTTGTCTTACTCAGAGATATCCTTGGCCAACGTGCGCTCGTCGATGCGCGGTGCATATGACAGTCCTTTGCGAGCAACCCATGCATTGCTCTGCTGATAAAGAGGGATAATCGCTCCGTCATTCACAGCGATCTTCACCGCATTGATAAGCGCCGCCTCACGCGCCTTGTCATCGTAAATTGTCATTGCCTTGGCGACGAGATCGTCAAGCCTTGGGTTGGAGTATCCGCTGTCGTTGGCAGCCCCCAGTCCGCGCTTCGGATCGACGGTGCCTAGGACGTTGACCAGCATCGAGCTCGCATCATAAGTAGCATTGCCGAGCCCAAGAAGCTTCATGGCGAATTCCGATTTGCGCGACGAAAAGGTCGTCCACGGAAGAGCCTCCACATTGGTTTTCACGCCAATTCTCGTCCACATCTGGGCAACGGCCTGCACGACGGCGGGCGCATTGGGGTAGCGATCATTAGGAACGTGAACGATGAGTTGGAAACCATTGGGGAACCCTGCATCAGCAAGCATCTTCTTTGCGGTAGCAGGTTCCTGCTTGGGTGGCTGAATATCGGGAGAATATGAGAAGGCTCCCTTCGGGAGCCATTGTCCCGAAGCGGTGGCGGTGCCTTCCATGATCTTGTCGACGATGCCCTCTCGATTGATCGCCACCGAGAGCGCATTACGCACACGCAGATCGGCAAGGGGATTTGCCTCCAGCATTTCTCCGTTTGCGCCCTTCACATTGGCCTTCCAGGCATCACCGGAAGCGGAAGGTGCCAGATAGATTACGCGCAGGCCAGGGGTGCTGACCAATTTGAGGCTTTCGGTGGATATGAAGCGCGGGATGTCGGTTGCTGCGGGAGCATCGATTATGTCGACATCACCCGCCAGAATTGCGGTTGTACGCGCGCTGGCGCTGGAGATCATGCGGTATGTTGCATGATCCCAGACAACTTTCTTCCCCCACCAGTCGGGATTGCGCTCGAGTGCAACCTCAATACCCTGCTTGAATGTGGAAAAACGAAATGCTCCGGTACCGATAGCAGCCTTACCGGAATTGTAATCCACTGTATCGGCGCCCTCGCCTGCGTGGCGCGACACAATGGCAATATTGGCAACATCTCCCGGAAGGGTTGGTGCGGGCGTCTTCGTATTGATGATGACCGCCATATCTCCATCGGCTTCGACACTCACGATGTTTCTCACGAAGCCGCCGAAGCCGCCCGGGCTGTTCGGCACACTACCAGCGCGACTGAGCGTAAACACGACATCATCGGAAGTGAAAGGTTTACCATCGTGCCATTTCACGCCCTCGCGCAACGTAAAACGCCACTTTGTTTCCGATACTGCTTCCCACTTGCGCGCCAAGCCTTCGACCAATTGCCCCTCAGCCGTGCGCTCCGTCAGTCTGTCGAATATCTGCATGGCAATGCTGTTATTGGGGGAAGCATTATAGAAGTGTGGATCGATAGACGTTACCGTTCCGCTGAGACCTATGATAAGATCCTTTGCGACAACAGGACAGGCAATCAAGCTGGCGGTACTTGCCAGACAGAACAGAAAAGCTCTCAATTTCATCTCGTTCCCTTTTTTATGCTTATGACCTTGCAGGCCATTGGTTCTCTGCCAGCAGCAATACGGTGATTATTGGAAGGCTCAAACGATTTATCAAATGAATGTTTTTATGGCGCGTCATTCGTAGGGTGAATAACGATACGCGGGACTTTACACCCGTTTCTATCCGAGGAACCAATAAGTGCTATCTGTGTGTTGCCAGAGTGATTTACATCGCGGCACTGCAGTCTTCATGACAACAGTTATCACCGGGCAGATTTTCGCTTCGCCGGTGATCGACCATTTAGGCGCTGTTGGTTTCGAGGCAAAGCCTGTCACCGCAGAACGCCTGATGGGAACGTGCTTGAACAGGATGCTGGATACAGCCGCACTTCGCGAGCTTCTTTCAAGAAATGGTAGGGCCTGCCGCCAAGCGTGACGCCGTTGCGCATCTGAAGGCCGTGATGGGCCTCTCGGACCGACGGGCCCGCCCGATCATATCCACCGACCGCAAGACGATCCGTTATCGGTCAAGTGGACCGCCGGAGGTAGGATTGCGGGCGAAGCTGCGCCAATGAGCGGCGGCGTTTCGGCTATCGGCGACCGTTCGTCCTCCTCCGACGGGACGGAGAATCGTCCGGGATCAATCGCATCTACCGGCTCTATCGCGAGGAAGGACTTTCCGTTCACAAGCGGAAAACCCGTCGGCACGCGTGCACCGATCCTCGTCGAGGCGAAGGCCAATGCCCGCTGGTTTCTGGATTTCGTGCATGACCCGTTCGCCTGCAGCGGGCGCTTCCGCGTTCTCAATGTCGTCGACGATGTGACGCGCAAGTGCCTGGCCGCCATCCCCGACACCTCCGGGCGTCGCGTAGCGCGAGAACTGACGACCCTCATCGAGAGGCGTGGCAACCCGGCATGATCGTCTCTGACCACGGCACGGAGTTCACCTCGAACGCCATTCTTGCCTAGTCGAATGATCATAAGGCCCAGTGGCATTATACGCCGCCTCGCTGATCTCGACTCTTTGGCCTTCCCAAAACGCGATGAATCTGAATCTCTGGTGCAAACCGGAGGTTTGCGATGCGATCAGGG